>JBJXGC010000233.1:0-16943 GCA_046154545.1 Dehalococcoidia bacterium | reverse complement strand
AAGGCGGTGGTGGTCGCGGGGAAGGAGTGCCCCGCTGACGACAGCAAGGACTGTCCGGTCCCGGAGGATCCGAGCGACGGACCGGCGACGGCCAACTACCTCGGCAGCATCCGTTCGATGGCCGTCGCCCCCGACGGCACCGTCTGGTTCGTCGAGCAGCCCTGGGTCGAGGACAAGGTCCTCGACTCCCGCCTCCGCAAGCTCAGCCCTGACGGCCGCCTGACGACGCTCCCCGCCTCGACCTTTGGGAAGACCGGGCTTCCGTCGGAGGTGGCCCTCGATGGCCAGGGCAACGCCTGGATCGGGTACGGGTTCGACTCCCTCCTGCGGCTGGCGACCGACGGGACGGTGAAGCGTTTCGAGAGCGGCGGCGGCGGCTGCCTCGCGGTGGACGCAAGTGGATCGGCCTGGACCTACGACATGATCGAGGGCGAACTCCTCGTTACACGGGCCGATGGGAGCCAGGCGCGGCACGCGTACGCCCCCGCCGAAGGTACGTACTGCTGGACGATGGCCTTCCTGCCCTCGGGCGAGCTCCTCTTCGCGAGCTTCGACGGACTCTGGCGGGTGGACGTGCCTTAGGCGCCATGTAGAATCCGGCCACTCGCTGGAGGCTTGCATGAAACTTGGACTTTCGATCGGCTATTCGGGCGCGGAGATGCGCGTGCCTATGGAGCGCATCCTCATGGCCGAGCGGCTCGGCTACGACTCGGTCTGGACGGCCGAGGCCTACGGCTCCGACGCGATCACGCCGCTGGCCTACATCGCCGCCCTGACGAAGCGGATCCGGCTCGGCACGGGCATCATCCAGCTCGCCGGGCGCACTCCGGCAATGACGGCGATGCAGGTCGCGACCGTCGATGCGATGGCCGGGGGGAACCGCTTCATCGCCGGCCTGGGTGTCTCGGGGCCGCAGATCGTTGAAGGCTGGTACGGCCAGCCCTGGGGCAAGCCGAACACCCGCATCCGCGACTACGTGGCGATCATGCGCAAGATCTTCGCCCGCGAGGAGCCCGTCAGTCACGCCGGCAAGGAGATCGCGCTGCCTTATACCGGACCGGGAGCCATGGGCATCGGCAAGCCCCTGAAGTCGATCCTCCACATGAACCCGAACATCCCCATCTGGCTCGGCACCGGCACGGAGGCGAACGTCAAGATGACCGCCGAGATCGCGGACGGCTGGCTGCCGCTCGGCTTCGTCCCCGGCAGCATGAAGACCTTCAAGCCCTGGCTCGATGAGGGCTTCGCCAGGGCGGGCGGCGGCAAGTCGCTCAAGGACCTCGAGATCCAGGGCAGCGTCCAGGTCCACATCACGAACGATGTGCGCGACGCCTTCCGCCGGATGAAGCCGAACATCGCCCTCTACGTTGGCGGCATGGGCCACCGCAACAAGAACTTCCACAACGACATGATGGTCCGCCGCGGCTACGGCGACGCCGCCAAGACGATCCAGGAGATGTACCTCTCCGGGCGCAAGGGCGAGGCGATGGAGGCCGTCCCGGACGAGTACTGCGACGAGATGTCGCTGGTGGGCACGACAGCGCGCATCCGGGAGCGGTACAAGCCCTGGGCCGACTCGGGCGCGACCGGGCTGACGATCAACACCACCCAGGACGAGGCGCTCGAGCTGATGGCCGAGATCACCGGGGCGGACCGCGGGAACACGGAATGAGTGGGCGCCTCAGTGGGAAGGTCGCGATCGTCACCGGCGGCGCCCGCGGGATCGGCGAGGGCATCGCCCGGGCGTTCGCCGAAGAAGGCGCGGCCGTGGCCGTGCTCGACCTCGATGGCCCCGCCGCGGAGGCGACGGCCGCCAGCCTCGGCAACGGCTCCGTGGGCCTCGCCGCCGATGTCGCCGACGAGGCCGCGGTGGTGGCGGCCATCGCCCGGGTCGTCCAGCAGTACGGGCGCCTGGACATCCTCGCGAACAACGCAGGCGCCGGCCGCGGCCCCATGATCCTGCCCGACGGGGCCGAAACGCCACGTTTCGGTGGCGGCATCGAGAACGTCGAAGCGGCGGGCTGGGACGAGACGCTCTCCCAGAACCTGCGTACCACTTTCCTGGTGACGAAGCACGCGAAGGCCCACCTCCAGGCGAACGGCGGCGCGGTCGTGAACATCGCCTCGATCGCCGGGCTGCGGGCCGGGCCCGCGCTCGCCGCCTATGCCGCCGCGAAGGCGGGCGTTATCTCCTTCACGAAGAGCATGGCCCTTGAGTTCGCGCCCCTCGACATCCGGGTGAATGCGATCTGCCCGGGGTTCCTCTGGACGCGCGCCTGGGAGGGGATGGCCACGGCCATCCAACGGTCCAACCCGGCCTTCAAAGAGATGACGCCGCGCGACGTCTTCCTCCAGACCGTGAAGACCGGCGTCCCGCTCGGGCGTGAACAGACCCCGGCCGACATCGGCAAACTCTCCGCGTTCCTGGCGAGCGACGACGCCCGGAACATCACCGGGCAGTACATCTCGGTCGATGGCGGCATCACGCTGCGTTAGCCCTCACCCCCCGGCCCCCTCTCCCCGTGCGCGGGGAGAGGGGGAGCCAGGCCCAGGAAGGACAGGAAATGACACGCGTAACTAAGACCCTGCTCGAAGGACTCCACTTCGGCGAAGGCCCCCGCTGGCACGACGGGAAGCTCTACTTCTCCGACTTCAACGACTACGCCGTGAAGACGGTGACGGAGGACGGGGTGGCCGCGACCGTGTGCACGGTGCCGAACCAGCCCTCCGGTCTCGGCTGGCTGCCCGACGGCCGCATGCTCATCGTCTCGATGATCGACCGCAAGCTCCTCCGCCTCGAGCCGGACGGCCGCCTTGTCGAGCACGCCGACCTCTGGGGCATCGCGACCTATCACTGCAACGACATGGTGGTGGACGCGAAGGGCCGGGCGTATGTCGGCAACTTCGGCTTCGACCTCGAAGCCGTCACACGCGCCCGGGCGGCCGGCCAGGAGGCGGTGATGAGCACCGCTACCCTCGCCCGCGTCGATCCGGATGGCTCGGTGCACGTTGCGGCGGAAGACATGGAGTTCCCGAACGGCAGCGTCGTCACGCCGGACGGCGGGACACTGATCGTCGGCGAATCGATGGGGCGGCGGCTGACGGCGTTCACGATCGCCGCCGACGGCTCCCTTTCGGGCCGCAGGGTCTGGGCTGACACCGCGCCGGCGGTCCCCGATGGCATCTGCCTCGACGCCGAGGGCTGCATCTGGATCGCGAACCCGGCGGCGCCCGAGTGCCTCCGCATCCGTGAGGGCGGCGAGGTGGTGGACCGGGTGCAGACGACCCAGCAGGCCTACGCCTGCATGCTCGGCGGCGCCGACGGGAAGACGCTCTTCGTCCTCACCGCCAAGGCCTCCGGCGAGGCGGCCGCGAAGGAGCGCTCGGGCAAGGTTGAGGTGGTGCGGGTCGATGTGCCGCACGCCGGGTTGCCGTAGCGGTGTTGAGCGGCCTCCCGGCCGCGCTCGGTTGGTCGCGTGTTGAGCGGCCTCCCGGCCGCGCTCTTCACTGGTGGGCCGCGATTGGTTCTAATGTGGCCACGCCGCTCGTTTCACCACTCGCTCCTGGCGGCCCTTGGCGCCCCTGGCGCCTTGGCGATTCACTCTAGAGACGTCGCAGCGCCCCGGGGGATAGCTTGGATACCACCTTCCACATCATCTTCATCTGGGTCCACATCCTGGGTATCGCCCTGTTTGTCGGGCCGCAGTTCTTCCTCGCCTTCGCCTGGGTCCCGGCGGCCCGGGGCATCGCCGACCAGCGGGTACGGGCGGAACTGACCCGCAAACTGACGCGCCGCTTCGGCTGGCTCGGGGGCGTGGGCCTGGCGATGATCGTCGTGGCCGGCAGCTACCTGATCAGCGACTGGCGCGACTACTACGCCCAGCCAGATGACCTCGGCTTCACCGACCTTCGCTACGGCGTGCTCTTCATCGTCAAGATGTGCCTCTTCATCGCCATGCTGGGCATCGTCGGGCTGCACACGTTCGTGGTCGGCCCACGCCTGGCCGACGCCATCGACGCAGAAGTGGCGGGGACGGCCCCGGCGAGCGAGACGCGCAAGGCGCGGGTGAACTCGATGGTCTTCAGCATCTCCGGGCTCGTCCTCGCGCTCGCAATCATGGTCCTGGGCGTGATGATGAACAGCACGCGATTCTCCTTCGTCGCGACGTAGTCCCTGGCCGTGGCGAACGGGGCGGGAAAGGAAGGCCACCCGGCGGTTGGCCGTGACCGCGGGGCTGTGGCAGGCTGAGAGGCGGCGAACGGAGGGCTGATGCGCGGCTTACTTCCCCTGGTGGTCCTGGCGCTGGTCGCGGCGGCGGCTGGCGCCTGCGGCGACGACGACGACGCTCCCGCACCCACAAACACGAGTTCCCCGGCCGCAACCGCGCCGGCCCCGACGGTGACGGCCACGGCTGGGACGACGCCCGGCAACTCGGAGGTCGCTCAGACGCTCGCCCAGAGCCCGCAGTACATCCTCTACACGGTGCGGGCCGGCGACACCCTCGTCTCCGTCGCCAAGGCCTTCAGCGGGGTGCCCGGTGGCGGCCCGGCCGGCTTTGCCGACCTGATCCGGGACGAGAACAAGCTGACCTCGGCCACCCTGGCCCCCGGGCAGCAGATCGCCATCCCGCTTGTCCTCACTGGCGACCTCTCGATGATGCCCGAGGCGTCCTTCGAAGCGGCCCTGGGCGTGGGTGGCAGCGGCAGCAAGATTGTCCTCCTCCAGCCAAGCCTGGCCATGCGCGAGGGGTACATCGGGCGGCTCCTGCTGCACTCCGTCGAACTCGCAAGCGGCAGCACGCCGGGTGCACACGGCTTCATCCTGGAGTACTGGCTGGCCGACCGGCCCCCCACGAAAGGGGGTGACCTGGACCCTGATGCCCGTGTCAGCGAGCCCGCCTTCCGGGTCGCGGCTGGCGCCCTCGCCCCGGCGGGCCCGGCCGACGCGGCCAGCTTCGTTCGCGAGCGGGATGGCGTCCGCTATGTCGTGACGGCCCTGCGGGGGGCGCAACGGACGCCGAAGGAGCTCGCCGAGATGCTCGAGACGGCGGCCGAGCGGTAGACGCCAGTCACGGAGGGGCATCAGCGGCGACGATTGGCTGCGTGGGCTGCCACGACGAGGTTGGCGGAGACACGCAGAAGCTGGTCCGTAGCCCGCGACCGCTGTGGGTCGCAACTACCGGGGCTCGCCGAGGTGGCGCTTGAACCAGGCGAGGGTCCGCGCGAGGACATCCTCGCGGTATTCCGCCGGGCCGGTGCGCATGAAGAGGTGGGACTGACCGGGGTAGCGGGCGAACTCCACCTCGCAGCCGTTCTGTTTCAGCGTCACGAACATCTGCTCGCCCTGGCCGACAGGGCAGCGCTCGTCCGCCTCGCCCTGGATGATGAGCGTCGGTGTGCGCGTGTTGTGGGCGAACTGGGAGGGGGAGTGGGTGGCGTACCACTCGCGCGCTTCGTGCGGTGCGCCCGTCCACTGCAGCGGGCCGAAAACGTGGGAGATGTCGCTCGTCCCATACATCGATTCCAGATCGAAGCAGGGCGCGCCGCAGACTGCGGCCTTGAAGCGGCGCGTCTGGCTGATCGTCCAGGCGGTCATGTAGCCACCGTAGCTATACCCCCAGATGCCGGTGCGGTCGCGGTCAATGTACGGCCGTTCGAGGCAGGTATCGACCACCGCCATGAGGTCGGCGTAGTCCTCGCGGCCCCAGTCCCCGAAGACGCGCATGGCGAAGTCGCGGCCGTAGCTGCTGCTCCCGCGCGGGTTGGAGAAGACGGTGATGAAGCCGTTCGTGGCGAGCGCCTGTTGCATGGCGTTGAACGTGTAGCCGTAATGGCCGTTCGGCCCGCCATGGACGTCGAGGACGAGCGGGTAGCGCTTCGCCGGGTCGAAGTCGGCCGGGCGGAGCAGCCAGGCTTCGGTGGCCAGGCCGTCGCGGCGCACTTCGAAGCGCTCCCAGGCGGCCGCGGGCGAGACAGAGAGCACGGGCGCGCTGTACTCCGTGATCAGCGTCCGGCGGCCCTCCTGACGGTCGATCACACCGACCTCGCCGGTCTTCTCCAGGCTGGCGATGGACTGGGCGATGTAGCGCCGTGACCCGTCGGCGCTCAGGCCCGCCCGTAGCTCCTGTTCGCCCTCGACCTGGACGACGGCGCCGTCGCGGAGGTCGATCGTGAAGAGGCCGCTGGCGCCCGCCCGGAAGGCGTGGAAGAGAGCGTGCGAGTCGTCGAGGAAGACTGGCATCGACGGCGGCACGATCGTCGGGAAGCCGCCGTCGGGAAGGCACTGGAGGTCATCCGTCAGCCTCCGTGTGGAGCCCGTCCCGAGGTCGTAGAGGTAGAAGTCGGGTTGGGTCGTGTGGTCCGGGTCGGCCGTGTAGAGGACCGCGGCCCCGTCCGCCGACCAGGCCCAGGTTGAGACCCGCGCATCGGGCGCTGTGACCGGCCGGGCGTCCCCGCCTTCGGCCTGCAGGAGGACGAGTCCCGAGGCGAACCCATTGTCGTAGCTCACCCGGCAGAGCAGCGAACGGCCATCCGGCGACCAGGCGGGGCTGCCGTGGTCTTTCGCCTCGCTGCTCAGCCGGACGGTCGCGCCGGTCGCGAGGTCGGCCGTGTAGACGTGGATGCGCGTGTCGTGGAGATAGCCGCGGTTGTCCTGCTTGTAGTCGATCCGGGAGGTGACACGGATGGGCGCGGGCTCACCGGCGGCCCTCGCCTTTCCCTCCGGGTTCGCCGGGTCGAATGGGGCCGTGAAGGCGAGCCGCGACCCGTCCGGAGACCAGGCCAGGTCGCCGACAGCCGTCGGATGGCGAAGCAGTTCGCGCGCCTCGCCGCCATCCATGGGGAGGATGAAGACGCCGTTCGGCTCGACCCGGTCCGACGTGAAGGCGAGCGACTGACCGTCCGGCGACCAGCGCGGGTTGCCGTTGCGGACGCCGCCGAAGGTGAGCCGCCGCTTGTTCGCGCCGTCGATGTCGCAGAGCCAGATGGCGCTCGACGGCTTGCGGGTCTCCCGGTCGGTGCGGCCGAGGACATAGGCGACCCGGGTCCCGTCCGGCGACACCTGGGGGTCGCTGGCGGCCGTGAAGCCGTAGACGAGCGTCTCGGGGGTGAGTGGCGACGTCATGCGGGGCCTCCGTGGCGGTGTGGTGGCCGGAGCATACCCGCCAGGCCGCCGCCCCGTAAGCGGCACCCGGCTGGGAGCGCAGGAAGGCGTTCACGGCCGCGCGCCCGGCTGGGTCCGCGCCGTCGCGTCGCCGCCCGCGATCGCTTCGCGGGCGATCGCGAACCACGTGCTGTCGCCATGCCTATCGCGCTGCAAGAGCCACCATTCGGCGCCCCAGAGGTAGACACGGTCGGCGCCTGTGAGGCGTCCGTAGTGGACATTGCGGCGAAAGTGCTCCGGCGTGAGGTCCCTGGCCGGGTTGGAGGGGGAGATGAGCCGCACGTCCGGGTTCGACCAGGGTTCGGCCTGGAGTTCCGTAATCCAGTACGGCTTGCCGCGCCCCGTGGTCTCGGCCGCCCGGGCCCTGTAGTTGGGCATCAGCGGCCCGATGTTGAGGATGTCCAGCACGAACTTCCGCCCCAGCAGCTCGTTGTTGCGGAACGGGTAGATGCTCGTCGCCACCGCGTCCCCGTCCTCGAGCCCCCACTTCCAGCGGCGGTCGAACGCCAGCCGCTCGGCGTGGTTGATGGCGACCGGCCGGTCCAGCGGGTCGGCGGCATGGATGGCGGCCACCACTTCGCGCACATAGTCGCGGCCGAGGTACCAGTCGTGAGCCCGGGGCGAGCGGTGGTACGGCTCGTTCTCGGCGAGCCAGCCCACCACGGCGTTCGAGGCAGCGGCGTGCCCTGCCACGGCGCTCACCATCGTCAGCGCCCGTGCCCGGAGGAGTGGGTCCCGGGCGACGTCGGCCCCGTCCTCCAGGTCCAGCCGTTCCAGGAGCCATCCGGGGATGTAGTACTCCGGGTGGCGCTGGGCCTTCATCCCGACCGAGAGGAGCACCCGGGCGCCATCCTTGCTGGCTGCCTCGAGCAACGCGTCGAGGAGGGCGAAGTCGAAGCGCCCATCGGCCGGCTCCACGTCCGACCACTCGACCGAGAGGCGGACGTGGCGGGCCCCGGTCTCAGCCAAAATCGTGTGGAGGACGTTTGCACACCACTCGGCGCGGCGGGGGCGATTGTCGTCGATGAAAGGGCCGCCGGGCGTTTCGAGCAACAGGTACTCGGCCTGGCTGCAGCTGAAGTTGATGCCGAACTCAGGGTGGCCCGGCGTCCCCCGGTGGGTCCAGCTGAGCGCGACGAAGGCCCAGAGCAGGAGCGCGAGGCCGCCGAGGCTGAGGACCGCGCCGCCCACAATCGCCGACCCGACGGCGATCCGGCGCCGCCGCCGCCACGCAGCCGGGGTCCGGGCGCCGGGCAGGAAGGGCGGTTCGGGGTTGGGCATCCCGTCGAGGGTAGCGGGCGGGCCCGGTAGCGAGTACCGGGCGGCGGCGTGCCGCCCTAGCCGTCGGCTTCCTTATGCGCCGCCGGCGCCAGGAACCTCCGGACCGCACCCGCCGACCGCAGCTCGATGACGGTGGCCGAATGCGGGATCGTGGCCAGCGCCTCGCGCGTCTTGCGGTGATGGGCGCCCCAGAGCTGGATGCCGGCCCAGAGCATCGATTCCTTCGGCCGGAAGAGCTGGGCCAGGCCGGCTTCGCGGTTCACGCCCCAGAGCAGTTCACGCGTCCGCACCCGGCGAAGCGTGCGCCGGACGAGGCGGGGGTAGACGACGCGCCAGGGCAGCCGCAACCAGACCACCGTGTCGGCGGAGGGGAGGATGAGGTCACGGACGGGGCTGTAGTTGCCATCCACCACCCAGCCCTCCGGGTGCTGGCGGAGCCGGGCTTGGACCGCCTCGCGGAACTCCTCCGTCGAGAGGTCGTCCCAGTTGGGCCGCGAATGGAAGATAGCGTCGAGCTCCACGACGGGAAGGCCGAGCCGTTCGCCCAGCGTCTTCGCGAAGGTCGACTTCCCGGCCCCGGAGGGGCCGTAGACGCAGATGCGGCGGCCGAGGGGTGCTGCGGACGACACCCGAGGATCGTACTCCGTCCGTGCGCCCCGCGCCGGTTCAGCGTAGAGTCCCGCCTGCCTGAGGAGGGCAGTAGTGCTCATGATCGGCACACAGGAACAGGACGCGTTTATCAACCGGCAGAAGTGGGCCGTCGCCACGACGCTGCGGACGGATGGCAGCCCAACGAACTCAGTGGTGTTCTTCGCCCGCGATGGAGACGAACTCCTCTTCAGCACCACCGCGGCCCGGCTGAAGGCGAAGACACTGCGGAACGACGCCCGGATCGCCCTCTGCATCCTGGACGAGGGCGCCCCCTTCGGGTTCGTGAACGTCGAAGGCACGGCCGTCGTCGATGATCGGGACATCGTGCCCGGCCATGTGGCCGTGAACCGGGCCATGCGCGGCCCCGGGTTCACGCCGCCGGAGGGCTTCGAGGCCGGGCTCAGGGCCGACGGCCGCGTCATCGTCCGGCTCACGGCCGTCCGCGTGTCCGGCGTGACCAACCGGGGCTAACCGCCAGGGCGTCCGGCCCGCTCAGGGGAAGCGGTTGAACCAGAGGAGCGAGAGGCCACCAGCGGCCAGGACCAGTAGTGCGGCGGCCGCGGCGAACCAGTAGGCGACCTCTTCGTCCTTGCTGTCGAACCCGATCTTCGAACCGAGGTCGTTGTAGACCGCCGTGAGTTCCTCGGCGCTTGGCGCGGCGAAGAACTTCGCCTCCGTGATCGCCGCGATCTCCTTGAGCGTCTCTTCGTCTGGAGGCACCTGGATGCGCCGGGTGCGCCCCGCCTGGTCCGTGATCTCGACGACGCCCGCCTGCGTACCGAGGGCGACGGTGAAGATGGAGACTTCACGCGCCTGCGCCTCTGTCGCCGCCTCGATGGGGTCGGCGAAGCCGGTGGAGTTGGCGCCATCGGAAAGCAGCACGATGACTGCCGGCGGGGGGCCGGCGGCCGCCGTACCACCGGCCGGCGCCGGCGTCGCGGCCGGTGTGCGGCCTGCCCCCGGTCCGGCCGAATCGGGCAGCAGTTGTGGCCGCGCAAGGTCAACGGCCTGGACGATGGCGTCGCCCATCGCCGTGCCGCCATCGGCCCGGAGGCCGGCTATCGCCCGCTTCACGAGTTCCCGGTCCGTGGTTGGCGGGACGAGTGTCTTGACGTTGTTCGAAAACGAGATGAGTGAGACCTGGAACTTCGGGGGCAGGCTATCGACCAGCGCCCGGGCCGAATCGCGGGCGGCGTCAAGGCGCGTGGGCTTCACGTCGGTGGCCCGCATCGACCCCGAGACGTCCATCACGAGGATGACGGTCGCCTCTTCCCTGGGCACCTGCTGCGCCGCCTCCGGCCGGGCGATGGCGAAGATCAGCGCCCCCACGGCGAGCATGTAGAGCGCCGGCGGCAGATGGCGGCGCCAGTTCGGCCCCCGGTCCACGACGCTGGCCAGGAGGTCGAGGTTCGTGAATTTGACGGCGTACTTCGGCCGCCGCCGCTGGGCGAGCCAGTAGGCGAGCGCGCCGGCCGGCAGGATGAGGAGCCCGATCAGGACCAATGGCCAGGCGAACGTCATCGCCGTGCCCCCTTTCCACCGATGGCGGCGGCGAAGGTCTTGAGCCAATCGCCCGCCGTTGAAAGCACGATATGGCGCGCGCCGCTTTCCGCAATGGTCGCGACGACCTCGGCCCGGTCCGCCGCGGCGGCCGCCGCGAAGCGCTCGCGCAGCGTGCGCTTCGACGTATCAACTCGCAAGCGCCGGCCCGTCTCCGGGTCGACCAGCCAGAGCTCGCCAACGTCCGGGAGCTCCTGCTCACGCGGGTCGCGGATCTCGACCGCCACGACCTCATGCCTGGCGCCGATCTCCAGCAGCGGGACCCGCCAATCGCGCGGCCCCCGGAAGTCGGAGGCGATGACGACGAGCCGCGACCAGCGGGCGAAGCGGTTGAGATGCCGGATCGCCTCGCCGAGTGAAGTGGCGCCGGTACCTTCGGAGGCCGGCTCACGCCGGAGCTCGTTGAGGAGGCCGATGACGCCGGGCCGGCCCTGGGCCGGGGGCACCGTGCGTATCGCACCATCGCCGAAGGTGACGACCCCGAGGCGGTTGCCACGGCGGGTGGCGACGTGACCGACGGCCACCGCCACCCCTTCGGCCACATCGGTCTTGCGCCGGTCGGCCGTCCCGAAGGACATCGATGGTGAGCAGTCGAGCAGGAGCCAGGTGGTGAGGACGCGCTCGGCGACCTGCACCCGCACGTGCGGTGTGCCCATGCGGGCGGTCACGTTCCATTCGATCTGGCGGACATCGTCCCCGGGCGAATATTCGCGGATCTGGGCGAGCTCCGTGCCCGTCCCGAGCGCGGCCGAACGGTAGTCGCCCTGGAGGAGCCCGGAGACGCGCCGCCCGATGGTGATATCGAGGGCGCGCAGGACGCCTTCGGGCATCGGCCCCGGGCCCGGCTTGGCGGGCGTGCGGACGACGGTGAGCGTTGTCACGCCGAAGCCTCGACCGGCGCTTCGACCCGCGGCTGGGGCACGGAGGCGATGACGGCGTCGAGGATCTTGTCGCTCGTGACGTCCTCCGCGAGGGCCTGGTAGGTGAGCACCATGCGGTGGCGGAGGACGTCCTTCGCCAGCTCGTAGATGTCGCTGGGGAGGACGTAGCGGCGGCCGCGGAGCAGGGCGAGGGCGCGGCCGGCGTGCACCAGCGAGATCGGCCCGCGTGGGCTCGCCCCGTAGGCGATGTACTGGGCCTGCCCCTGGAGGCCGAACTGTTCCGGGTGGCGGGTGGCGTTGGCCAGGCGGATCGCGTATTCCGAGACGGCCCGGTCAACGTAAACGTGCTCGGTCAGCCGCTGGTAGCGGTGCAGTTCGGCGATCGAGAGCACCTCCTGGACGGCGGCCGGGGCGGTGAGCGAACGCTGCACGACGGCCGCTTCTTCGGGCATCGTCGGGTAATCGACGATGATCTTCATCATGAAGCGATCGACCTGGGCCTCGGGCAGGGGGTAGGTACCCTCGGACTCGATCGGGTTCTGGGTGGCCATCACGAGGAAGGGGTCGGGGACGGGGAAGGTGTTCTTCCCGATCGTCACCTGGTGTTCCTGCATCACTTCGAGGAGGGCCGACTGGACCTTCGCCGGGGCGCGGTTAATCTCGTCGGCGAGGAGGATGTTGCAGAAGACGGGGCCGAGCTCGGTCTCGAAACTAGCATTGTCGGGCCGGTAGATGCGGGTGCCCACGAGGTCGGCGGGGACGAGGTCGGGGGTGAACTGGACGCGATGGAAGGTGCCGCCCATGACCTCGGAGACGGTCTTCACGGTGAGCGTCTTGGCGAGGCCGGGGACGCCTTCGATCAGCAGGTGGCCGTGGGCGAGGAGGGCGACCATCACCCGTTCGAGCATCGCCTCCTGGCCGACGATGACGCGCTTGATCTCGAACATGGTCGCTTCGAAGGTCTTGCGCGCCTCATCGAATTCGGCGAACCGTTGGTTTGTCTGCTCGTCCATTGTGCCTCCCGGGATGCGCCCCCGGATGGATCCGGGGACGTAACCGCCAGCGTGCGGCATAGGTGCGGAAGGGAGGGTAAACCCGGAGGGTGGCATGTGCGCGATGGTGCGGGCGGCGGGCGTTGAGTATCGCCGATGGCGGTTGAGCGGCCTCCCGGCCGCGCTCAGATGATGCGCGCTGGGGCCTGCGCGCGGCGATGGAACGACGGCCACGCGAAGCCGAATCCGCGGCCCCGGACCCGCCACCAGGCTGCGGCCAGCAAGGCCGCCGAGAGCGCCAGGAAAAGGGCCAGCTCGATCACCTGGAAGGTCCAGAAGCGGTCGGCGGGGTGGTATTCGATATAAGCGGTGACGCCCATTGTCGCCTGGCACTCTTCAGGGCTGAGCCCGCTGCAATTCAACACCTGGACGGCACGGCCGTCGCGGTCCCGTACCTCCTGGAGCGTGATCCAGCCGTGTCGCGCCTCGGCAGAGTCGAAGAAGTCGCGGATCTCCGTCTTCGGCGCCATGTAATGCTCCCGGACGAAGCTGGCGATGACGAAACGCACGGCCAGGAAAGCGCCTGCCGCGATCGCCATGGCCGCGATGGTCCGCTGGCAGAAGGCGCCAGCGGTCACGCCGATGGCGAGGGCGAAGACGGCATAGCCGATGGGGACAACCCCCTGGAGGTCGAAGTACCAGATCTCAAAGCGCGGCCTGTCGAGCAGTTCGAATTCTCGCCACCACCAGAGAAAGCCGAGGCCCTGTACCGCCCCGATAGCCGCTGCCGCAAGGAGCAGTGGCCACAGTTTCGCGAACAGCCAACGTCCCCGCGAGGTGGTCTGGCTCCAGACGAGGCGGTGTGTCCCCTGCTCCACTTCGCGGGCGATCAGCGGGGCGCCCACGAAGGCTGCGAGCAGGACGGCGAGGATGCTGGTGTAGGCCGCGTAGTAGGTAAGCATGGAGAAGCGTTCGTGAAAGCGGTTGAGCGCGAACTGGCAGCGAGCGTCTCCGGTGATGTTGGCGATACACGTGCCGAGGTTGTTGGCATCGCTGTAGCTACGCGCCTGGAGGCCGGTGACGCCGAGGATGAGTGCGGTCGTGATCGTGATGGCCATCGCCACCGCCAGTTGCATTCGATGTTGGCGCCAAACAAGCCAGCTCATGCCACTGCCTCCGTTGCTCGCTCCGGACCGGGGAGGGCGCGCGCACCCGCCCGGCCCATGTAGGCGAGGACGAGTTCCTCCAGGTCGGGCGCCCGTTCGTCCCAGCCCGGGTAGGTCGCCTCCGCTTCGCACCTGACGAGCAGCGTCGCCTGACGGCCGGCGGTCTGGTCTTCGATGACACAACGGGGGAGAGGGCCGGGCTGCATGGCGTTCCCGGAAAGCCAGCGGTGAGTGGCCAGCAGCTCCTCGATCTCCCCGAGGAGGCGGACGCGGCCTTCGTCGAGCAGGAGCAGGTAGTCACAGGTGCGCTCGAGTTCGGTCACGAGGTGGGAGGAGAGGACGACCGTCATCGGCCGTTCGGCAACCTCTTCCATGAGGGAGCGGAGGAAGTCCCTGCGGGCAAGCGGGTCGAGCGCTGCCACCAGCTCGTCCAGGATCAGCAGATCTGGGTGGCGGGCGAGGGCCATGGCCAGGCCCACCTGGGCGCGTTGGCCCCCCGAGAGCTTGCCCACCCGGCGCTCCATGGGGATGGCGAGGCGGTCCATCCGCGCCTGCGCTCCCGTACCGTCCCAGGTGTCGTTCAGCCTGCGACCGAGTTCGAACATCTCGGCGACGGTGAAGTCGCGGTAGAGGGGGACATCCTGGGCGAGGAAGGCGACGCGGCCACGGACGGGGCCACCGGCTTCGGCCCGGGCGCCCATGACGCGGATCTCGCCGGTGGTCGGCGCGAGGAGCCCGGCGGCGATGTTGAGGAGCGTCGATTTGCCCGCGCCGTTCCGTCCCACGACGGCGATGACGCGCCCTTCGGGGATCCGCAGAGAACAGTCTCGGAGGGCCCAGGTGCGGCCGAAGCGGCGGCCCAATCCCGAGGTTTCGATAGCGGCGGTCATGCGCTCGCCTCCCTCAGGGTGTTGCGGACGGTGTCGTCGAAGACGGCGGCGATGCTCTCTTCGTCGAGCCCGGCGCGGCGGGCCTTACGCAACCAGGAGGCGAGTTCGGCCCGCAAGACGCGCTGCCCCGCCAGGTTGCCGGCCGGTGCGCCGACGACGAACGTGCCCACGCCAGGGCGGCCCTCCACCAGCCCCTCCCGCTCGAGTTCGCGGTAGGCCTTGAGCACGGTGTTCGGGTTGATCGCCAGGCTGCCGACCACCTCCTTCGCGGTCGGCAGCTGATCGCCCTGGACGAGCACGCCCAGCAAGAGCGCTCGCTTTACCTGTTGGGTGAGCTGGAGGTAGGTCGGAAGTCCGGAGCGCGCGTCGAGGTGGAAGCTGATCATCGTTGACACTATTTAACTACTTAATTAGTTAATATGCAAGGGCCGCGCCGACTCGACGGAGCGGCACCCCCGGCCCGCCGCCCGGCGTTGCCACCTGAACGCCGCGGTCGCGTAAAGGCGGGTTCCCGCGACTGCCCAAGGGCCCCCGCGAGCTGGTAGGCTGAGAGGCGATGACGATCGCCCCCGCCGACGTTCGGCCCGCGTTGCGCGGATACATCCACCTGGCGGCGGCGCTTACGTCGCCGTTCGCGGTGCTCTATCTGATGCTGGTGGCCGATTCGCCCGCGGCGTACGTGGGCGGCGCGATCTTCGGGGCGAGCATGATCCTGCTCTTCAGTACGAGCGCGAGCTTCCACCTCATCCCCTGGCGGGCGAGCGTCTACAACGTGGTGAAGCGGGTCGACCACTCCGCGATCTTCATCCTCATCGCCGGGAGCTACACGCCGTTCTGCCTGCAGGTGCTCGGCTGGGGCTGGGGCATCCCGGTGCTTTCGACCGTCTGGGGGCTGGCCGCGATAGGCATCGCCCTCACCATCGGCTGGCCCCACCAGCCGCGATGGCTGGGGACGGCCGCCTACCTGGCGGTCGGATGGACAGCGCTGGCGGCGATACCGCCGTTGTTCGCGAACCTGGAGCCTGGTCCACTTGCCGTGCTCATCACCAGTGGCGTGCTCTTTTCGGCGGGCGGCGCTGCCTATGCGATGCGCTGGCCGAACCCGGCGCCGCGAGTGTTCGCCCACCACGAAGTCTTCCACGCCCTGATGACCGCCGGGTGCGCGGGCGTTTACGGCGTCGTGGCGCTGTCGATCCTGCCGTCCTGAAGCGGCCGTGTCGTGGACCGCGAGGCCACCATCACAAAGCCGTTGAGCCGCTCAGCGTTCGACCGTGACGACGTGCGCCTGGATCTTGCCCTCTATCCGCCCCGGGCCGAAGCGCCGGGCGAAGGCTTCCTCGGCCGCGGCGGTTGCCCCGGCGAGCCCGGAGTGGTCGCGCGCCTCGATCTCATTGCGCAGTGGAGTGCCCTGGCAGTAGGCGATGGCCGCGACCCGGGGGGTTGCAGCGCGGCTCCGGGCGGCGACCGTTTCTATGTGGGCTGCGGAGCGAAAGCCGGCTTCCTCGAGTTCCCTTCTGATGGCCGCGAGGTCGTAGTAGCCGTGGGGCGTCCTCGTCACGAACCGCGGTGGGTCGCCGGGGAAGAGCGACGCCATCGCTTCTGAGACGGTGTCCGCGAATTCGTTCTCCTCGACCCGGTCCCAGACGTTGAACAGGAATGCGCCGCCGCTCTTGAGGACGCGCCGGGCTTCGGAAAACGCCTTCGTCTTGTCGGGAAAGAACATGACGCCGAACTGGCAGACCACGGCGTCAAATGCGCCGCCCTTGAAGGGCAGCTGCAACGCGTCGGCCCGGCGCCACTCCACGGGCCGGGCCGTGCCGACCGCCGCGGCGAGGTCCAGCATCGGCTGATTCAGATCCGTCGCGACGAGGGAGACGGCATGCGGCAGGAGCCTTGCCATGGTGCGCGTCACGACACCGGTACCGGCGGCGATTTCGAGCACGCTGCCCGGAGCGCGGGCCGCGACCCGGGCAGCGAGGCCGGCGGCGTACGGCTCGAAGATCATGGGCACGAGGTACTCGTTGTAGAGCGCAGGAATAGAGCCGGAGAAGACCTTGTCGGACTCGGGACTGGCCACGGGGGTTCCTCCTGTTCTGCCAGTCCAGTGTAGGGCTACCGGCCGCTGCTGGCTCCGCGTCAAGCGGGTTTATACCAGTGCTGCCGCCAGGTACGGGCGGTTCCGCCGCGTCCACCATTTTGCCTCTTTCGAAGGTGTATGGCTGCGGTGTGGTAGTTGAATCTGGAGGAGGTCGCGAACAGGGCTTCCCGGCCCTCCCGGGTGGATGGAGGCCACCGGATGGTCACCCCGTGTATCCGTGACAGGCACGGCCGGAGTCGGCATCGTGGGATCCATAGAGCGG
>JBJXGC010000200.1:0-3250 GCA_046154545.1 Dehalococcoidia bacterium | reverse complement strand
GGGGGACAGGATCAATGGCAGCTCCACTCGACGGCATCCGCGTGATCGAGGTCTCGAACTGGCTGGCGGCGCCCGCCGCCACGGCCCTCATGGCCGACATGGGGGCCGACGTGATTAAGGTCGAACCGCCGAGCGGCGACGTCTACCGCGGTTTCGTCCTCCGCTCCCTCGGCTACAACCATGATTTCCCCACGAACGTCGCTTTCCAGCTCGACAACCGGGGTAAGCGCTCGATCGTCGTCGATCTTGAGAAGCCGGGCGGCCCGGAACTGGTGAAGAAGCTTGCCGCGGGCTGCGACATCTTCCTGACTAACCTGATCCAGCGCCGCCGCGTCCGTTACGGGCTCACCTTTGAGGACATCCGGGCCGTGAACCCGACTGCCGTCTACGCGTCATTCAGCGGCTACGGCACCCACGGTCCCGATGAAGCGCGGGCCGGGTTCGACCTTGGCGCCTTCTGGGCGAAGTCCGGGATCATGGGTGTCCTGGGAGAGCCGGACGAGCCACCGCCCCTCTGCCGCGGTGGCCAGGGCGACCACACTACCTCGCTCAACATCCTCGCGGCCGTGCTCGCCGCCCTCCGCATGCGCGACAAGACGGGCGAAGGCCAGCATTGCGAAATCACCCTCCAGGCCACGGGCGCGTGGACGATCGCCGGGGACTACGCCGCCGCCCTCCTCGCGAAACATCAGCCGCCCCGCATCTCGCGCAAGAATCCTGTGACGCCCATGTGGAACACCTATCGCACGGCCGACGACCGCTGGATCATGTTCGTCAACCCGGTGCCCTACCCTACGGCCTGGCCCGCCTTCTGCCGCCTCGTCGGCCGGGAGGTCTGGGACGTGGACCGCTACCGGGATGTCATGGCCCTCCGCGCCGACGCTCCGGCCCTCGTGGCCGAGTGCGATGGTATCTTCGCGGGACAGGATTTCGCCACCTGGCTGCCGAAGCTCGAAGCCTCGGGCCTCATCTGGGCGCCGGTCGCCACGATGGCGGACATGGTGGCCGACCCCCAGATGCGCGAAATGGGCTGGTTCAAAGAGATCGACAGCCCGCTCTACGGCACCTTCGAGACGCTCGATACGCCGTTCAAGATCTACGGGACGGACACGGGCGTGCGCGGGCCTGCCCCCGAACTGGGCGAGCACACCTTCGATGTCCTCGCGGAACTCGGCGTCGAGGGCGACGAACTCGACCGCCTCGCGACGTCTGGCACAATCGGCTAACGCCGCCGGTCCAGGGACCGCGTGTACGCGGGAGGTTGTTCGATGCCATCGAAGAAGATGCTCGTGGCCGGTGCTTCCGGCCTCGTCGGCCATGCTGCCATCGATCATTTCCGGTCGCTGCCCGGCTGGGAGGTCGTTGGCGCCTCGCGTCGCCTGCCCGCCGATCTGCCCGGGGCGGAGCTCGTTTCCGTGGACCTCGCGGACACCGGCGCCTGCGAGCGCGTCTTCGGCCAGATGGCTGACGTCACCCACCTCATCTACGCCGCCCTCCACGAGATCCCCGGCCTCATGCCGGGCTGGACCGACGAAGACACGATCGAGCGCAACGGCCTGATGTTGCGCAACCTCTTCAAGCCGCTCGCGCGGGTTGCGGCCGGCCTCGAGCATGTCTCGCTCCTCCACGGCACCAAGGCCTACGGCCTTCATCACCCGGACATCGGCCTCAATGGGCTGCGAAACCCGCTGCGGGAACGCGACCCGCGGCGGCCCCACCGGAACTTCTACTTCGTCCAGGAGGACTACCTCCGGGAGAAGCAGGCTGGCGGCCGCTGGACGCTGACGACCTGGCGCCCGACGGTCATCTATGGCGACGCGCCGGGCAACAACATGAACCCCATCCCTCCCCTTGCCGCATATGCGGCCGTCCTGAAAGCGCGCGGCGAACCGCTCTACTTCCCTGGCCAACCCGGCGCCCAGTCGCTCCGCGAGGCGGTGGACGCCGACCTGGTCGCCCACGCCCTCGCCTGGGCCACAACGGCCCCGGCCGCCGCTGGCGAGACCTTCAATGTCACCAACGGTGACGTCTTCATCTGGGACAACGTCTGGCCGGCGATCGCCGGGACGCTGGGCATGGAGCCGGGGGAGGCCCGGCCCTTCTCGTTCGCGAACGACCTCCCCGCCTGGGAGGCCGAATGGTCGGCGATCGTCGATAAGCACGGCCTCCGGTCGCCGCGCAACATCGTCGAGTTCGCCGGGTACAACTCGCTCGTCTACACCGACGTCATGCTCGCGGGCGGGACGCGGCCGGGTGGGCCGATCCTGAACAGCACCATCCACCTCCGCGAGGCCGGGTTCCACGAGTGCATGGACAGCGAAGACATGTTCCGCAAGCTCTTCCGCCAGATGCAGGACTCGGGCCAGCTTCCGCCGGCGGATGCTCGTTGACGTAACGCGACAGCAATTGTCGCGTCCGGGCATCAACCTGCCGCCATGGAAGCCTCTCTCCTCGTCCTGTTCGTCGCACTGTTCGTGTTCGCCGCCACTTGGATGGTGTGGCGCGGTGGCCGCCCGGGGGGCCCCGGGGCGCCTCCCGGTGAGCTCTCGTCACAGCTCGCCGTCCTCGGCCAGCGCCTGACGGCGATCGAAGGGCGGCAGACCGAGCTCCGCGATGGCCTTCAGTCGATTGGCAGTGGCGTCACCGAGGCTGGCGCGCTCACCACCGGCCTGCGCGACGCAACGGAGGGCATCCGCAGCGAACTGAACCGCGCCCGCGATAGCCTCACCGGCCTGGAGTCGGCCACGAAGGCCCGCCGCGAGCTGGAAGACCAATCAGCGCGTTCGCTGCGCCGCCTGGAGCAGGTCATCGCGGGCACGGCCTCGAAGGGTGGCGCCGGCGAGAATATGGTCGACCTCGTGTTTTCGCGCCTCCCCGTCGAATGGCAGGTGCGCGACTTCCGGGTCGGCAACCGGACGGTCGAGTTCGGCCTCCGCCTGCCGAATGGCCTCGTCCTCCCGATCGATAGCAAGTGGCCGGCCACGAACCTGCTCGAGTCGTTCCTCGCCGCTACCGAGCCAGCGGAGCAGGCGAGACTGAAGGCCCAGCTCGAATCGGTCGTCACGGAGAAAGCGCGGGAGGTGCGGAAGTACCTTGACCCCGACCTCACGACCGGCTTCGCCCTCGCCGTCCTGCCCGATGCGGTGGACGAACTCTGTGGGGCGCTCAAGGCCGACTGCCTGCGGCTCGATGTCGTCCTCATCGGCCAGGGCATGCTGGTGCCCTATCTGCTCCTCGTCTTCCAGACCGT
>JBJXGC010000198.1:0-11859 GCA_046154545.1 Dehalococcoidia bacterium | reverse complement strand
GACAGTCTCTGGTTCGTGGCCGATGCGAGCGGCGCCGTCAACGATTACGACGGCGTGGGCATGAACCACCTTGGGATTGGGGCGGAGTCGATAGCGGATGTGGACGCGGTTGTAGCCTGGCTCGGGGCGAAGGGGATGCCGGCGCTGTTCGAGACGCCGCGCCACCGCCCCGAGTTCGCCGGAGGCCCGGACGACACGTACTACCAGGTGATGTTCGAATCTCCCGACCGCGTGCTCTTCGAGGTCGTATACACCGGCCCGAAGGCGGGTTAGCGGCCGGTCAGCCCCGGGGAACGCCCGGCACGTCGCGTGCCCCGGGGGGGAGTTGGTGATCGCGAAGAAGGCTAACGCAGCCATGCGTCCTCCGGCCGCCCGGGCAGTGGCGCGCGCGCTCAGCTCTCAGAAGTGCCACCCCCACCTCCCACCTCCCCCCGTCACCGGCCAAACTTCCCTCCAATGGCAGCTCACACGCTTGGCCCATCTCACACCTGCCACGGAAGCTTCACAAGGCACACCCACGCCAGGCTTCTCGCGCCCAGACCCCCCAACTCCGCCCCTCCACCGCACGCACGCCCGGATGCCCCACCGCACGCATCCGTGCGGTCACCGCACGCTCATCGCACGTTTTTCTTGCGCCCCCCGCTCCGCACCGGCGACCGAACTCAGAACTCAGAACCGAGAACTCAGAACCGAGAACTCAGAACCGAGAACTTAGAACCCAGAACTCGCTTCGCCGTACGGCGACGCCCGTGCACAATGACGGCTCACATAACGGAGCACAGCACATGATCATCCATATGGCTGAGGGGGCGACCCCCGACCAGACGCAGCGCGTCATTGACCGGATCCTGCGGGACTACGGGCTGCTTTGCAGCACCATCGTCAGCGACACCACCGTCATCGGCGTCAAGGGCGTCGCCAGCGTCATCGACGAGGGCCGCATCGCCGAAATGGACGGGGTGGAACGCATCATTCGGATCACGGAGAAGTACAAGGACGCGAGCCGCCGCTTCCACCACCAGGACACCATCATCAACGTCGGTGGCGTCCGTATCGGCGGCCACAACCTGACCGTCTTCGGCGGCCCCTGCGCCATCGAGTCCGAGCGCCAGTCCCTCGATTCGGCGGCGATGGCGAAGGCGGCGGGCTGCGATGTCCTCCGCTCCTTCGTCGATAAGTCGCGCACCAGCCCCTACGACTACCGCGGGCTGGCCATCGAAAAGGGCCTTGAGATCGCCCAGGCGATGAAGGCCGAGACGGGCATGCCGGTCGTCAGCGAACTCATCGATCTCCGCCACCTCGACCTCTTTCTCAAGGCCGGGATCGACATCATCCAGGTCGGCGCCCGCAGCGCCCAGTACTCGCCCCTGCTCGAAGAGCTCTCCCGCATCGACACGCCCATCGTCCTCAAGCACGGCATGGGTAACGACATGAACGAATGGCTCTGTGCCGCCGCCTTCATCATGTCCGGGCTGGACCGCGAAGGGCGGAGCATCGGCCACGGCAACCGCAACGTCATCCTCTGCTACCGCGGCATCAAGTCGTTCGAGAGCGAGACCCGTTTCGGCGCCGATATCTCGATGATCCCGCTCGTCCGCCAGCGTTCGCACCTGCCCCTGATCGCCGACCCGAGCCACAGCTCGGGCGACAAGAAGCTCGTGGAGCGCGTGTCCTACGGCTTCGTCGCCGCCGGCGCGAACGGGATCGAGTTCGACATCCACTCGAACCCGGCCGAGGCCCTCTGTGACGGCAAGCAGGCGGTCAACGAGCCGGAGGCGCGCCGGATCGTCTCGAAATGCCGCCAGATCCACGGCATGCTCGACGGCATCGGCTATGAGACCGGTTCGAGCGTCGCGGTGGCGGCGCTGTAGGCGTAGCGCGGTGCCCGGCGACGAAGCGCCCCTTGCCTACGCCCTCCGCCCGGCGACGAGCCTTGACCACAACGTGCTCTACGCCATCAACGAGGCCGCGATGCGCGGCTACGTCGAGGCCGCCTACGGCCCGTGGGTGGAAACGGTCCAACGCGAGTTCTTCCAGGCCCGGATCGACCGTGGCCTCCTCCAGGCCGTCGTTGCCGGTGGCGAGGTCGTGGGCCTGTTGGAGGTCGATGACCGCTTCGATACCGTCTACGTCCAGGAGATCGCCATTTCGCCGCCCTCGCAGGGCCGGGGCTTCGGGACGGCCATCCTGCGCGACATCCAGCAAAAAGCGGCGGCGCGGGGCGCGGCCGTCGAACTCCAGGTCCTGAAAGTGAACCCGGCCAAGCGCCTCTATGAACGTCTCGGATTCCTGGCCACCGGCGAGACGGAGACCCACCACCAGATGCGGTGGGCTGCCGAGAGCTAAGAGCCAAGAGCGGACGGACTACGCGAGGACGCGCTCGCGGACGCGGGTGAGCGTCGCGGAAGTCACGCCGATGTCGAGGAAGTAGCCCTCGGCGTCGCCCCAGCGGTCGCGCAGATGCACCAGGAGCGACGCGATGTCGGCAGGATTCGAGGCCATCATCTCCTCGGCCCGGTTGGGGTCGAGGCCGCGCTCCTTCATCCCTGCCTTCCACTTCTCCAACATCGGGGCGAGAAGGCGGGCGGAGTGGGAGTAGTCATCGAGGATCTCGTCGTCGGCCACACCGACCAGCTCAAGCAGCAGGGCGGTGGCCACGCCGGTCCGGTCTTTGCCGACGGCGCAGTGGTAGAGGAAGCCGCCATCGGTGTCGCTCAGGGTGTCGGCCAGGATCCGGTAGGCCTCTCGGCCCGTCTCAAGGAACTTCGGGTAGATGGCCCTGTACCCTGGGAACTCCTCCGCCAGCCCAACGGGCGAGGCGTCCGATTCGAAGACCGGCGCGAAGACGTGCCGAACGTCGTGGGGGCCGAGGTCAGGCGTGACGAACTCTTCCCGCTCCTTGCCCGACCGCAGGTCGAGCACGGTGGCGACGCCCATGTCGCGGAGGACGGACACCGTCTCAGCGGTGAGATGGTGCAGCCCCGCCGACCGGATGATGCGCTCGGAAGTCCGGCGCCCCTCGGCGGCACGGTACCCCCCGATATGGCGGGCGTTCGGCACATCGCCGAGGACGAGTTCACGGGCCAACGTTGCGGTAGTCATTGCGAAGAGTTTCGCACGGGAGGGTCAACGCGGCATTAACGTGGCCTGGTCCGGCGCCCTTCCGCAATCCAGGCGACGGAGTTGCCCCATAGCCTGTGGTACGATGGTCACACTTCAACGAAGAGCAGGTGCCGCATGGGTGTCCTCATCGCCGTCATCGTCATCGCGGTCGTCGTCCTGATCATCGTCGCCTTCCTCTGGACCAGCTATAACGGCCTGGCCCGCGCCCGCATCCGGGTGAAGGAAGCATGGTCGGGCATCGACGTCCAGCTCAGGCGGCGATCGAGCCTCATCCCGAACCTCGTCGAGACCGTCAAAGGCTACGCGGCCCACGAGAAGGAAACCCTCGATGCAGTGACCCGCGCCCGCGCCCAGCTCGACACAGCCCGGCAGAGTGGAAGCGCCGCCGCGACCGCCCAGGCCGACAACATCCTGACCGGCACGCTCCGCTCGCTCTTCGCCGTCTCCGAGGCCTACCCCGACCTGAAGGCGAACACGAACTTCCTCGAACTCCAGCGCGAGCTGACCGACACTGAGGACAAGATCGCCTACTCCCGCCAGTTCTACAACGCGAACGTGAGCGACTACAACCAGCGCACGGCCGTCTTCCCGACCCTCATCATCGCCGGGATGTTCGGCTTCAAGCCGGAGGAGTTCTACGAGGCGGAAGAGTCTGCTCGTGAAGAAGTGCAGGTGAGCTTCAGCTCCGGCACCCCAACGACATCGGGTTGACGCGGCCCGGGCGGGGATGCTAAGTCGTGAACCCTGAGGCCACAGCGCCAACGTCACGGGTGCTGGTCTACGACCGGATCGGCAAGAACAAACGCGCGACGTTCTTCCTCTTCGTCGCCTTCTTCCTGGTGTTCGGCTTGCTCGGGACGGCTATCGTCATCGGATTCGGGCTGCCGGTCGGGTTCCTTGGTGTCCTGGGCATCGGCCTGATCGTCTACGCCATCTTCAGCTACCTCAGCTCCACCAGTGTCGTCCTCTCTATCTCAGGGGCGCACGAGGTGACCAAGGAAGAGGAGTGGGAGTTCGTGCGGCGGGTGGAGAACCTCTGTATCGGTGCTGGCCTGCCGATGCCGCGCACCTGGGTCCTCGAAGACTCCGCCCCGAACGCCTTCGCCACGGGCACCACCCCGGCCAAAGCCCACGTCGTGGTGACGCGAGGCCTGCTCGACAAGCTGGAGCCGATCGAACTCGAGGGAGTCCTCGCGCATGAACTCTCGCACATCGGGAACTACGACATCCGGGTCATGACGATTGTCACGGTGCTCGTAGGCGTGATTGCCCTCGTCTCGGACGTGGCCCTGCGCTTCAGCATCTTTGGCGCCGGGAGCCGCCGGTCGAACCGGGAGAAGGGCGGGGCCGGTGGGCAGCTGGCCATTATCCTCGTCATCGTCGCGGCCATCCTCGCGCCGATTATCGCCCAGACCATCCGCTTCGCGGTCAGCCGCCAGCGGGAGTACCTGGCCGATGCGAGCGGCGCCCTGCTCTGCCGCAACCCGGTCGCCCTCGCCCGCGCCCTCGAGAAGATCCGGGACGATAAGGAACCGCTCGAGGCGGCGAATAAGGCGACGGCCCACCTCTACATCTCGAACCCACTGAAGGAACACGCCAGCGCGCTGAACAGCTTCTTCAACACCCACCCCGACATCGACGACCGGATCCGCCTCCTCCGCAGCATGTAGGCCCGGCCGCTGCGCGCATGGCATGAAAAGAGGGCGCCACCCCGGGTGGCGCCCTCTTTTCGACGTGTCCCTTTTGCCGGGAACCGGGCTACATCGCCTCGATGATGGTGCTGATGCCCATGCCGGCGCCGATGCACTGGGTGGCGAGGCCGTAGCGCTTGCCACTGCGCCGGAGTTCGTGCGCCACCGTGACGACTAGGCGGGTGCCGGTCGCGCCGAGCGGGTGGCCGATCGCGATCGACCCGCCGTTCACGTTCACGCGGTCCATGGGGATGCCGAGTTCGCGGCAGGAGGGGATGACCTGGGCGGCGAACGCCTCGTTGAACTCGACGCGGTCGATCTGGTCGGCCGAAATGCCGGCGTGGCGGAGCGCCTTCCGCGTGGAGGGGATCGGCCCGAGGCCCATGACCTGCGGCTTCACGCCGGAGATGCCGTAGCCCACGATCCGGGCAAGTGGTGTGAGCCCGAGTTCGCGGGCGCGCTCCTCGCTCATGATGATCGCGGCGGTGATGCCGTCGTTCGTCGGGCAGGAGTTGCCGGCCGTGATCCGCAGCTCCGAACCGGTCGGGCTGACGATGCCCTTCACCGGTTGGAGCTGGCTGAGGGCCTCGATGTTCGTGCCCGCCCGGATGCATTCGTCACGGTCGAAGACGATCGTCTTGCCGCGCGTGTCGGCGACCCAGTTGCCCTGCTCGTCGAAGACGGGCTCTTCCACTTCGAGGGGGATGATTTCGTCCTTGTAGGCGCCGCCGGCGTAGGCGGCGACGGCCTTGCGGTGGCTCTCGACGGCGAATTCGTCCAGCTCTTCGCGGCTGAGGCCGTAGACCTCGGCCGCGTTCTGGGCGGTCTGGGTCATCGAAAGGACCGGCGAGTAGTCGAGGATTTCGGCCTGGAAGGGCACGCTGAAGTCCTCGAAGTGGCGAGCGGCCATGTTTCGCTGGACATCGTTCTGCTCGAGGCGGCGCTTGTTGAACTCGGTGATACGGGTGGTCTCGCCGCGCGGCCCGCCGCCGAGCTGGCGGCCCATCCGCTCGATGCCCATCGCAACGCCGCAATCGGTGGCGCCAACCTGGATGGACTGGGCGATGCGGTGGAGTGTCTCCATGCTCGATCCGCACTGACGGTTGCTGTCGAAGGCCGAGATCTCGGCGGGGAGGCCGGCCAGGCGGGCGACGGTGTCGGCGCCGATCCCGGCCAGTTCACCGGCCCCGGCGACGTTCCCGAGGCCGATGTCTTCGATCATGTCGTCAGTGATCTTCGGGTTCCGGTCGAGCAGGGCGCGGAGGACCTGGGCGCCGGCTTCGTCGAGCCGGGTCGCCACAAGCTTGCCCCGGCCGCCGCGGGCGAAGGCCGAACGTGCGCCATCGACGATGACAGCATTACGTAGTTCCATCTGTGTTCTGGTTCCTCACGCGCCGGGGCGATCGTTGTAGCCGAAGGACGCCCGGCTAGTCTACCCGGGAGAGACGACGGTTTCCAACTTTAGGAGCACCGCGGACGGGGCGGCGGCAGGTGTGCGAGGGGCTGCTACGATGCGGGCCACCAACGCTGGGTGAGGAAGCAGACCAATGGACGATCGCGAGCTTTGTTTTCTGCGGGCGGCCGAGCTTGTCGCCCTCATGCGCCGCAAGGAGTTGTCCGCGCGCGAAGTCATGGCGGCGCACCTTGCCCAGATCGCGCGGGTGAACCCAACGGTGAACGCGATCGTGACGCTGTTGCCGGAGCGGGCGCTGGCCGGCGCGCTGGCCGCGGACGACGCTCTCGCTCGTGGGGGAGCGCCCGGTCCACTCCACGGCCTGCCCATCGCCCACAAAGACCTGGCGCTCACGAAGGGCATCCGTACTACCTTCGGCTCGCCCATTTACGCGGACTTCGTGCCGGACGAAGACGCCCTGGTCGTCGAACGGACCCGGGCGGCCGGAGCAATCACCATCGGCAAGACGAACACGCCGGAGTTCGGCGCCGGTTCGCAGACCTTCAACCCGGTCTTCGGCGCGACGCTGAACCCCTGGGACACGGCGAAGACCTGCGGCGGCAGCTCCGGCGGCGCCGCCGTGGCCCTGGCGACCGGGATGATCCCGATCGCGGATGGGAGCGACCTCGGCGGCTCGCTGCGGAACCCGGCCAACTTCAACAACGTCGTGGGCTTCCGCACATCGCAGGGCCGGGTCCCGGTCTGGCCGTCGGAGATGCCCTGGTCGTCGATGAGTGTCGAGGGGCCGATGGCCCGCACCGTGGACGACGTGGCACTGCTCTTGAGCGCCATCGCTGGGCCGGATGGACGCGTCCCGGTTTCGCTCGGCGACCCGGGAGCGAGCTTCTTTCCCGTCGCGGAGCGGGACTTCCGGGGCGTGCGGGTGGCGTGGAGCAAGGACCTCGGTGGGCTGCCGGTCGACCCGGCCGTGGCCGCAGTCCTGCAGGGGCAGCGCCGGACGTTCGAGGCGCTGGGCTGCATCGTCGAAGAGGCGGACCCCGACCTGGCCGGCGCGGACGAGGCGTTCGAGACCTTCCGGGCGATGGCCATGGCCACCCGCTTCGGCCCGCTCCTCGAGTCAGACCGGGCGCGCTTGAAGGAGACCGTGATCTGGAATATCGAGGAGGGTCTTCGTCTGAGTGGCGTCGATGTGGGACGCGCCGAAGCGAACAAGCTGGCGGTCTGGCAGCGGATGCGGCAGTTCATGGAGCGCTACGAACTCCTGGTGTGTCCGGTCAACCAGGTGCCACCGTTCGACATAACGCGACAGTACCCGTCCGAGGTGGCGGGCGTGCCGATGCGGAGTTACATCGAGTGGATGCGGACCTGTTCACGGATCACCGTTACCGGCCATCCGGCGCTTGCGCTACCGGCAGGCTTCACGCCGGACGGCCTGCCGGTGGGGCTGCAGATCGTCGGTCGATGGCGCGATGAGACGGGCGTCCTGCAGCTCGGGAAGGCGTTCGAAGCCGCGACCGGACTCTGGAAGCGGCGGCCGCCGATCGCTACATGAAGAGCGAGTGAACGGCGATGACGACGCCGGGAAGCGACGAGACGCTGACCACGTCGGCGATTCCATAGTCTGACCTGGTGTAGTCGCCTGATGGGCTTCGGCGCCAGACCGTCACCGTCCGCTCATAGGGATGGACTCGCCAGATCTCCCGATCGCCGCGGCGCATGTACTCGGGAAGCTTGTCGTCCACGTCGTAGTCGCCGGTCGAGGGCGACCATACTTCGACGACGAGGGGGAGCGGGTCGTCGTATCGCTCGAGGCCGCCGGGTACGCTGCTCCGGGGCGCCATCATCGTCACGGGCACCACCATGACGTCAGGGATGTAGCTGTGCTGCTCGTCCCGCCTGGCGCGGGCCATGTTCACCCGCACGCGATACTGTTCCAGGGGAAGCTGTTCCTGGAGGCGGAAGCCGAGGATCGAAGCGGCGTCGTTGTGCTCTTGGGTCATGTCCGGCTTCCTCCGCAGCTGACCGCGATGTAGCTCCCAGTGGCCTTCGGGGTCGGAAAGGGCTACATCTTCGTAGGTCTCGGACGAGACCGGCATCACGGCACCTCGCGAATATCGTACACCTTCGGCCTGGCCGGCTTCACTGGCCTTTCCAGATGGCCGGGCGCTTTTCGCGTGAAGCGGTCATGCCCTCCCTGGCGTCATCGGTGGCCCCGGCCACCCGGCGCATGGTCTCGCCGAAGCGCACCGCCTGGACGAACGGTAGCTCCTGCCCACGGTGGGCGACCTCCTTCGTCGCGCGCACGGCCAGCGGCGCGGACTGGCAGAGGCGGGCGGCGAGGGCCCGTGCTTCGGTCATGAGGTCGTCGTGCGGCACGACCTTCCAGCAGAGGCCCATCTCCTTCGCTCGCTTGGCATCGACCCGTTCGCCGATCAGGAGGAGTTCCATAGCGTTCTGCCAGCCGACCTTCTTCGGCATGCGGATGGAGCCCTGGATGGTGGGGACGCCGAGCCGGACTTCTGGGAAGCCGAATTCGGCCCGTTCGCTGGCGATGACGAAGTCGCAGGCGGCGACAAGCGTACAGGCGAAGCCGAGGCAGTAGCCGTTCACGGCGGCGATTATCGGCTTCCAGATCTCGATCCCGTTCTCCAGCGACGTGAGGCTTGGCGTCTCCCAGAAGGTGGCCCTGGAGGCGTCGCCGGCGCCCCCGCCGCGGAGGTCTGCGCCGGCGCTGAAGGCCCGCCCGGCGCCCGTGACGATCGCCACCCAGGCCTCCTCGTCGTCCCGGAACCGGACCCAGGCGGCGTTCAGGTCGGCGCGGAGTTCGGTGTTGATGGCGTTCAGCGCCTCGGGGCGGTTGTAGGTGATGGTTGCGACGTGGCCGTCGCGTTCGTACAGGACGGTGCCGGGCATGGCGTACCTCGTGACCTAAAGATGGTGGCTGCGGGAGTGTAGCGGGCGGATTCGGCGGGCGCGCGTAGAATGGCGGGACAGGCGGACATTCTTTACGGGGGTGCCAACATGGCAGAGCTCAACGACCTGGTGCTTCAGCTTCTCAATCAACAGATCGCGGCGGGCTCGCAACTGGGGACGCAGGTCTGCGCCTATCGCAATGGCCAGAAGATCGTCGATGCCTGGGCGGGCATGATGGGGCCCGAGGACGGCCGGCCAGTCCAGGCCGATACGCTCTTCTCCTGCTTCTCCACGACCAAGGGGGTGGCGGCGACGGCCCTCCACATCCTCGCCGATCGGGGTCAGATCGACTACGACGCGCCGGTCGCGAAGTACTGGCCGGGCTTCGCGAAGAACGGCAAGGAGCGGCTGACCGTGGCCGAGGCGATGACTCACCAGGCCGGGCTCCACGCCGTGCCGCGGCCGTTGACCGTCGAGTTCGTCCAGGACTGGGACGCCGGCATTCGCTGGATCGAAGACGGCGTGCCGGCCTGGGAGCCGGGGACGGCGACCGGCTACCATGCCCTCACTTACGCGTGGGTCGTCGGCGGCATCGTCCAGGGGGCAACCGGCCGCCACATCAAGGACGTCATCGCGGAGGAGATCGCCGGCCCGCTGGGCGTGGCCGACCAGATGTTCGTCGGCATCCCGGACGGTATCGAGGATCGCCTCTCGTCGCTCCAGACGGCCCCTCCCAACCCGGCGATGGCGGCCATGATCCCGCCGGATTCGCTCTTCTTCGAGGCGATGCCGCCCGACTCCCAGCTCAACTTCAACGACATGCGCGTCCGCAAGTCGTGCATCCCTTCAGCGAACGGGCACTTCAGCGCCCGCGCCCTCGCCCGCATGTATGGGGCGCTGGCGAACGGCGGTGAAGTTGACGGTGTCCGGCTGGTGAGCCCGGACCGTGTGACGAGGATGCAGCGAATCTACACACGTGAGCCCGACAGGGTGATCATGAACATGCCGATCAACAAGGGCATCGGCTACTTCATGGGCGGCACGGCCAACGGGGTGAGCGGCGCCACCGGCCCGCGCGAGACGTCCTTCGGACACCCCGGCGCAGGTGGCTCCATCGCCTTCGCCGACCCCGAAGTGGGCCTGAGCATCGCGGTGACGTTGAACAAGATGCAGAACTCGATGCAGGGCGAAGGCCCAACCCTCGAGATCTGCGAGCTGATCCGGAACGAACTCGGGGTGAACGGGTAGGCGCCCTCACCCTAACCCTCCGGTCTCTGAAAACTCGTCCTCAGGGGGCATGCTCGGGGCTCCGTTGGGCTCCGCGTGGCCGTCGCAGCCCTCACCCCCTGCCCCCTCTCCCCGTGCGCGGGGAGAGGGGGAGCCGGAGACCTGGTCTCTTCATCCCTCACTCTGGCCGCTGGCCATGCTTGCCTCCCCCTGCGGCGGGCGAGGGGATGAGCTCGCCGGGGTCGGGCTCGTTTGGCGCCGCTCTCGGTCGAAGTGGTTACGCCTCGTCCGAGGCGCGCTTCGCGGGAGGTGCCACGCCCGGAGAGTCGCGTAGTGACTTCGCCGTGCAAAATGGCTGAATTACCCCTGGAGCCAGCCCGCATGCCCGACATCCGCGCCGCCATCTTCGATATCGGCGGAGTACTCACCTCGTCGCCCGTCATCGCCATCCGCGAGTACGCCATCCGCGAGGGCGTCGATTACGGCGTGCTCGGGCCGATGATCGGCGACCACGACCTCGCCTGGTCGCGCTGGGAGCGAAGCGAACTCACCATAAGCCAGTTCATCGAGCAGTTCGAGAGCGAGGGCCGGGACCGGGGCATCACGGTCTCGGCCCAGGGCATCATGGACGCGGCCTTCGGCACCCAGTCGGTGCGCGAGGAGATGGTGGCCGTCGTAAAGCACCTGCGCGGACGGGTCCGCCTCGGTTGCATCACGAACAACGTGGCCCGCGAGGAGGTCGAATCGCGGCCCCGGGCCATCATCCTCGAAGACCTCTTCGAGGTGGTCATCGAGTCCTCGAAGGTGGGCTTGCGAAAGCCGGACGCCCGCATCTACCACATGGCCTGCGAGGCCCTGGCGGTCACGCCACCCGAGTCGGTCTTCCTCGACGACATTGGCGCCAACCTGAAGGGGGCGCGGGCGGTCGGGATGGCCACCATCAAGGTGAATCCCGACCATGGGGCTATCGCCGAACTGGAAGCGATCCTCGGGTTCCCGTTGCCCCGGCCCTGAGGCGCTGCCTGACGGGATCGCGCCGGCTCAGCCGGGCCGCGCCGTGAACACGGCGGCCAGTTGGGCCTTTACATCATCGCTCGCCTTCGATGGCGAGCCACAGTCGAAGGGCGGTTGGGGGTCATATTCGATGGCGAGCTGGATGGCCTGCGCGAACGTCTCGTCCTTGAGCTTCGCGGCGAGGGCGAGGGCCATGTCGATCCCGGCGGAGACGCCGGCAGCGGTGATGACTTTGCCTTGCACCACGACCCGCTCGGGCGAGTAGGTCGCGCCGAAGAGGGGGAGTGAGCCGATCGCGGCCCAGTGTGTCGTCGCCTGAAGGCCCTGGAGGACGCCCGCGGCGCCGAGGAGGAGGGCGCCCGTGCAGACCGACGTCGTCCAGGTTGTGCCGGGGTGGACTGACCGCACCCACTCGATGACGGGGTGCTTCTCCTCGATCAGCCGGGCGGTGGCCGGGCCACCGGGGACGACGATGAC
>JBJXGC010000191.1:0-20163 GCA_046154545.1 Dehalococcoidia bacterium | reverse complement strand
TACATGGACGAAGTCGGCCTCCGCGCCCAGGTCATCTACCCGAACGTCGGTGGCTTCGGCTCCGGGCGCTTCCTCAAGCTGAAGGAGCCTGAGCTGATGCTCGACTGCGTGCGGGCCTACAACGACTTCCTGGCAGACTGGACGAGCGTCGCGCCCGAGCGGTTCATCCCGATCATGGCGCTGCCGTTCTGGGACGTCCCCGCGGCGATCACGGAGATGGACCGGGCAGCAAAGCGCGGTCTTAAGGGCGTCCTCTTCGGCAGCCAGCCGGAGAGCTGGGGCGAGGCGATGCTGCCAGACCCGCACTGGGACCCGATCTGGGCGGCCGCCCAGGAGCGCGGCCTCTCGGTAAACTTCCACATCATTTCCGGCAACGGCTTCGATCTCTTCGGCGGCTACCCGGGCAACGGCCCGCACACGAACGCGGCCAAGCAGTCGGCCGGCTTCTTCCTCGACAACTCGAACGCCATCGGGGATGTGATCATGGGCGGCATCTGCGACCGCTTCCCCTCGCTCAAGTTCGTCTCGGTCGAGAGCGGCATTGGCTGGATCCCGTCGTACCTGGAGGCGCTGGACTGGCAGTGGCGGAACATGGGCGCGTATACGGAGCACCCCGAGCGGAAGCTCCTGCCCTCGGAGTACTTCAAACGGCAGGTCTACGGCTGCTTCTGGTTCGAACGGGAGTCGGCGCGGCGCGTCCTCGACCTCTACCCGGACAACTGGCTCTTCGAGACGGACTTCCCCCACCCGACGAGCCTCTCGGAGGGGCCGAGTTCCTCCTCCGGGAAGCCGAAGGACTGGGTGGAGAAGCACCTCGCTGGCTGGCCCGAACACCTGCTGCGGAAGGTCCTCCACGACAACGCGGCGAGCGTGTACCACATGGAGTAGGCGCCGGGGGGCTGGTTCACCGCCATGACGCCAGGGCCGCCAAGCCCCCAAAGAGGAGACCTGTGAGCGTGGAGAACGTGTCGTCCCGGCAGTCCGGCGGGAACCGCAGGCATGGACGTAGGTACGGCTGTTCCGGTGCCTCACTGGCGCTCGTACCATTCTTGGCGACCCTGGCGTCTTGGCGGTGAACTTCGCCGGCCGTTAGCGGTACTTCCGCGCTCCGAGGATGGGCCACTGGTCGATGACCTCGTCTCCGCGGCGGACGTTGTAGACGTCGTGCAGGTTGAGGGTCGTGTCGCCGTGGCTGGGGACCAGTTCGATTCGGTCGCCGGGCCGGAGGGTAGCCAGGCCCTCGCCGCTGAGGTGGGCGTGCTCCTCGCTCAGTCCCCGGACCTTGAGCGAGCCATCCCGGGACTCGGGCAACCCGAACTCTCCCGTGAGCGACTTCAGGCCGGCGTCGCAGACGGCGTAGCGCTCGTGCACGGAGAGCACGGTCGTGAGCAGGGTGAGGGCTGATTCGAACTGGCCCGGGAGGACCGACTGGTAGCGCCCGTCCATGAACACGTACGAACCGGCCTGGATTTCGGTGACTCCCGGCCAGGCCGCACCGGTGGCCGATGTCCCGGTGCCGCTGGTGGAGACGATCTCCGGCGCGAGGCCCGCTTCGGCGAGGGCCTCAACGTGAGCGGTGACCACACCCAGGGCCGATGCCGCCTTCGTCGTGCGCTCTTCGGGCTCGAGGAACTGAGCGTGGCCTTCGTAGCCCATGATGCCCCGGTAGCGGATGCCGTTCTCCTCGAGCAGACGGGCGAGCGCCACCGTATCTTTGGGGTCGCCCGTGCCGCAGCGGTGCATGCCGCTGTCCACTTCGATGATCGCCGCAGCGACCTGGCCTGAGCGGGCCATTCCCTCCGCCAGCTCGCGCACGTTGAAGTCGCTCTCGACGGCCACCGTTATGTCCGCACCGCGCGCGAGGAGGGCCATGAGCCGGTCGATCTTGATGCGCCCGACGACCTGGTTGGCCATGAGGATGGGGCCGAGGCCGGCATCGACCAGGACTTCGGCCTCGCCCAGCTTCGCGACGGTGATGCCGATCGCCCCGGCAGCGAGCTGGCGGCAGGCCACCTCCGGGCATTTGGGCGTCTTGAAGTGGGGCCTCAGCTTCGCCGGTTTGTCGGCGACGAAGGCGGCCATCTTCGCGATATTGCGGTCCATGGCGTCGTTGTCGAGGAGGAGGCAGGGGGTGTCGAGGTCGTCGATGCGCATGGCGGGGAGTTTAGCGAGCGGGGCCAGCGCACGCACAGCTGCGGCGCCCGCTTCCACTGGCCCCGCAGCTGTGTCGTAGAATGAACGGAGGAGAACGGCGATGCCTACACCGACCGATGTCGTGAAGAGCGAAGCGCACCGCTTGGTCGATAAACTTCCCGAAGGGGCCGGCTGGTACGAGCTGGAGTACGCGATCTACGTCCGCGAAAAGATCGAACGAGGGCGCAAGGCGTCGCGTGAGGGACGAACCCTCAGCCACGAAGAGGTGCTCCGCGAGTTTGGCATCGCGAAATGAGGGTCACGCCGTGGGCCGACTCGGCTGCCTACGCGCCCAGCCAGCGCCAGGTGCGTTTCTGGCCGACCCGGACCACTTGGCCCGCGGTTGGGGGTGGGAAATGACCGCCGAGGACGACGAGTCCATCCGCTTCGGCCCGTTCGACAAGCCTGCGCCGCGAGGCCGAGGACTGCACGGGGTCGGCGTCGAAACGGGCGACGAGTGACTCGTCCTCCAGCTCTGCCGGGTGGTGAGCAGCGTCGCCGGTGATGACACCGCCGCTGCCGCCGTCCATCACAAGCACCGAGACGTGGCCCGGCGTGTGACCGGGGGTCGCCAGGAGTTCCACACCCGGGGCGACGACGTGGCCATCGTCCACCAGCTCAAGCTGGCCGGAAGCTTCCACGGGGTCGAGGCAGCGCGCGGCGTTGGTCCGGCCCGCGGTGCGCGCCCGGTTTTCCCACTCAGTGCGGGTTACGACGTAGCGGGCGTTGGGGAACATCGGGCGCGGGACGCCGTCGCCGGCCGTGACGTTCCAGCCGATGTGGTCCGCGTGCAGGTGTGTGGCGACCACGGTATCGACCCGCAGTGGGTCGATGCCCGCCGCGGTCAGGGCCGCCGGCAGACGCCCGACCTCGCCTTCGAAGCCGAAGCGGGCGAGCGGGGAGATGTCGGGGCCGATGCCGGTATCAACGAGGATGAGACGGCCGGCGGCCGTGCGGATGACGAAGCTGACGAGCGGCGCCAGCAGGTTGCCCGCCTCGTCGATGCCGCCGAAGCGGCGGAAGGCAGTGGCGTCGCCGTCCGGGAAGGCGTCGGTGAGCGGATGGCGGATTTCGCCGTCCGAGAGTGCATCGACGGCAATGGAACCGAAGGTGAGTCGTTGCATGAAATCCTCCCCCTGAAAGAGCGAATGCTACCATTGGATCGCGGCTGTCCGGCTGCGCAGGACGTACCCGAATGAAGCTCTCGAGTGGCGCGGCGGCATTCATCGCGGAGTTCCTCCGCCTCCAGGACGAGCCGGTTTGGCGTCGGATGATAAGCGATGGGCTGCACGCGTTGCCGGACCAGGTTCAGCGCGAGCTGAGAGACCTCCTTGCATCGGAACTCCAGCGCACCGGCTTCGACAGCACGTGGACGCCAACCGCGCATGGCAGGGCTATCGAGGAGATCGTCGCGTGGCTGTCGCCGGAGTGAGCGGCAGGAAACCAGCGCTGGGCCTGCCTACACCCCCGCGAGCACCTTCTCCCGCTTCTGGGCGCGGGAGCGGTCCAGTTCGGTCAGGAACTGCTTGCGCAGGCGGATGGACTTGGGGGTGACTTCGACCAGTTCGTCGCTGGTGATCAGCGAGAGGCTGCGTTCGAGGCTGGGGCGCTGGGGCGGCGTCAGCTTTACGGAGATGTCGCTGGTCGAACTGCGGATGTTCGTGAGCTTCTTCGCCCGGCAGACGTTGACGGCGAGGTCGTTCTCTTTGGCGTGCAATCCGACGACCATGCCCTCGTACACTTCGAGGCCTGGCTCGATGAAGAGGACGCCACGGTCCTGGGCGTTGGCCAGGCCGTAGCTCAGAGCTGTGCCCGATTCGGCGGCGACGAGGGCGCCGGTGCGGTTGCGGCCGATCTCGCCGGCCCACGTGCGGTAGCCGAGGTACTCGGTGTTCATGATGCCCTCGCCGCCGGTGCCGCTGATGAACTGGTCGCGGAAGCCGATGAGGCCGCGGGTGGGGATCTCAAACTCGATCCGGACATCGCCGTCGTGGTCCTGGTGCATCCCGGTCATCTGGGCCTTGCGGCCGGAGAGGGTCTCGATAAGGAAGCCGGTAGCGGACTCAGGCGCTTCGACGTAGAGCTTCTCGAACGGCTCTTCGGTACCGTGGGCGCCCTGGCGGAGGATGACCTCGGGCCGGGTGACGGCGAACTCGTAGCCCTCGCGCCGCATGGTCTCCACAAGGATGGCGAGGTGGAGTTCGCCGCGGCCGCTGACGATGAACGAATCGGCGCCTTCGCCGTCGTCCACGCGGAGGGCGACGTTCGTCTCGACCTCACGATAGAGGCGTTCGCGGAGATGGCGGCTGGTGACGAAGGTGCCGTCCCGCCCGGCGAAGGGCGAGTCGTTCACGCGGAAGGTCATCTTCATGGCCGGCTCTTCGATGGTGATCGGGGGGAGCTGGACCGTGGCCTGGAGGCTCGATATCGTCTCGCCGATGAGGATGTCGGGGATGCCGGTCAGCGCGACAACGTCGCCGGCCCGGGCCTCCGTCAGTTCGGTCCGGCCGAGGCCCTGGAAGCCGAAGACCTGGGCGATCTTGAACTGCGAGGTCTTGCCGTCGTGGTCCCAGCGCAGGACCTGCTCGGCCGGGTGGATGACGCCGTCAACGATGCGGCCGATGGCCGTGCGGCCGCGGTAGGTGTCGTAAGAGAGCGTCGTTGCGAGCATGCGGAAGGGCGCGCTTTCGTCGCATTCTGGCCCGGGGACGTGGGCGAGGATGGTCTCGAAGAGCGGCTCAAGGGTGCCGGCCGTCTCGCCCTGCTCTCGCGAGGCGTAGCCGTCGCGGGCATTGGCGTAGATAACGGGGAAGTCGAGCTGGTGGTCCTCGGTCGCGAGGTCGAGGAAGAGGTCCTGCGTCTCGTGCAGCACGGCGGCCAGGCGGGCGTTGGGGCGATCGACCTTATTGATCACGACGATGGCGTGAAGGCCGAGCTGGAGGGCTTTCCGAAGCACGAACTTCGTCTGGGGCATGGGACCTTCGACCGCATCGACGAGCAGCAGGCAGCCGTCGGCCATGTTCAGGACGCGCTCGACTTCGCCGCCGAAGTCGGCGTGGCCGGGGGTGTCGATGATGTTGATGCGGACGCCGCGGTAATCGACAGCGGCGTTCTTGGCGAGGATGGTGATGCCCTTCTCCCGCTCCAGGGCGTTGGAGTCGAGGATGAGCGTCCCCATATCCTGGTTGTCGCGAAAGACATGGGATTGCTTGAGCATAGCGTCGACGAGCGTCGTCTTCCCATGGTCAACGTGGGCGATGATAGCGATATTGCGAACGTCGTCGCGGCGAGAGGTCATAAGATCAGGTTATAGGCAACCGTGGTTAAGTGTTAGGGCTGATGAATTTCGCCGTCGTGAACTGATGCTGGGCGTCCACGATCTTCGACTTGTCGTGTCGCTGACTGAGCCGTTAGGGTCGGTGATTCCAGCCGGTGAAAATGGCCCAAACGGGAAGTGCTGTCGGTCATGAGTCGTGAGGTCTGGCGAGCGCCGAAGTATAGCCGAGGGCCAGTTGGCGGTTTACAGCGGCTGCGCTCGCGGCCCCTGTCGGCGACAGTATCGGCTTAGGGAGAACGCTCCTTGGCACGTTGACCCGCAACCTTGCACACTGGAGGGACGGTTCAACGGAGGAGATCAGCCATGGGCACCAGCTTCGAACTCATGCGGGAGATAGTCAGCGGCAGGCGGCCAGACGCCGAGCTTGTCCGGCCCGAGGCGATCATGCCGTTCGTCATCGAATCAGACGGCCGCCGCGAGCGCGCCTACGACATCTACTCGCTCCTCCTGAAGGAGCGGATCGTCTTCATGGGCACGCCGATCGACGCGATGGTCGCGAACGTGATCATCGCCCAATTGCTCTACCTGGCGCGCGAGGACGACGAGAAGGATGTCCAGATGTACATCAACTGCCCGGGCGGGAGCGTGACGGCCGGGCTGGCGATTTACGACACGATGAACCTGATCCGGCCCAACGTCTCGACCGTCTGCATCGGCCTGGCCGCGAGCATGGGCACGGTCCTGCTCCTGAGCGGCGCCAAGGGCAAGCGTTACGCCCTTCCGAACGCAACCATCCACCTTCACCAGGTGCTCGGTGGGGCCTCCGGGCAGGCGCGGGACATCGAGATCCAGGCGAAAGAGACGCTGCGCTTGCAGGCGCTCCTCCGCGGCATCATCCAGATCAACACCGGCCAGACGATGGAGCGGATCGAGCACGACACCGACCGCGACTTCTGGCTCGACCCGCACGGGGCGAAGGATTACGGCCTGATCGACGATATCCTCGAGAAGGCCCACAGCGGCACGGCCGCCGCCGTCCATCTGAGCCCAAACGGCAAGAGTTAAGCGGACGCGCGGGGAAGGGTTAGCCGCAAAGGTTCGAAAGGTTCAAAGAGGGCCGCGGGCAGCGTTGATCAACGTTTGCTTCCGTTTGGGCCCCTCTTTTGAACGCGACTGTGAATAGCCGCCGACTGTTTACGTCCCCAGATGTGACGGCCCCGCGTCTTGGATGTCTTTGCGTCCCATTCACAACCAGCGCACGCAGATAGACGACGTACCCGGTTACGCGCCCGGTAGCGCCAGCCGATCGGTCCCCATGTAGGGCTGGAGCACCTCGGGGATGGCGATCGAGCCGTCCTCGAGCTGGTAGTTCTCCATCAGCGCGATCAGGACCCGTCCGGGCGCCAGGCCGGAACCGTTGAGGAGGTGGGGGTGGCGCACGGCTGCGTCGGCTGAGGGGCGGTAGCGGATGTTCGCCCGCCGCGCCTGGAAGTCGAGGCAGTTCGAGACGGAACTCACTTCGAGCCACTCACCCACGCCTGGCGACCAGATCTCGATGTCGTACGTCTTCGTGCTGTTGAAGCCAATGTCTCCGGAGCAGAGGGCGACCACTCGGTAGGTGAGCCCGAGGAGTTCCGGGATGAGCCGCGCCCGGCTGAGGATGAGCTGGAGTTCAGCCTCGCTCTGTTCGGGCTCGCAATAGGAGAACATCTCGACCTTCTCGAACTGGTGGACACGCTTGATCCCGCGGACGTCGCGGCCGGCGCTCATCTTTTCGCGGCGGAAGCAGGGCGTGGCAGCGACCAGGCGCATCGGCAGCTTACCCGGGGGGATGATCTCGTCCCGGTAGAGGTTCACGAAGGCCACTTCGGCGGTCGGGATGAAGAAGTAGTCCTCCTCCGCGTCGCGGTAGAGGTTGTCGCGGAACTTCGGGAGCTGGCCGGAGGCGTAGAGCGAGGCCTCGGAGAGCATGTCGGGCAGGTAATACTCGGTGAACCCGGCGGCGATGTGTTCGTTCAACATGAACTGGATGAGGGCGCGGTGGAGGCGGGCGACCCCTCCGCGGAAGATGAAGAAGCGAGAGCCAGCCATCTTCACACCGCGCGTGAAGTCGATGCCCTCGAGCGTTTCGCCGAGCTCCCAGTGGGGCTTGGGCGTGAAGCCGAAGTGGGGGAGGGTGCCGACGGTCTCGATGACGACGTTGGAGTGTTCGTCCGGGCCGGGCGGGACCCCAGGGTCGATGATGTTCGGCACCTCGAGGAGCTTCTCGTTCAACTCGGACTCAGCCGTCTTCAGCCGGGCATCGAGGGCGTCGATGCGGTCGCCGACGGCGCGCATGGCGGCGATCTTCGCATCCCGTTCGCCTGGGTCCTTCGACTTGCCGATCTCTTTGCTCACGGCGTTGCGTTCGGCCCGGAGCTCTTCGACTTGGGTCAGGAGCGTCCGCCGCTGGTCATCCAGGTGGAGGATGCGGTCGATTGGGGCAGTGGTGTTGCGGAGCAGGAGGTCGCGTTTCACGCGCTCCGTGTTCTCGCGGATGAACTGGACGCTGAGCATGATGCCTCACTCCGCAGCGGCGATGGCGCGAATGCCAAGGAGCCGGATGTCTTCGGCGACGCGTACGAGCGTACCATCGGGCGCCGGGAGGGAAAACGAACTCTGGAGTTCCTCGGCCGCGAACCAGCGGTGGGGGACGCCATCCGGGACTGCGGCAGCGAAGTCGACAACGACTCCAACCCTCGGCCGCGTGAAGTAGACGTGGTCGATGTGTTGGTGGAAGGGCTGCCCCTCAGCCCGGATGTCCTGGATGAGGATCACCGCCGGCGGTGGGACGACGAGGGGCGTGCCGGCCTCCGTGAGCTCCAGGAGGCCGGGTGGAGCGATGACTTCGACGGCCAGCCCGCTCTCCTCTTCCGCCTCGCGGAGGGCGGCCTGGACCGGGTCCTCGTTCGGCTCGCAATGCCCACCGGGCGGGAGCCACATGCGCAGCCTGCGGTGCCAATGAAGCAGCGTATGACCACCGTGGACGACGTAGGCGCTCGCCGTGAAGTGCCGCTCGACGGGGAGACGGGTCACTCCTTCACCGTCTTGTGCGGCGGGAAGAGGATGACCTCGCGGATGGACGACTGGCCCGTGAGCAGCATGATGAAGCGGTCGATGCCCATGCCGAAGCCGCCGGTCGGTGGCATCCCGTGTTCGAGGGCGAAGAGGAAGTCCTCGTCGATCATCTCCGCCTCGTCGTCGCCGGCGGCCCGGAGGGCAGTCTGGTCGTCGAAGCGCGACCGCTGGTCGATCGGGTCGTTCAGCTCGGTGTAGGCGTTGCCGAATTCGAAGCCGGCGAAGAAGACCTCCCAGCGCTCGACCAGCCGCGGGTTGTCCGGCTTCCGCTTAGCGAGCGGCGAAAGCTCGACCGGGTAGTCGAGCAGGAAGGTGGGCTGGATGAGGTTGGGTTCGATGTAGTGTGACATCGCCTCGTCGACGAGCTTCCCGTAGCCGGCCGTGGCGGCCGCATCGACCCCGCGGCGGCGTAGCTCGGCGCGGAGGGCCCCGGCGTTGTCGAAAAGGTCCAGGTCGGGGCCGCCGTACTCGCGCATGGCGTCGTGCATGGTCACGCGGCGCCAGGGCGGGGCGAGGTCGATTGCCTGCTCGCGGAAGGTAACTTTCGTCGTCCCGAGCACCTCGATGGCGACCGAGCTGAGCATCTGCTCGACCATCTCGGCCACCTGGTGATAGTCCGCGTAGGCCTCGTAGGTCTCCATCATCGTGAACTCGGGGTTGTGCTTGAAGCTCATGCCCTCGTTGCGGAAGTTGCGGCCGATCTCGTAGACGCGGTCGAACCCGCCGATGACGAGCCGCTTGAGGTGGAGTTCGAGACTGATCCGGAGGACCCGGTCCTCGTCAATGGCGTTGAAGTGGGTGGTGAAGGGGCGGGCCGCGGCGCCGCTCTCCGATTCATGGAGGATCGGCGTTTCCACTTCGAGGAAGCCGCGGGCATCGAGGAAGCGGCGGATGGCGGAGATAGCCCGGGAGCGCGCGGAGAAGGTGCGCCGCGTCTCTTCGTTCGCCATCAGGTCGAGATATCGCCGCCGCTGGCGCAGTTCGGCGTCGGCGAGTCCATGAAACTTCTCGGGCGGCGCGTGCAGGGCCTTGGTCAGCATCGTCCAATTGGCAGCGGCGACCGTCGGCTGGCCGGCACGGGTGCGCATGGGCATGCCTTCGACCCCGATGAAGTCGCCCAGGTCGGTCAACCGGAGGGCGTCGTAGGCGGCCTCGCCGATCTGGTTCACGCGGAGCATCACCTGGATCCGGCCGGTGGCGTCGAGCAGGTCGAGGAAGGTCACTTTCCCCTGGTCCCGCTTCGCCACGATGCGCCCGGCGACGTGGACCGCTTCACCCGATTCGGATTGGCCTTCCGGCAGGGCATCGACGATGGCGACGGCTGCGGCTGCGGTGTGGGTGCGGCGAGCGCGGGTAGGGTAGGGGTCGATACCGAGCGCGCGCAGCTGTTCCAGCTTGGCGACGCGCTGCGCCGTGAGTTCGTCCATATGGGTCTCCGCTGCGGGCCGGGCTAGTCGATCTTGAGGATTTTGACCTTGATCGCGCCCTTGGGCACGTGCACATCGATCGTCTCGCCAACGGCGCGGCCCAGCAGCGCGCTCCCGACGGGCGATTCGTTGGAGATCTTGCCGTTCATCGGGTCGGCTTCGGGTGCACCGACGATCTGGTAGTGATGGTGCTTACCATCCTGCTCGACTTCGACGCCGCTACCGAGCAACACGCGGCCGGCCACGTGGGCGCTCTTCTCATCAATGATGACGGCACGGTGGAGGATATCTTCAACTTCGAGGATGCGGCCTTCGACCATGCCCTGCTGCTGCTTGGCGTCGTCGTACTCCGCGTCGTTTTGGCTCGTGCCCTGTTCCTGGGCGTTGTGAATGCGCTCCGCGACGGAGCGGCGCTGGGCACGCAGCTGTTCCAGCTCGTCCTGGAGACGGGCCTTGCCGTCGTGCGTGAGCGGAACCTGCTTCTCGGTCATGTCGTACCCTGCGATCAGATTCTGGGCGAAAAAAACGACCGGGCTTGGACGCCTCAGCCGTGGTTAAGTATAGCTTCGTGGAGGGAGGGGCGCCAATGCCCGACGACGACGGACCAGCGACCCCGGGCGGCGAGCCGGCGGGCCGCCGCGCTACCGACGGGCTCAGCTGGCAGATGCGGGCCGAACCGGCGGCCGTCCCGCCCCTGGAAGCTGCACCGGCTGCCCGTGGCCACGCGCCCGGGTGGCCGCTGGTGGTGGTCGCCATCCTGTCCGCTCTTGGCGGTGGACTGGTGGCGGGGTTGGTGGTGGCGTGGGCCGGCCCCGGCGGCGGCGAGCCGGCGGCCGAGGCACCGGCCCTCGGCCGGGCAGCCACGCTCGTGACGGTCGAACACACAAGCGCCGTTGCTGAGGCGGCGGCTCGGGGCCGGGCGAGCGTTGTGAAGATAGTGAGCACGCGAAAGACGGCGGGCGGGGGGACGGAACAGGACGTGGGGAGCGGCGTGGTCATCGACGGACAGGGCCACATCATCACGAACGCCCACGTCGTCCTCGGCACGGAAACCCTCCAAGTGTTCCTCCCTGACGGGACTGAGCAGCCAGCCATCCTGATCGGTCACGATGCGCCGTTCACCGACCTCGCGGTCCTCCAGGTGGGGCCGGGCAAGGCGCAGCCGATAGAGGCCGGCGACTCATCGAGCCTCGTGCTTGGCGAGTCGGTGGTGGCGATCGGAAACCCACTGTCCGAGTACGACGGCTCCATCAGTACGGGGGTGGTGAGCGGCCTGGGACGCCGTCAGCTGCTCGACGCGGTCCAGCAGGACGACCTGATCCAGACAGACGCGGCCTTGAACACGGGCAACAGCGGGGGCGCCCTGGTCAACCTCAGGGGCCAACTCGTGGGCATGCCGACACTGGTGTTGCGCGAATCGCGTTCCGGCCTGGCGGTAGAGGGGATCGGATTCGCACTCCCATCCAACCGCATCCTCGAGGTGGCGCGGGGGATCATCGCCGCTGGCGGCGCTTACCCGCGCCCGACGCTCGCGTTGGATCATATCGACATTTCGCGGGAGATCGCCGAGCGCAACCCACGCCTGGCGGTGGACCAGGGGGCGCTCGTGCGGGCGGTGACGCCCGGAGGACCGGCGTCAGATGCTGGCATTGTGGCTGGTGACATCGTCACGCGGGTTGGGAAAGCCGAGGTTAACCGTGAGGGACCGCTCCTGAACGCGCTGGCGGGGCTGAAGCCCGGCGATACGGTTACAATTGTCCTCAACCGCGGTGGCCGGATAATCGAAGTTGAGGTACGGCTTGGACAACGCCCCTGAATCTTGCCAACTCCATCTAGCCCGGGTGATATGACCAGGCGGGGCGGGCAGCTGCCATGGGGCTCTGGATCATCGGGCCCGCTTTACGGCAACCGGCGGACCGGGCCGCCCTGGGGCCCAATCCGCGTGGTGGCGGCAGCGGCGGCGCTGCTCATCGCCGGCATCTTCCTCTTTCGCGCCTGCGTCGGTGGCGATGGGTGCACCGCGTCTTACTGCCCGTCGGGGCAGTCGATCGCCACGCCAGACGGCTACGAGCGGGTGACGCGGATCTACGACTTCAATACGTCGAAGGGGCGGACGCCCGGGACCCAGCCGCTGAACGTGACGCTCCCGCTGGACAAGGAAACGACCAACGCCGCCGACCTGAGCTTCTTCCGCTACGTGCCCGAGACCAAGGGCTGGGAACCGCTTTCGCCTGCCCTCCTTGACGGGCAGGCGGTGACGGGTGTTGTCGGGCCTGGGACGACGACGATCGCGGTCATGCGGAGGCTATCGGCCGGGGGCCGGGTGGTGGCCTACGTGCCCAACAACGGGGTTCTGCACCCCGAAGCGGCCAACCGGGCGACGGTGGTTCATACGATCGACCTGCGGCCGGCATCGGACGGAACGCTTGTCGGCGAGCTGACGCCGCTCGCGACGACGAAGGCGAAGACGGACGGATCGGTCGCGCACTACCCCGTCATCATGGGCAGCAAGGCCGACAAGCAGTTCCTCCCGATCATCACGAGCATCCTCGGGAACGCGACGAGCCGTTCGAACCATGCTCAACAGATCACCAAGTACGTCGCGGAACACTCTCTCGCGGGGATCGACATCGCCTACTTCGACCTGACCGTGAACGAGCGGACGAGCTTCGCCCTGTTCATCCTCGAACTTGGCCAGGCGCTGAAGGCCCAGAGCAAGGCGCTCACCGTGACGATGCCATCGCCGATCCGGACGGCCGAACGGGTGGACGAGGACGGGTACGATTGGACGGAGATCGGCAAGTCGGCGGACTTCATCAAGATCTGGCCGCTGCAGGATCAGAGTACGTTCCGCAAGGATATGCCGGTGATCCTGGACCAACTGGTCGCGGAAGTCCCGGCTGGAAAACTCGTCCTGACGGTGAGCCCCTTCTCCCATGTCAAGTCGAAAGATACTGTCGAACAGATTACGTATACCGCAGCGATGGTGCGGGCCGCGAGAATATCGATCTCGACGTCGCTCCCGGATGGAAAGCTCACCACGGGGACGAACGTGGAGATCGTGGCGGCGAACATCGATAAAACCAAAGGGCGGACAGGTATTTCCTGGACGCCGGAAACGGCAACCGTGACCTACACCTATGAGGAACTTGGTGGCCACACCGTGTGGATAGAGAACGCCTTCAGTACGGGCTTCAAGCTCGAATTCGCCGCCCGCTACAAGCTGGGCGGCGTGGCCGTCGAGAACGCAACCGCCGACACCAACCTGGCCAACATCTGGCCAGCGATGGTGCCGTTTATCACGACGGGCCAACCGCTGCTCCTGCAGCCCAATCCGAAAGACCTCGTGCCCCAATGGAAGGTGAGCAAGGGGACAGCCTCGGGGGGAGAACGCGGCGTGATGACCTGGTCGACACCGACGGAACCGGGGACGTACACGGTCACCTTGACGCTCTCCGACGGCGTGGCGCTCTTCGAAAACGAAGCTGAGTACACGGTGCAGGCGAAAGAACGGGCGACGCCGACCCCGGCAGCAAGCCCGACCGTGGCCCGTTAGGAATGCCAAGGACGAAGCTACGAGTGACGGGCGGAAGCGCCCGCGGGATCCCATTGGCTGAACCGCGCGGTGTGCGGCTCCGGCCATCGACAGGTATCGTGCGGGAGGCGCTGTTCAACGTGTTGGGAGGGCGAACCGAGGGCGCGCGCGTCCTCGACCTGTATGCGGGGACGGGGGCGCTGGGGATCGAAGCGCTGAGCCGGGGCGCGGCGAGCGCGGTGTTCATCGAGGGCGAGGCGGCCTGTTGCCAGGCGATCCTCCAGAGCCTGGCGCGGACGGGGCTCTCGGAGCGAGGGACGGTCATCCGGGGCCGCCTGCCGGCGGCCCTGACCACAGCCACGGGCTCGTTCGACCTGGTCTTTCTCGACCCTCCGTACGACGCTGAAGACGCCGAATCGATGCTCATGGCCGTGCCCGCGAAATGCGCACCGGGCGCGACGATCGTGTATGAGCACGCGAGCCGGTACAATTCGCCGGAACGTCCCACCGGGCTGCGGCGGACGGACGACCGCATCTACGGCGACAGTGCGTTGGCTTTCTACGCCCTTGAGGAGGGGGAATGAGGATTGCAGTATTCCCGGGCGGATTCGACCCGGTCACCAATGGTCACCTCGACCTTGTCCATCGCATGACCTATCTCTTCGACCGGGTCATCGTGGCGGTGGTGCGAGGGCGGGATCAGGGCACGATGTTCACATGGGACGAACGCATCGAGCTGTTTCGGAAAGCGGTTGCGGACAAACCGATGATCGAAGTGGAGGGCCTGGAAGGGCTGACCGTGGAATTCGCCAAACAGAAGGGAGCGGTCGCGTTGGTACGCGGTATCCGCGCAGTGAGCGACTTTGAGTCCGAGTTCTCGATGGCCTTGATGAACCGCAAAATGGCGCCGGAACTGGAGTCGGTCTACCTGATGACGAACAAGGACTTCCTCTACGTTAGCGCGAGCCGGATTCGCGAAGTTTCACGACTGGGGTACGACGTCGCTGACCTCGTACCAGCACACGTGCGCCAGGCCATCCGCGAAAAGCTCCGGCTGTAAGGCGCCCGGCACAACACGCCGTGGAAATCCTCGACCTCATCGATGCATTGGAGGAGCTTGTCGTCCAGGCGAGGCGGCTGCCCGTCGGCGGCAATCTCGTCGTGGACCGCAAGCGGATCCTCGATGTAATTGACCAGATGCGCCTCGCGGTACCAACGGACCTGCGCCAGGCGGCGCAAGTCCTGGAAACGCGAGACCGGGTGGTTGCCGAGGCTCACGACTCCGCCCGGCTAATCGTTCAGCGGGCCGATGAAGAACGTGCACGGCGGCTGGACGAGACATCGCTCATTCGTGAGGCGCAGGAGCGCAGCCACCATATGCTGCGGGAGGCGGAACAACGCGCACGTGAGACCATCGCCGACGCTGACGCGACGGCCGCCGCCCACCTCAGCGAGGCTGCTGAGGCAGCGAGTAAGCAGCTAGACGACGCCGACCAGTACGCACTCGAAGTCCTGCGCCGGCTGGAGAACCAGCTGCAGGCGTTCCTGGAGTCTATACGGTTGAGTATCGGGAGCCTGCAGGAGCGCCGGTAACGGGGATCACCAATCGCGTCCACTTCGGCGTGCAACAACTGCCGAAGCTGTGGTAGTCTTCCTACGAAGTTTTTCGACTGAGGAGTGCAAGTCCATGGCCGAGTTTAGCCTGGTCAAAGAGTCCGACGCCCCACGCCCGGCCCGCCAAACGGGTCGCCTGGCAGCGCGCATGCGCGAGTACGAGAAGTACGTCGATAGTGTGACGAACGGGAAGGTGGGCAAGCTGACCCCGTCAAAAGGCGAGTCGCCACGTGGCGTTGCCCTGCGCGTAAGCCGCGCCGGCAAGCGTTCCGGAAAGACGATCAACACCTGGGTGGTTGACGGACTGGTGTACTTCGCCGTCGTCTAGCGGTTCAGCAAGCCGCCCGGATAACCAACAAGAACACGGCCGCCAAGGAGGCGGCCGTGTTTCGTGTTCGCGAGGCGGGAAGCTGAGGGTAAGCCGGTGCCCGGCAGTCTCTTAGTTCCGTTCGCGCCCGGTCCGCTCGTCAGAGGAGACGAGGGCGAAGGTCGGGACTTCGCGGCGGCCTGTCCAACGCGTGGCGGCGGTGCCGTTGCCGGCACCAGTCTCTTCGGCGGCAGGCGCGGCCTCGACGGGCGGCTTGCGCTGAACGGTCGTCCGAGGGGTTGCGCTAGCCGCGATTTCGCCGGCGGCCATGGTCACGGTCTCGACGCTCCCGCGGATCGTGGCGCCCTCTTCGACGACCAGCGCCGCGGCTTTGATGGTACCGTTGACGTTCGCGCTGGCGGCAAGGACGAGGCGGCCACTACAGACGATGTCCCCTTCGATGCGGCCGCGGACGTGGGCGTCGCGGGCTTCGATCTTCGCCTTGGCGGTCGCGTCGCGTTCGATGGTGAGCAGTCCGCGGCAGATGACCTCGCCGCTGATCGAGCCAAGGACGACCAGGTCCATGCCTGACTCGAAGCGGCCGTCGAATGATGTCTGGGCGTCGATCACGCTCTGGCTGCGTGATTCGCGGGTGACAATGTTGCCACTGCCGCTGCCCTCCGCGCTTAGGCGCGCATCGAGTGAGCCCTCGGCTGGAGCTTCACGCTCGGCCTCGCTGTACTCCTCGGCGTTTTGTGGACGTTGCTCCACGGGGGGTTGGGCGAATGGGTCGCCAGGGGCCGCTTTCCTGAGCATGTGTCCTCCTTAAGACAACCGGCGGGGGTGCCGTCCAAAGATTTTCGTAATGTACCCCCCGCACAGTAGACCTGCTCGGGACAACATGTCCAGCGGGCGGTAAAGCCTGTCATGCAAGACATGCGCGGTGACATGGCCCGGGGCCACGTTCAGCGCACGACGTAACTGGCGTTGGAATGCCAAGGCCGGCGCCGCTCTCGTCCCCGCATGAGCCTTCTCCAGCCAGCCAGGGCACCACTGAAAGTGTGGCACGGGCACGGAACCGGGACTCGACCGGTGAGCGCCTCCCGCCCTGGCATCAGGTCGCGATCGCCTCCAACCACTCGGCGCGAGAGACCATGGCCCGCGGCATGCGCCGGAAGATCTGGTTATGCGCGAGAACAAGGACCTGCCAGTAGAGCAACCCCCAGAGCCCGGCCGGATGGAAACGGGCAGTCGTGATGAGGCGGCTCCGCCCCGGTCCCTCCGGGATGACCTCGAACTCCAGGATGGCCGTCCCGGGCAAGCGCATCTCGGCCAGGAGCGTCAGCCGTACGCCTGGCTCGATCGAAACTACTCGCCAGAAGTCGATGGTGTCGCCCACGCGCACGCCGGAAGGATGCCGCCGGCCGCGGCGGAGGCCGGGCCCACCTACGAGGCGGTCCATGACGCCGCGGGCCTGCCAGAGCGCATTGGCGAAGTAGTAGCCGGAGTCGCCGCCGATGCTCCTGACCACGTTCCAGACGTTGGCGGCCGAAGCGCGTGCCAGCGTCTCCGTCCGTTCTCCCTTGGCGTAGAACGAGATCTCGGGGTTATAGCCGCGGAACGCGAGCGATCCCTCCGTCCAACGCGCGGGCACGGAGAGCGTCTGCTCCTGTTGGAGCGCCGCAACGATGGCCTCACGATAGGTGTGGAGCGGGATCGGCACGACTTCACGGACGGAGAGATCGTCCGGGATCAGGTCGTGGCGAAGACCGTCGATCAATGGGCGCGCAACGGACGCAGGCACGGCCGTGACGAGACCGAGCCAGTAGGAAGACAGGCGAGGCGTGAGGACGGGCACCGGGATGATCAAACACCGCTTGCCCCGGAGTTTCGCGAACCCCGAGAGCATGTCGCCGTAGGACAGGGTCTCGGGGCCACCAACGTCGTAGATACGCCCCGCCGTCGCCGGCTCCTGAGCGAGCGCGACAAGATAGCTCAGGAGGTCGGCCAGGGCGATCGGCCGCGTCCGCGACCTCACCCAGCGGGGAGTGGTCATGATGGGAAGGTGGTTGGCGAGGTCCCTGATCACCTCGAAGCCGGCGGAGCCCGCGCCGACGATGATCCCGGCCCGCACTTCGGTCACCGGTACTGGGCCGCGCCGCAAGACTTCGCCCGTCTCGAGCCGTGAGCGCAAATGTTCGCTGGCGTCCTGCGGCGGCTGCAGGCCACCGAGGTAAAGGATGCGCCCGACTCCTGCGCGGGCGGCAGCATCACGGAAATTGGCCGCGGCGGCACGGTCGCGGACCGCGAAATCCGAGCCTGAGGCCATGGAGTGAACCAGGTAGAAGGCGACATCGACGCCTTCACAGGCTCGGACAAGCGTTGCTGGATCGAGTGCGTCGGCCTCGACAAGTTCGACGGCGTCCCAATTCCGCCCCTCGAGCACGTCAATGTGCCTTGCCGCCGCGACGACTGAGACCCCGGCGTCGAGAAGTCGTGGCACCAGGTTCGTGCCGATATAGCCACTGGCGCCGAAGACGAGCGCTTTCACTGGTCCTTCCGCTGCACGCGCCTGGTGAGCCAGGTTTCGCGCACTTCCCGGGTGAGGTTCTCCGCCTCGGACACCGGGTCGCCCGAAAGCACGCGGCAGCCAGCGGCGGCCGCGATCGCCCCGGCGCCGGCTCCAGCCAGCGCAAAGGAAGTGTCTGCCAGGCCGGAAAGTTCGGGGACAAGGCCGCCAAAGTCAGCCCAGTTCATGGCGAAGAGGACGGTGATCTGCGATGACAGCAAGCGCTGAGCGTCCAGCAGCTCGCTGACCGGGGTGTTCGCCCCGAGGAAGGTCACACGCCACCCGCGACGGTGGAGGGCAAGGCCGAAAAGGAGCAACGAAACATCGTGGTACTCCCCGGGCGGACACGCCAGGAGGGCACGCGGCCCGAATCCCTGGTCCCATCCGCGCGCGAGGCCCATCAGGCGGCCGCGAAAGACGTTCAGTGAAAAGTGCTCCTGGGCGATCGACACAGTCCCGGCCGCCCAATCCTCTCCGAGCGAGCGGAGGGCCGGGAGGAAGACCTCCCTCGTGGCCATATCCAGGTCGAGCCGGGAGAGGACGAGATCGACCGCGGCCTCCAGGGCGGCTTCGTCGAACGAGCGGAAGGCGTCGTGGAGAGCGCGCCGTACGGCTTCCAGCGGCGTGCTTCGGGAGTTCGTGGCTCCAGCGGACGCGTCTCTGAGTGTGGCGAGCACCTGTCGCGCGGCGTCGCTCGCCGAAAGCCCCGTTGCGAGCAGTCCGGTCATCGCACGAATACGGTCAACGTCCGCCTCACTGTAGAGGCGGAAGCCGCCTTCGGTACGGGCCGGACGGAGCAGTCCGTAGCGCCGTTCCCAGGAACGGAGCACGTCGGCCGAGACCCCGGTCTGTTCGCTAAGCGCCCCGATACGGATGAGCATGTGGCGACGGTACCACTTGACGAACTCTGGGCAAACAGTTGACAGAGACTAGATATTGTCCATAGTCTGTAACGGTCTTGATGAGTCTTGCGACGAGCCGTCGCCGGCCTCAATCCAGGAACACCGGACAGGAGAATTGGCATCGATATGGCAACAGTACGCAGAGGCCCCATAGCCATCTTGGGGGTGATCCTCGCCGCAACGCTCGCAGCGCTGCTCGTCATCAGCAGCGCCGGGGCGCAGGCCGCGACGAACGGCCGCGTCCGCGTCATGCACGCCTCGCCGGACGCGCCGGCGGTGGACATCTTCGTCGATGGCCAGAAAGCCGTCACAGCCCTGGCGTTCCCCAATAACACGGGCTACGTCTCGTTGCCCGCGGGAACGCGGAACGTGAAGGTGTTCGTGTCACCATCGAACGGCACCGGGGCAGCAGCGCTTGAGGCGGACCTGGCAGTAGCCGCCGGTGTGGACTACACCGTCCTCGCCGTCGGCCGCCTGGCCGATTCGACCCTCGCGCTTCTCCCGCTGCGGGACAACAACGCGTTGCCCGCCCAGGGCAAGGCGCATGTGCGGCTCATCCATGCATCGCCGGATGCCCCGGCCGTGAATGTCGCCGTGGCCGGCACGAGCACGAACGTCTTCTCGAACGTCGCGTTCAAGGGCGTCGGTGATTACACCCCCGTCGCAACCGGGACCTACAACCTCGACGTAAAGGTGGCAAGCAGCGGCCAGACCGCGAAGAGCGTGACCGGGCTCGTACTCGGAAACCAGGGCGTCTACACCGCGGTGGCCGTCGGGCTGGCCGGGGCGGGCACCCTCCAGGTCGTGCCGCTGGTTGATGTCGCGCCTGCACCGCGCGTCCCATCGACCGGTTCTGGCGCTGCCATCGGAGAGACAGGCAGCGGATGGAGCACCCTTGCTCTCGCCCTCCTCGGCGTCAGCGCCGTTGCGGCCGCGGGGGCGGTGGCGGTTCGCGCTCGCCGCTAACGTAAGTCGTCTGTGTCCCGGGGGAGGAGCGCCACCCCCGGGACACAGACCAAACCGGGACGGAGTATCCACTCACGACGGTGTTGTATCTCTGGCGGTCCGAGCGGGGCCGCCGGTTAGGTCGTCCCGTCGGGTGTCGCCATGGACGCCGGCTGAGCCGATTTGACGGTGTGGGCCAGCCAGGCCGCCCGACTCATGGTACCCCCGACAGGGCCGGGACCCCGCACCGCACCACGTACTCGCTCGCTGACCTTGG
>JBJXGC010000186.1:0-5936 GCA_046154545.1 Dehalococcoidia bacterium | reverse complement strand
GTCTGCCGCGTAGAATGCCGCCGGAGACGATTCGGAGGCCCCTCGATGCAGCACGTAGTGGCCATGATCCTGGCCGGCGGCCAGGGCGACCGCCTGTCAGTCCTCTCTGAACAGCGGGCGAAGCCGGCCGTCGTCTTCGGCGGCCAGTACCGGATCGTCGATTTCTCCCTGAGCAACTGTGCCAACAGCGGTATCACCAACGTCGCCGTCCTCACCCAGTACCGGCCACGGTCGCTCGTGAACCACATCGGCGCGGGCCGGGCCTGGGGCCTTGACGCGCTCGATGGCGGCATCCAGATCCTCCAGCCGTACCTCGGCCGCGCTGACATGGACTGGTACCAGGGCACGGCCGACGCCATTTACCAGAACCTCTACGTGATCGAGGAGTCGCGGGCGACGGAGGTCCTCATCCTCGCCGGGGACCACATCTATCTGACGGCCTATCGCAACATGATCGCCTACCATCGCGCCCAGAACGCCGACGCGACCGTTGCGGTGTATTCGGTGCCACGCGAAGAGGCCCATCGCTACGGCGTCCTCGACCTCGATTCCACGGGGCGCGTTATCGACTTCGAAGAGAAGCCTGCCCAACCGCGCTCACCCTGGGTCTCCATGGGCATCTACTGCTTCAATAAAGACGTGCTCGTCGAACAGCTCCAGGCCGACGCCGACCTCGGCGATGCGAGCACGCACGATTTCGGCCGGGACATCATCCCCCGGATGTTCGAAACGCACCGCGTCTTCGGCTACCAGTACCAGGGCTACTGGCGAGATGTGGGCACCGTCGAGTCGTACTGGTCGGCGAATATGGACCTGATCTCGCGCCAGCCGCCGCTCCGGTTCGATGAGCCCGATGTCCGGCTGCGGACGGCGGGGGCGATTACGCCACCGGCGCTGTTCGGGCCCCAGGCGCTGGTGCAGGATTCGCTGATCTCGGCGGGCTCGAAGATCGACGGCACGGTCCTCCGCTCGGTGATTTCGCCCGATGTGATCGTGGAGCCGGGCGCCGAGGTCCGCGATTCCGTCATCCACCACCGCTGCGTCATCCAGTCCGGCGCCGTCGTCGATCGCTGCATCCTCGACAAGGAGGTGGTGGTCGGCAGGGACGCGGTGGTGGGCGAGGGGGACGAACTGACCCCGAACTTCGAACGGCCCGACATCGTGAACTCCGGGATCACGATCGTGGGCAAGCGTGTGACCATCCCATCGGGCCTGCACATCGGCCGCAACGTGGTCATCGGCCCCGGGGTGCAGGAGGAGCTCACGGAGCGCGGCAACCTCGAAAGCGGCGCCTCGGTGCACCCGCTCCACATCCCGTTGCACCTCTTCGTCTGACCGCGATGAAGCAGTACACGCTCGAAGAGGCCCGTGCCCTCCTGCCCAGGGTCATCCCGGTCGTCGAGGAGCTGCGGGAAACATTCGTGGCCCTTCGCGCCCTCCAGGCCTCGATCGCGGCCGAAGCGCGGGCCAGTTCCGGCGATGGCAACCTCCTCGCCAACCCCTGGGAGGGCGACGGCGAGAGCCGCATCGAGCAGCTCGACCGGCGGATGCGTGGCGCGGCCGCCCGCCTCGAGGCCTGGGGCATCGAAGTGAAGGACGCGGAGCGCGGCCTCATCGACTTCTACTCTCTCCGCGATGGCGAGGTCGTCTACCTGTGTTACCTCCTGGGCGAGGCCGACATCGCCTACTTTCACCGCCTCGCTGACGGATTCGCCGGCCGCCAACCGCTCTGAGCGCGGACCCGCCTACCGCCAGCCCACCGCGGCCGCTACCATCCGCGAGGCGGCACAGGAGGCTCGACATGACCACTACCACAGGTACCCGGGATATCTTCGTTGAGGCGAACGGCCTGCGGCATCATCTCGTCGCCCGTGGCGCGCCGGGCGCGCCGGTCGTGATGATGGTCCACGGCCTCACCCAGCAAGCCCACGTGTTCGACCCGATCGCGATCAGGCTCTCCGGCCGCTTCCACGTCTACGCGCTCGATGTCCGGGGGCGCGGCGAGAGCGCGTTCGGCCCGGCCGGCGAATACACGATGGACAACTACGTGGCCGACCTCGAGGCCGTCCGCCAGGCCCTGGGGCTCGAACGGTTCGCCCTTGTGGGCACGTCGATGGGCGGCATGATCGCGATGCAGTACACCCACCGCCACCCGGACCGCGTCTCCCGGGTGGTCTTCAACGACATCGGCCCCGAGGTCGCGCCGGAAGGCGGCCAGCGCATCATGAAGATGCTGACGACGGCGCCGGAGGCCTTCACCGACCTCAAGGCGGTGGGCCGCTACTACCGCGAGGAGAACGGCCCGGTCCTCGCCCGCCGCTCCGACGGCGAGGTGCTCGAGTACGCCCGCTGGCACGTCCGCCTGAGCGACTCGGGCGTCTACATGTGGAAGCTCGACCCGGAGGTGCGGAAGCAGCCGGCCGTGGCCCCGGCCGTCGCCCCGTGGGATGCGTTCAGGTCCATCGCCTGCCCCGTGCTCGTGATCCGGGGCGGGACGAGCGACATCCTCAGCCCCGAGATCGCCAGGAAGATGACGGAGGCGGTGGCGGACTGCCGCCTCGCCGAGGTGCCGGGCGTCGGCCACGCGCCGAGCCTCAGCGAACCGGAAGCGGTGACGGCGCTGGAGTCGTTCCTGGCGGGCTGATTCGTGGCATCATAGGAGCATGGCAAGCACGACCGTCGTCGCGTACGTCGAACGCGACGCCGAAACCGGACTCTTCGTCGGCGTCGTCCCCGGCATCCGAGGCGCCCATACCCAGGCCGGGACGCTGGACGAACTCCGCGAGAACCTGAAAGAGGTCCTCGCGCTCTGTGTCGATGAAGGCTGGCTGACCGAGGCGAACGCTCCGAAGTTCGCCGGTCTTGAACATGTCGAAGTTGTCGTGTGAGCGATCTACCCGTTCTCAGCTACGCGGACGTGGATCGCGCGTTGCGGCGCCTCGGATTCGCGATCAGCCGGCAACGCGGAAGCCACGTGTCGTACCGCCACACCGATGGACGAGGAACAACCGTCCCGAACCATCGCGGCCGTGACATCGCGCCGGGCCTGCTCCGCGAGATCCTGCGCGAAGCGGGCGTCACAATCGGCGAGTTTCAGGACGCCCGATAAGCGCGCAAGCGGGCCGGCGTCGGCCGCGATCCCAGGCCACGTCCACGGCGGACCGCTTCACATCGTGGTTGCCTTCGACGCCGCTACCGGCCGCTGCACTATCATTACCGTGTACTGGCCGGACGCCGTCGTCTGGCTCGAGGACTGGAAGAGGAGACGCTGATGCGCTGCATGCTCTGCCGCGGTGGCCGTACACGTCCCGGAACGGCCACGATCGTCCTCTTCCGGGGACCGACGACCGTGATCATGAAAGAGGTACCTGCCGAGGTCTGCGGCGACTGCGCCGAACCCGTGCTGGCCGAGGAGATCAGCGAACGGGTACTGACGGCGGCCGAGGGCGCGGTGGAACGCGGCGCCGAGATCGAGATCCTGCGATTCGTCGCCTGAGCCCTACTCGCCCGTCCGGATCCGGATCCCGCCCGGGCTGACAACCGTGGATGCTCCGGCGAACTCGGAGCCTCTTTCACGGACCGCACGCGTCACGAGTTCAGCTTTCAACGCATTGGAGAGCCCTTCCAGGCGGAGCAATACGGACTCCGCCCGAGGGCCAGGCTGAGTCGCTGGACGAACTACAGGCGAACCTCCAAGAGGTCCTGGCGCTTTGCGTCGAAGAGGGTTGGCTCACGGCCGGCACTGCGCCGCACTTCAGCGGCTTGCAGCAGGTTGAAGTCGCGGCGTGAGCCGCCTGCCAGCCTTCACCTTTGCCGAGGTCGACCGGGCGCCTGGGATCGGCCCTAACCCGCCCCGGCAAGCTCCGGCACCGCGGCCCCTTTCAGGTCCTCCATCACCAGCTCCACGCAGGCGTTGATGTCGAAGTTGCGGGCGAGGGCCACGCGCTTCGCGGAAGGCGACCCCGCGGCCGTCACCGACGACGCCCGCGCGAATCCGGCCGAGTCCGAAGCCGCGAGGTCGTAGACGTACTTCACCAGCCGCAGCCGCTCCTCCGCCGAGACGCCCGCCTTCCCCACGTAGTACTTCTCGACAAGCGCCCGGGTCTCCGGGTTCGCGAGGTCGAGGCCGGAGGGGGCCGTCAGCACGGGCCCGCCCACCAGCTCGCAGAGGAACTGGAGGTAGCCCGGCCGCGTCCGCGTCGCCGTCAGGCCGGCGAGGTTGCAGGCGACCGCGTCGGGCACGCAGACGCCCTCGATCATGCTCGTCCGGGCAAGGGCGGTGAACCGGAGGATGTCGAGCATCTGGGCCGTCTCCACCATCTCGGCGATGCCGTTGCGGATGTTGCCGACCCCCTCGAGGCCGTTGTAGCGGGCCATGAGCTGGGCCGCGCCGATCAGCTTCTTCGTCTCCCGCGGTTCGCGGACGATCGCGCCGGCGCGGTGGAAGGTCGTGAAGTAGGTGATGACGTCGCGCGTGAAGACGAACTCGCCGTCGAGGAAGACGCGCGACCAGGGCACGAAGACGTCGTTGAAGAAGATGGTCACTTCGTGCCGGAACTCGTCGTGGGTCAGCGGCCGGTCGAAGCGGAAGCGATCGCCCCAGGGCTGGCCGACGTAGTTCGCGATCATGACGACGCCGGGTGCGTCCGCCGGGACGGCGCAAGCGACGGACCAGTCGGCGTCGTCGGCCGACATCGCGTGCGTGGGCAGGACGAGGAACTCGTTCGTCAGGGCGCCGTCGGTGACCGAGGTCTTGGCCCCGCGAATGACGATCCCGTCCTCTCGCCGCTCGACCACACGCAGCCAGAGGTCGGGGTCGGCCTGCCCGTGGGGGCCCTTCGAGCGGTCGCCCTTGGCGTCCGTCATCGCGAGGACGGCGTGGAGGTCGCTGCGCTGGAACCAGTCCGTGTAGCTCTGGATGCGCTCCAGGTAGTGGGTGCCGAGCTGGGCGTCGGACTTGCGGGCGACGATTTCGAGCCCCGCGAGGCCGGCCATGATCGCCCCGTGGGTGGCCCCGTGCATGTTCGACTCCATCTCCACGTAGCGGAGCAGGGCTTCCTTGTCGCGCGGGGGGACGAGCCAGCGGCGCACGCGGTCGCCGTCGTCGAGCGTGACCGTGCGCTCGTCGAGCAGGTCGTCGGACTCGGCCAGGCCCCGCCCGAACTCCTCGGAGATCTGCCGGGCGCGCATGCCGAAGAGCGGGTGGGCGGTGACGTCGGCGATACGCTCGCCCGCGTAGTAGACGGCGCGGCCGTCGCGCAGGCTGTCGATGTAGTCGTCGGCGGTGCGTAGAGCCATGGGGTGGGCCTCCGGAGAGAGAAAGTGGCGCCATCGTACACGGTTGGGGGGGCGCCGCGAGCAAGTGGGGCGTGGGCTGGGTGGTACCATGGTCGGAACATCGGGAAGGAACCACGCCGTGGCCGTATCGACCGCACCGCTCGCCGAGCGCGCCCGCGAACTCTTCCTCAACGATGAGTTGCCGGACGAGTTCGACTGGCTGGCATGGCTGACACCCCGGCACATGCGCCTCTTTGCGGTCGAACTCAACGCTGCCCTGGCCAACCCCGTCGAAGAGCAGCTTGTTGCCCCGTTCGAAGCATGGGAAGCGACGGCCGAACTCGACCGTCTGCCCGATGTGCAGGCTGAGGTAGCGCGGAACCGCAGGCGAACCCCAGGATCGGTTGACGCGTGGCTGGCGAAGCAGCGGAGGGAACCGTGAAGTTGACTCTCGCCGACAAGTACCGTTCGTTCGCGACGCGTGGGCGTGCTCGCGAGATAATTGGGGGCATGGCACCTGATCCCGATGTCGTGGTTGACGCATCGGGCGTCGTGATGAGTCCTGCCTTCCTCGCAGAGCTGTTCGTGGTGCTGGCGAAGACGAGCCGAATAACGCTGGCGGCCGACGCCGAATCCAGCTACAACCTTGACCTCGCACG
>JBJXGC010000228.1:0-4370 GCA_046154545.1 Dehalococcoidia bacterium | reverse complement strand
ATGCACATCGACTACTACAACCGCGACCGCCACGCCGAGTATCTCGTCCACAGCGGCGACCTCCACGGCTTCAGCCACCGCGAGATCGTCCTCCTCGCCGAGCTCGTCCGCTGTGCGGATAGCGGCTCGCCGGATTTCGGCCCGTATACACCCCTGGTGCGTCCGGAAGATACGCGGCTCGTCTCGACGCTCGCGGCCCTTCTTGGTGCCGCTCGGGCCGTCCGCCGCCGCCGCCCGTCGCCCGTCCTCTCCGTCGAAGCGAAGGCCACGGATAAGGCCGTCCACATCACGCTCCGCGGGCGCGGCGAACTCGACGCCGAGCTGATTACCCTCGGGCGCCAACAGAAGCGGTTCGCCGCCGCCCTCAAGGTCGGCCTCGAGGTCTCAGCCGGGGAGTGAACGCCCGATGGCGCGCAACCCTGCGGGCTGGACAAACCATTCCAGGGCGGCCGTGCCGGGGGCCGCGCCCTGCGGGCAGCTGAGCAGGGCCGCGGCGCCCTTCTTGAAGGGAGCAGCCATCCCCGCCGCGTCGCCCGTCAGGAGGAGCGCCAGCGTCGCCGACAGGTATGGCTCGTGCCCCACGAACGCCACGTCATCAACTCGGCGTTCGTTCGTCCAGGTGAATAGCGCCAAGTCGTCCGCCGTGGCGAGTTCGCTCCGTTCCACGACAGGCGCCGCGGGGTCGAGCGCCGCAGCGACGATGTCGGCGGTCTGCCGGGCACGCGTGTACGGGCTGCTCACGATCAGCGCCGGGACAAACAGGCGGGCGATGCCGGCTGCCGCCTCACTCATCCGTTCGATCCCCTCGCGCGTCAACGGCCGCAGAGAGTCGTCCGGGTAGGCCGGCCCCCGTTCATCGGCGATAGCGTGACGGACCAGGCAGATGCGCACGGCGGGCTTACTCGTCCCCTGCCGGCGGCGCCGGGTCGATGCTCAACAGCTTCACGGCCGAGATCTTCCATTGCCCCAGCAACTGCTTCCACTCCGAGACCAGGGTGGCCGTGCCCATGGCGGAGGCGAAGATCACGTTGTACACGTAGGCCTCGGCGGACGGCCCAACGGCCTCGATTTCGTACCCGCTGATCGCCGGCATGGAGGTTAAGGACATCTGGCCCGCCTGTGGCATCTGCTGCATCATCTGGGCCAGCGCCTCGGGGGTAATGTCTGCCATGATCTGGGCGAAGTTGCCCGTCATCACCGCCTGGGCGTTTCGCTCAACCACCTCGCGCAGACCATCCGGTTCGCTGCTCACGGGCGTCCCGCCAGGTGGTCCCTCAGTTCAGTCATGGTCCTCCCCGGTAGCCGCATGCCTGCGATCGTAGATCATGTGTCCGATGTGTGCCCTAGCCGGTCGATTTCTGGCGCCCCATTCGTCATGATGGTGCCGCGATCACGCGGACAACTTTCTGGAGAGTGAAACAATGGCCCGATACATGCTCCTCCTCTATGGCAGCGAAAAGACCTCCATCGTGCCCGGGACGCCGGAGTGGGATGGCCTGATGGCCGGCTACGGCGCCTTTACTGAGGAGGTCCAGCAGAAGGGAGTGTTCCTCGCTGGTGACCCGCTGGTGGACACGCCCGAGGCGAAGACCGTCCGCGTCCGCAACGGCTCGGCGCTTGTCACCGCCGGCCCGTTCGCCGAGACGGCCGAACAGCTCGGCGGCTACTATATCCTCGAGTGCAAGACGATCGAAGAAGCGGCCGACTTCGCCACGCGCATTCCGGCGGCGCGGGATGGGTCAGTCGAGGTACGGCCGGTCATGGAAATGGGCTAGGTGCGTATGGAGCCTGCCTCCGCGCCTGGGCGGCTCCGTCCCTATCCATAACGTCGGAAGGCAGCCTGGCTGCGGCCGTCCGCGTCATGCGCGGACGGCCGTGACTGATCGCGCCGCCGTCGATGCCACGTTCCGCGAGTCGCACGGTCAGATTCTCGCCTCACTGATCCGTGGCACCGGGAGCTTCGACCTCGCCGAGGACGCACTCCAGGACGCCTTCGTCACGGCCGTTGAGCGCTGGCCCGTCGATGGCGTCCCATCGAACCCCGCCGCCTGGATCCTGACCACCGCTCGGCGAAAGGCGCTCGACCGTCTCCGCCGCGCCACCGTCTTTCGTCAGAAGGTGGAAGAGGTGGCTTTGATCGCCCGGCTCGAAGGCGAGGAAGTACACATGGAAGAAGCGACTTCCGATATTCCCGACGAGCGCCTGCGGCTGATCTTCACCTGCTGTCACCCCGCTCTCGCGCTCGATGCCCGTGTCGCTCTCACGCTCCGCACCCTGTGTGGCCTGACGACGCCGGAGATAGCGCACGCCTTCCTTGTCCCCGAAGCCACGATGGCGCAGCGGATCGTGCGCGCGAAGAAGAAGATCCGCGACGCCCACATCCCGTATGAGGTGCCCGCCGGGCCCAACCTCATAGAGCGGCTCGACGGCGTGCTTGCGGTGGTCTACCTCGTCTTCACGGAGGGCTACTCCGCGACCGCGGGCGCCGGCCTGACGCGCGCGAGTCTCTCGGCCGAGGCCATCCGCCTGGGGCGCGTGCTGGCCGGGCTGATGCCGGACGAGCCCGAGGTCCTTGGCCTCCTGGCGCTGATGCTCCTCCACGATTCACGCCGGAAGGCCCGGACCTCGCCGACCGGCGAGCTTGTCACGCTCGAAGAACAGGACCGCGCGCTCTGGGACCAGGCCGCTATCGCGGATGGCCAGCAGCTCACTGAGCGGGCGATGCGCATGGGCCGTATCGGCCCCTACCAGGTGCAGGCCGCCATCGCCGCACTTCACAGCGAGGCAAGTAGCCCGGCGGGGACTGACTGGCCAGAGATCGTCCTCCTCTACGACGCCCTCCTCAGTCTCACCCCTGGCCCGGTCGTCGAACTGAACCGCGCGGCCGCTATCGCGATGGCCGCCGGTCCTGATGCCGGTTTGGAGATCATGGACAATGAACGCCTGGCGGCGCCGCTCGCCGAGTTCCATTTGTACCACTCCGCCCGCGCCGACCTCCACCGCCGGGCTGGCCGGCCGCGAGAGGCCGTGGCAGCCTACCGGCGGGCCCTCGACCTGGTCTCCAACGGAGCCCAGCGCGCCTACATCGAGCGCCGGCTCCGGGAGTTAGGCTCCCCGGTCATCGAGCCAGTTCACGATCCGTAGCCCCGGAATGCGGCTGAAGTGGCGCACGTTGTTGGTGACCATGTCGTACCCGTGGACCAGCGCGGTCACGCCGATGATGAGGTCGGCGTCGGGAATGAGCGTCCCTGCGCGGTGCAGTTCGCCGTAGACGACGGCGGCGCGGTCGAGGATGGGTGTTGTAATGGGAAGGACTTCGCACGTTCGGCAGAAGGACATGAACCTTTCGATTCGTGCTTGCGCGCGCTTTGCCTCAAGTCCACGAAGAACCTCGAACCGCGTCATCTCAGATAACGTGAGCACGCGGTGCTCGGCAAGGTATCGTTCAGCCGCAGACGTGACCGAGCGTCGGCCTTCGAGGACCCACGAGAGGGTATCGGTGTCCAGGAGCGCCGGGTTCAACCAAGGTCCGCGAACATGTCGAGTGGGCGCTTGAAATGGGATTCGATCTCGGCAATCTCATCCTTCGATAGGCCGTCATAGACACGATGGGCCAGGGCGAGGATCTCCTGCGGCGTCGGCCGCGACTGCTCCCGCTCGACGGTGAGCGTCACTCGCTCGCCCTCCCGCAGGTGGAGGTCGCAGAGCGGCCGGAGCACGCCGCCTTCGTAGACTGCTTCAGCAACCACTGTCATCCGATCAGTATAACCGCGGGCGGCGCGGTCAGACGATCCGGAACGCCGGCAGGGTGGGCGGAGTCAGCCATCCTGAGGTAGAACGCGAGCCGTGGCTGGTCGGGGTGGGTCGGCGATCATCTCAACGATATGCATCACGACGATTCGCGACGCGGAGCACTTCAATCCGCAGCGGGTCCGTTTGGAAGGCGAATACAGCCCGCCATTCGCCAGAACGGAGGCGCCACTCGTCGGCTGAGCCGTGGAGCTTCCTGACGTCGCCCCTTCGCGTGCCCGCGAACGCTTCTACGCGCCTGATGATTCGCTCCGCGGCCGGCCTGTCAATGCGGGCGATGGCGGCAAGGTTGGCCTGAGCCTGCCTCGACCAGATGACCTCCAACTTTAGAGGCCGAGGCTGCGGCGAAGGTCGGCTGTTGTGAGGCCACCCTCGGTGCGAAGCGACGCCCGCGCTTCATCGAGAAGACGACGCTCCTCGTCCGTCACCGGCTCGTCGTCGCCCGGGGCGGCCATCAAGGCCCGTAGCATCGTATCGTCCGGGAGTGCCGCAAGGAGACGCCTAGCGGATGCGAGTTCGCACTCGGGCAACAGATCCACCAGCTCATGAAGGTGGGCGCG
>JBJXGC010000184.1:0-12726 GCA_046154545.1 Dehalococcoidia bacterium | reverse complement strand
GGGCAAGGAGCGCGCCCTGGCCGTCGCTGCCGGCACCACCGCCCGCGAGCAGCGCCACGTCGCCGCCATAGCCGCGGCTATCGATGGGGACGGGGCAGGCGCCGTCGCCCTCATCCACGAGCAGATGGCGGAGCACCCGCGCGACGCCTTCCTCCTCTCCCAGGCGGTCGGCCCCTTCAGCCTGATCGGCTTCGGCGGCGGGCCGGACTGGCGGGCCGAGACCTTCGCCCTCCTCGAACCGCTGGCCCCTGCCTACGGCGACGACTGGTGGTTCCTCAGCTCCTTCGCCTTCGTCCACAACGAGCTCAACCACTTCGCCGAGGCGCGCCGCCTGGTGGAGCGGTCGCTCGCCCTGCGGCCGCGGAGCGGGGCCGGTTCGCACACGATGGCCCACGTCTTCTACGAGACGGGCGACCACGCTGGCGGCGCGGCCTTCATCCGCGACTGGCTGCCCGGCTACGAACGGACGGCCACGCTCTACAGCCACCTCTCCTGGCACGAGGCGCTGTTCGCCCTGAAGCAGGGCGAGATGGACATCGTCATGCGTGTCTACGACGAGACGCTCAAGCCCTCAGTCTGCCCGGGCGTGCCCGTGATCACGATCGCCGATGCCGCCTCGCTCCTCTGGCGCTGCCAGCTCTACGGCGTCGAGCGCCCGGAGGGGGCTGCCGCCGAACTGGCCGGGTGGGTGGCGAAGGCGTTCGCCCGTGCCGGCATCACCTTCGCCGACGACCACGCAGCCCTCGCTTACGCGGGCGCGGGGGATGGCGAATCGCTCGACCGGCTCGCGGCCGACCTGCGGAAGCGGGAGGCGGCGGGCAAGCAGCAGGCCGGGCCGGTAGCCCTCGCCATCGTCGAGGCCGTCGCCGACTTCGCCCGCGGGGAGTACGGTGCGGCCGCCGACCGGCTCACGCCCCTCGCCCCTGAACTCGTGCGGATCGGTGGGAGCAACGCCCAGCGCGAGGTGTTCGAGGACACGCTCCTTGAGGCCTGCCTCCGGGCCGGCCGCTTCGAAGAGGCGGAGCGCTGGTTGCGGGCGCGGCTCGACCGCCGTCCTTCGGCCCGGGATGAGATGCTCCTGGCGCGGGCGGCCGGCGCCCGCCAGCCGGCCTGACGATGCCGATCCATCTCAAGGCTGAGCCCGGCGAAGTGGCCACGGTCGCCTTCCTCGTGGGCGACCCCGGACGGGCGACCCGCATGGCGGCGATGCTCGCGGGTGCCCGCTGCTACAACGAAAACCGCGGCCTGCTGGGCTACACCGGGACCTGGGAGGGGGTCCGCGTCTCGGTCCAGACGACGGCGATGGGTGGCCCTTCGACGGCGATCGTCGTGGAGGAGCTGGCCGACCTTGGCGTCCGGACGGCTGTCCGCCTGGGGACCTGCGGCGCCATCGCGGAGCGCGTCGGCATGCTCGACCTCGTGGTCGCGACCGCCTCCGTGCCGATGGACGGGACGACGCGCCAGTACGTCGGCGGCGACCCGTTCGCGCCGGTGGCCGACTTTGAGGTCACCCGCGCCCTGGTCGATGCCGCGGCGGCAGGCGCCCGGGCGAGCCACGCCGGCCTGTTCATCACCGAGGACGCCTTCTATCGCCAGCCGATGGGCTGGGATACCTGGCGGAACCGTGGCGTCCTCGCCGTGGAGATGGAGGCGGCTACCCTCTTCACCGTCGCCCTCCACCGGGGACTGCGGGCGGGCGCCATCTGCCTGGTGGTGGACCGCGTCGGTGACCGGGAGAGCTGGGCGAGCGAAGCGGCCATCGCGGCGGGCACCGCGGACATGCTCGCGGTCGCGCTGGCCGCTCTACCGGGGCTGGCTGCATTGACGGGGTAAGGCCCGAACGGCACGACTCCGGGCATCGCCCGGAATCCAGCGGCCGTGACGGCCGCGGTTACAGGCGGGTGGCGATGGTCTCGCGAGCGAGGGCGAGGCTATCGGTGATGATGCCGTCGATCCCCAACCCGACCACGCGGTCCCGTGCGGCAGCCGTATTGATCGGCCAGGTGACGACGCGTGAGGCCTTCTCTTTCAAGGCGCGGACGACTCCCTGGTCGAGCAGGCGGGCGTGGATCGAGATGGCGTGCTGGTCGCGCCAGGTGAGCCGCGGCCAGACGGTCGCGAGTTCGTCCGTCGTGCCCACCGAGTGATACACGGCGACGGCCGGGTAGTGGCGAAACTCCTCCAACAGGTCCCAGTTGCGTGAGCAGACGGAGTAGGGGCGGCCGGGCGCCAACTCCGCCATCGCTTCGACGACAAGGCCGGGCAGGAGCGGGTGGCGGCCTTTGAGGTCGAGGAAGAGGTGCGTCCCCGGGGCTGTGGCCGCTACCAGTTCGGGCAGCCTGAGCCGGGGCTGCCAGCGGCCCCTCAGTGTCCAGCGGTCCCAGAGGAGCGGCACGGGGCCCATCGTCTTCGAGTGGCGCACTTCCAGCGCGCCCCGGTACCACCAGACGTCGGCCTCGACGAGGTCCGTGCCCGCGTCCTCAGCAGCGCGGAGGAGGCCGAGTTCGTTGCCCGCCCGGTGGGCGATGACCAGGGGGCGGGTGCCGGGCTCAGCCATGGAAGCCACCGGCCAGCCATGCCCTGAGTGCTGTCCCCCGGGCCCGGATGCTGATGTGCACGGCGGCCCAGAGCGCCACCGCCACGAGGATCCCGCCCGCGACCGCGTCGATGATGAAGTGATTCGCCGTGATGACGACGGCCCCCAGCATGAGCACGGGGAGGATGAGCCCCCATATGCGGATGGGCCAGGCCTTCACCTCCCGGGCGATCGCGCCACCGATGAGCAGGTCCCAACCGAAGTGGAGGCTCGGCATGGCGGCGTACTGGTTGACGAAGGCTGGCGGCTGGAGCACCCGGTAAGCGTTCGAATGGAGCGTGATGGTATCGATAAACTCAGGCGTCGCAAGCCTCGGCGGCGCCACCGGGAATGTGGCGAACACGATCAGCCCGACCCCGCCGGAGATGAGGAAGGCGTTCCGGATGATGTAGTAGGTGCGCGGCCGCCGCACGAACAGCCAGCAGGCGGCAACGAAGATGACCGGCCAGTGGCCCCAGATGTAGACCCAGTTCATGAGGTCGATCACCCGCTGGTAGTCCACCAGCTGGCGCTGGACCCACGGCTCGCGGTAGATGCCGAGGGTCTGCTCGAGGTGGACCAGGCGTTCGGCGTTCGCGATCGCCGTGTCGAACGCGCCCTCGGTCAAGCCGCGTACCAGGAAATAGGCGGCCACCGAGACCGCGATGATGATCGCCTCACGCGTGGCCCGCCGCAGCGAGAGCCGCGGCAGGGCGGGCAAGCGCGCGGGCAAGGGCCGGGGCGAGACCTGGTGCATCACGCGCCGATCGTAGTGCGCCGCCCCCGGCCTCGAAAGGCCTCTTCTGCCCGGCATCCGGGGCCTTGTGGCCGTCTGGTAGACTGCCGCTGACCCACCTGTAGCGGAGGATCCGATGATCTACAAACGCCTCATCCTCGAGGTCGCCGATAGCGTGGCGACGGTCACGCTGAACAACCCGGAGAAACTGAACGCCCTCGACGCCACCCTGCGGCAGGAGCTGCTCGACGTCTGCCACGAGCTGAAGCACGACGACAGCGTCCGGGCCGTCGTCTGGACGGGCGCCGGCCGTGGGTTCTGCTCGGGCGCCCAGGTGAGTGGCGCCGGCCCGGTGCCGGCCGAACACCCGGCCTGGCAGGAGATGCTGGACGAGGATGGCTGGGTCGGCCGCCAGGCGAAGGCCGTCTACCAGCTCGAGAAGCCGTGCATCGCCGCCGTGAACGGCGTCGCCGCCGGGGCCGGGATGTCCCTCGCCCTCGCCTGCGACATCCGCATCGGCAGCGAGAACGCCCGCTTCAAGACCGTCTTCATCGAACGGAACCTCTCGCCGGATGCTGGGATGACCTACTTCCTGCCGCGCATCGTGGGCACGGGCAACGCCCTCGAGATGATCCTCACGAGCCGGGCGGTGGGGGCGGAGGAGGCGCTGCGCATGGGCCTGCTGCAGCGCGTCGTAACGGCGGAAACGCTCGTCTCCGAGGCCGAGGAGATGGCCCGGACGATCGCCGGCTGGCCACCGCTGGCCGCCATGGCCTCGAAGCGGGCCGTCCAGCGTAGCCTCGACAACAGCTTCGAGGACCAGCTCCGCTACGAACTGACGGCCATCGGCTTCGCCCGCAAAGCCCGCCAGGACGCCGAGGAGTCGGCCCGGGCCTTCGTCGAGAAGCGCAAGCCGAACTTCACGGGCCGCTGAAGATGACGCGCACGCTCCTCGACAATGAACAGTGGGACTTCGGGACGAACTGCTTCGTCTGTGAGCCGAAGAACGAGAAGGGCATCGGCATCCCCTTCTACCTCGATGGCGAAGCGGCCACGGTCGTGACCGATTTCACGCCCGGAGTGCAGCATTCGGGCGCCCCGGCGCTGGCTCATGGGGGCTTGAGTATGGCCCTCCTTGACGAGGGGATGGCCTGGGCGGTCATCGCCATCGCCCACCGCTTCGGCCTCTCGCGCAAGACGGAGGTGGAGTTCAAGCGCCCCGTGAAAGTCGGACGGCCCCACTCGCTTGTCTGCCGGGTGGAGTCACGGGTCGATCGGGACCTGATCGCCACCGGGGAGATCCTGGACGAGCGGGGCAAGGTCTGCGTCTGGGCGCGCGGCAGCTTCTACGTGATGACGAAGGAGGAAGCGGCCGCCGCGCTTGGCGCCCAGAGCGAGCAGGCGGCGGGCTACACGGAGGGCTAAGCGAGGGGGACGGGTGTGGCGCCGCAACGCTCGGCGTCGCTGGATTCCCGCTGACGGGATGCGTGCCGCGCCACTCGCCGCAACCTGGTCGTGCACCGGTCAGCTCAGCCCTCGGCCGGAATCCAGTGGCCGTGACGGCCGCGGCTACGGGTCTACGGGTCGGATCGGACTTCACGCATGTAGGGGAGAACCCGACTGGACATCGATCATCTGGTTTCTATGCTGTGGATCCATCGACGCCACCTATGGCGGGCGATGGGGAGGCGGACGATGAAACTGGCCGTGATCGAGTTCGAACTGGTGTGCTCCGTCCATGGGGAGCACAAGACGATCGTGCCCGCGGAGCTCCCCTCGCCACGCAACTGCGCCCACTGTTTCCTCCCGCTCACGGGCCGCCGTGAACTGCGCCGCTTTTCGATGGCCGGCCCGCTCCCGGGTTCGGTGGGGGCCGAAGCGTACATCGGCTAGGAACGACCTTCGGTCTGGGCAAGATGTGTTCAGGCGCTGCCGCTGCGCGGAGAGCGCGAACCCGTTCGCGCGTTCCCGCGCGCCGTGGTCGAGACTTGCGTTTCTGCCCGAAGAGGCAGCAGCGCACGATCACCCTACAAGCCGCACCAGCGCGGCCGTCGCGCCGCCGGCGACCACCACCACCAGGAACGGCGCCCGCAACTGCTGGGCCGCGACCGCCGCCAGCAAGCCCGCCAACCGCGCGTCTACCACCAGGTCGTGCCCCTTGGCGAAGGTCTGGAGGGCGATGAGTGCCGAAAGGAGCGCCACCGGCAACAGGACTGCCACCCGTTGGACGCGCACATCCCGCAGCACCCCACCGGGGAGCGAATGCCCACCGAGCTTGAGCGCGAAACAGAGCGCCGAGGCGGTGAGCACCGCCACCCAGGTCATTTGGCCTCCCCACGAAGGGCGGCTGCCCGCCAATCGGCGACGAGGAGCCCGGCTACCACGGCCAGCGCCCCGGCGATGAGGACGGGGACGCCGGGTGGCGCCCAGGGCAGCGCGGCGAGCGCCAGCAGCGCACCGCCGGCCGCCAGCGCCCCGAGGCGCCGCGACCTCAGGCGCGGCAGGAGCAGCGCCACAAACGCGGCCGAAGAGGCGGCATCGAGCCCGAGGTCGCGGGGGTCATCAACCACTCCTGCCCCCAGGGCACCGGCCAGGGTGGAAAGGTTCCAGACGGCGAAGAGGCTGACGGCCGTCACCCAGAAGGCGAGGCGGGCGGCGCGGGGGCCGGCCTGCGCCGTGGCGAGGGCGGTGCTTTCGTCGATGGTGAGATGGGCCGCGATCAGGCGGCGCAGGCCGCTCAGCCCGAGGACCGGCGCGAGCTGGAGGCCGTAGAAGGCGTTCCGCACCCCCACCAGGGTGGCCGTAGCAATTGCCGGGAAGACGCCGCCCCCGCCCGCAAGCGTGCTCGCCAGGGCGAACTGCGAGGCGCCGGTGAACATGAGCAGCGAGAGCACGCAGGCCTGTAGGGTCGAGAGGCCCGAGGCCGCGGCGATCGCGCCGAACGAGGCGCCATAGGCCCCGGTCGCCAGGCCCACGCCGAGCGCGTCACGGTAGACGCGCCGGCGCGCTTCGGGCGTGAGCGGTTCGTCCGTCCGGGGGTCATGGGCCGGAGCCGGGCCGAGTCCGCCGCCGTCCTGTCGTTTCTTCACTGGCGTCCGATTATGTGGCTACTCGGCCGCGTGGTCAGGTACTGAGGCGGCGCGGCTACACCAAAGTGGGGAAGAACACCTGCCAGGCAAGCAACGACTTCGCGGTCAGGCTGAGGACGATGTAGACGCTTTCTCCGAAGAGGTAGTGCCGCCAGGGGCCCGCGCGGCGGTACTGAAGCACCATGTTCAGGGCGAAGACGTTGAAGAAGAGGAAGAGCGAGAAGAAGATCCCGTAGACGAAGGCCGGCGGCGTGGCTTCTTCGCCGGGACCGATGAGATAGAGCGCGATCAGCAGCCACGGCACAATGCCCACGGCGCTGCCGAAGGCGAACGCGGTCCAGTTCGGGCGGCCCGGCTCTTCGTAGTGCTCCATCAGGAGCCCGAAGAGGATCATCGCCGCGTTGGCGGCGAACAGGGCGCCGAGGGCGGTGACTTCGCTGATGCCGGTGAGCATGGCGATGAGGACGATCATGATGGAGCTGCTGAGCGAATATTCGATCCAGCGGGCGTAGTTCCGGTTGCGCTGGAGCTGACGGTTGTACCAACCGTTGATGCCGGGCAGGACGAGGAGGAAGTGGGCGGCCGCTGAGAGGAAGACGAAGGCCGCCACCCCCCAGGCGATCCTGAGGTCGAAGAGGGTCCGCAGCTCGGGCGGTTCCTGGCCTGGCGGCCCCTCCATGAAGGTGGCGGTCACGGGGAGCGTGAAACTCGTCGAGAGCAGGAGGATCACCACCCCCTGGGCGAGGTGCAACGTGCCCATCCCGGCGTTGAACAGGCGGAGACGATGCAGGCGCCGCTCGAGGAGGGCCGAAGGCTGAGACGTCATGAGGGCTGGTCCGTTCCTGGGCCTCCATGGCCAATCCCCGCTACGGGGTTGTTTGGCGTGACGGTTTTGGCGCGATCCGCCGCTTCGTCCCGGCGAATGATGAGCTGGAAGAGGCCGAGTCCGGCGATCGCGAGGGCGAGAGCTGCCGCCGAGAACAAGCTATCGAGTGCGTTGCCCTTCTCCTGGTAGAGCTCAAGGAAGGTCGTGCCGAGGATGACGATGATGACCCCGATGATCTTGGCTTCCAGATCGGTCAGTGAATTCACCCGGGTGGCGGAGGGGCCGCCAAGTGGGCCGATGAAGAGGCTGTAGAGGCCCGTCCCGATCAGGTAGAAGACCACCGCCTTCAGGACCAGCGTAGCGACTTGAAGGAAGCCGACCTTCAACTCGGCCGTGTTGACCTCGCCAGCGCCAACGTCACGGAATGCCTCAGCGAGGTCGCGCATGGCGATCACCGCGGCGAGGACGAAGAGGCCAGCGGCGACGGCGACCATCGCGAGGACGGCCGCCATCATCATGTACCGGCTCCTGGTGAGCAGGGTGGCGAGCCCTGCTGGCGGGCCTGGTGGGGACGGTTCCATGGCTACTCCCGTTGAAGGGCGTCAAGTTGGAGCCTGGCCGGGATGCCGGGCCGGGCGTGGCTTGCGCCCTCCGGCGCCGGTTTAGACGTGCTCGTCGAGTTTCAACCCAATGATACCGATGAGCACGAAGGCCACGGAGCCGAGCCTCAGCACGTTCGCGGGCTCGCTCAGGAAGGCGACGCCAAAGGCCACTGTGCCGGCCGCGCCGAGCCCGGTCCAGACGGCGTAGGCCGTGCCGACAGGCAGCGACTTCAAGGCGAGGGTGAGGAGCAAGAAGCTGCTGCCGCCGAGGGCGGCGGCGCCCACTGAGGGCCAGAGCTTCGTGAACCCACTCGATTCCTTGAGGCAGACTGCGAAGCCGACTTCAAGCAGACCGGCGACGACGACAAGTAGCCAGGGCATCTCGCTACCCCACGTGCGCCAATGCGTGGACGGGCCTGCAACGGGCCGGGCGGCGAAGCGTCATCCGGCGGGCCCGGGGCAGTTGCAGGGCGGCCGCACCCGAGAGTGGCGCCATTGGGCGAAACCGCACCGGGCAGCCGCGAGGTTCGTCACCGCCGCCCGCACTGGATGGTGGCGGCAGGGCGCGCTGCCCCACGGCGGTGTTATTCAGCTTCAAGCTCAGCACTTCAGATCTCTCCTATCCGGCCGCCGGTGCGACACGGGAGCCGCAGCGGCCGCAGAACTTCGCCGAGAGCGGCACCGTCACGTTGCACTTCAGGCAGCGCATCTCCTCTCCGGCGGCGGGGAGGAGCGCGCCACACTCCTGGCAGAACCGTTGGGCGGCGTCGTTCTTCTGCCCGCATTCGAGGCAAAAGAGGGGAGGGCTGGCCGGCGCCGCTGTGCGCGCCTGGGGGTGTGATGCGTCCTCACTGTCCCACGTCCCGTTGCCGCGGTTGCCCTTTCCCTTGCGCTGCTTCTTCTCGCGGCGTTCAAAAAGGTCCTCGAAGACTTCGAAGAGTTCGTCAACCAACACAGCCCTCCTGGTCGTTGTGGTGGGCGGGGGAGCGCGGCGCCGGCGTCTAGCCCGGCACCAGCCCGTCCGCTTTGAGGAAGTCGCGCACTTCGTCGAGCGTGCTGCCCTCGGCCGGGAGGACGGCATCGGACGGCACCAGCTCCGCGTCGTCAAGGGGGACGCCGTGCTGGCGGACGAGCCGCTGCATGTCGCCCAGGTGGGCGGCGAACTCCGCCGGATGCGCTTGCTGCAGGTCGATGTCGAGGGCGGCATCGATGGCGTTGAGGGCGAAGGCGATGTCGCTGTCCAGCCGGAACTGACCTTCACCTAGGATGCGGACGATCACAGCCCAACCTCCATGAGCTCCCGGCGGGTCGCCGGAAGGGCGAAAACGGGATGAATGGGTGAGCCGTACCGGGCAAGGAGCGACTCGAAGATGGCCCGGCGGGCGGCGTAGCGGTCTGCCGCGCCCCGGTCGCGGTCCCCTTTGAGTTCGCTGTCCATCTGCTGGACGAGGGGCGCGACCCGCTCATCGACGAGGAACCGGCCGGCAACGGTGGATAGGACTCTCATGACTTTGCACCCTCCAGGAGTGGCGTGGCCGCGGGCCCTGCGATCTCCGCCCGGATCCGCGTAAGCTCGTCGTCGATGGCGTACTGGGTCCCGAGTGCGTCGAGTTCGCGGTCGAGCGCGGAGCTACCGGGCTCGAGTGCGTCGTCGAGGACGCCAGAGGCGATCAGCTCGTTGATGGCGTCGCCGCGCGACCGCAACGCGGCCGTCTTGTCCTCGGCCCGCTGGACGGCGAGGCCGACGTCGGACATCTCTTCGGAAAGCCCGCTGACGGCTTCGCCAATACGCACGGTCGCCTTCGCCGCGGTGTACTGGGCCTTGATCACTTCCTTGCGGGTGCGGAAGGACTCGACCTTGGCCGCGAGGCGGCTCTCTGCCTGGATGAGGCGGTCTTGCTCGCCCCTGAGCTGGGCGACCTGGGTGTCGAAGCCAGCAAGCTGGCCGAGGGCGGCCTGCTTGCGTTCGAGGGCGAGCCGGGCGAGGTCGTCGCGGCCGCTGGCGACCGCCTGGCGGGCCTGGCCGTCGAACTTCGCGGTCTGGCCGCGAATCTCGTCCGCCTGGAGTTCGAGGCGGCGGCGGGCGGCGGTGACTTCGACGATCCCGCGCTTGACGTCACGGAGCATGTCGACCTGCTTGTCGTAGCTCAGGTCGAGCATCTCGCGAGGGTCTTCCAGCGCGTTCACGGCCGTGTTGGCCTTGGCTTCGAAAATGGCTTTCAGTCGCTTGAGGACCATGGTGTCTCCCTTTCGTTCTGGTTGGCCGTGGATGATGGGGCGGAACCGGGCGGCGGACCGGCTACGCGGGAGTGGAGCCGAGCGCGCTGTCGTGGCCAGCCTCGCCACTGCCGCCCCGGCGGTTCTTCAGAATCGAGGCCGCGATGGCCACAGCGAGGATGGTGATGATGACGGCGAGGCTGAGAAGGGGGGCGATCTTGTAGATGTCGATGAGGAGCATCTTGATGCCGACGAAGACGAGGATGGCCGCCAGCGCCGGCTTCAGGTAGGTGAACCCCGCGAGGTATCCGCTGAGGACGAAGTACATGGCCCGCAGCCCCAGGATGGCCATGATGTTCGAGGTGAAAACGATGAACGGGTCATCGGTGATGGCGTAGATGGCCGGGATCGAGTCGACCGCGAAGACCAGGTCGGTACTTTCGATCAGGAGGAGGACGAGGAAGAGCGGCGTCATGAAGAGGACGCCGTTCCTCCGCGTGAAGAACTTCTGGCCTTCGTAGCCCTCGGTCACCGGGCGGAACCGCTTCGCGATCTTGACCAGACGGTTCTTCTCGAGCGACGGGGTGTGGTCGGTGTCGCGGAGGAACTTGAGGCCCGTGAAGATCAGGAAGGCGCCGAAGACATAGATGATCCAGTGGAGCGTGCCGATGAGGACGCCGGCGCCGGCGATGAGGATCGCCCGCATGATCAGCGCGCCGATGATCCCCCAGAAGAGCACCCGGTGCTGGTAGGCGCTGGGCACGCTGAAGGCCGCGAAGATGAGCAGGAAGATGAAGACGTTGTCGACCGCGAGCGACTTCTCGATGAGGTAGCCCGTGGTCCATTCGAGGCCGGGGCCAGAGCCCTGGAAGACGTAGACGCCGAGGTTGAAGAGCAGCGAAAGGCCGACCCAGACAACGGTCCAGATGAGCGCTTCCTTCTTCTTGATTTCGTGGGCGGTGCGGTGGAAGACCCCGAGGTCGAGCGCCAGGAGGCCGGCCACGAGACCGAGAAAGAGCACCCAGGGGAGGAGGTCGAGGAACATGTCAGGTCGTCCTGTCGGTGGTTGAAGCAGCCGCTGAGCCCGGGCGCCGCCGCAAAGCGGACGCCGGGCTCAGCGCATGGTGGCCGGGGATTTACGGGTTAGTCGTCGCCGAAATCGAGGCCGTCGTCCCGGCGGCGTCGCCGGTCACGGGGCTCGTCTTCGTCGCCGTCGTAGCGGCGGCGCCCGCCCTGGTCGTCGTCGTGATCGCCGTCGCCAAAGGCGCCGGTGAGCCTGTCCAGCAGGCCGCGGAAGCCGCGGCGCCGTGGTCCAGGCGCCGCGTTCCGGCGTCCGCCTTCTCGATCCAGATCCAAGAGTTCGTCCAGCATGTGAGCACCTCCTGCGCGGATCCGGTGATGGACAACACCGGGCCGCATCCAAACGGATGTAGCCCAAGTCTCACCGGACAAGAGTGGTGCTCTTGTTCACCAGACCGGCGCCGGGTGGCGCGTGATGACGGCCTGGCAACGCCACCGCATGATGGGTGGCGTCAGTTACTCCCCTGTGACCAAGAAAGCGTAGCACGGAGCGTTAACGGTTGTGTTAACGGGCGTTTAACGGTGCGGGCTTCCACGGGTGGGTTCAACTTCTTGCGCACGCCACACGAGTACGTTTCCTGAATCTGCGCGCACCTGAAGAGCCTGCTTCGTCTATCGCGCGGGGGCCTGAGCCCTCCCTGGCGGTCGGGCTAAGGATTGCCTGCGGGGACGGCCGGGACGGCCGGCGCTCAGGCGGTGGCCGCCGCCAGGGGCAGCTCCACCGGGCTACGCCGGTGCGCCATCGCCGCCGCCACGAAGTCACGGAAGAGGGGGTGCGGCCGGTTCGGCCGGCTCTGCAGCTCGGGGTGGAACTGCGTGCCGAGCATGAAGGGGTGGCCCTTTACTTCAGAGATCTCCACCAGCGAACCATCCGGTGACGTGCCGCTGACGGCCAGGCCGGCCGCTTCGAGCAGCTCCCGGTAGGCGTTGTTGAACTCCCAGCGGTGGCGGTGCCGCTCCGTCACGAAGTCGGACCCGTAGGCCCTGGCGGCGTTCGTGTTGGGTGAAACCCGGCAGGGGTAGCTGCCCAGGCGCATCGTCCCGCCCTTGTTCACGATCCCAAGCTGCTCTTCGAGGAGGCTGATCACCGGGTGGGGCGACTCGCTGTCGAATTCGGTGGAATTCGCGCCGTCGAGGCCGCAGACATCGCGGGCGAACTCGGTGACCATCACCTGCATGCCGAGGCAGAGGCCGAAGTAGGGGATCTTCGAGGTGCGCGCCCAACGGGCGGCGTTGATCTTCCCTTCCCAGCCCCGCTCGCCGAACCCACCGGGCACGATGATGCCATCCACGCCGGCGAGCACGTCCGCCGCCTCGCGTGATTCGAGGACCTGGGCCGGGATCCAGCGGATATCGACCTCCACGTTTTTGGCGATGCCGGCGTGGGCCAGCGCCTCCTTCACGGAGAGGTAGGAGTCCTGCAGCTCGACGTACTTCCCGACAATCGCCACCTCGACGCCGCCGGAGGGGTGCTTCAGCCGCTCGACCAGCGTCCGCCACTCGGCCAGGTCTCGCGTGCCGGTCAACCCGAGCTTCTCGAGGACGAAATCGCCGAGACCCCGCTCTTCGAGGATGAGGGGGACTTCGTAGATGGTGCTCAC
>JBJXGC010000178.1:0-37593 GCA_046154545.1 Dehalococcoidia bacterium | reverse complement strand
CGCCTCGTCCAGTAGCACGACTGTGAAGGAGTGCTGGGATGGTGATCGGGGCGATGCCGGTGAGCGCTCACCTCCTCGCCCCGGCTACCATCGCGGCGCTTGCTCACGCGCGCGCTACGGACAGGCCGCTCAGGCCACCTCGGATTCCTATTCCGCCTAACCGCCGGTACGCAAAACTATGAACCGCACCCCGTTCGTCTACGCGCCCTTAGGAGGGTGCTACACTTGGCTAATGCGGCGCGACCATGTCTTACGGGTCCTCGGCGAGCACAAGGGCGAGTTCGCCCGGTTCGGCGTGAAGTCGCTTTCGATCTTCGGCTCGGTCGCCCGCGACGAAGCGCGCGACGATAGCGACCTCGACGTCCTCGTCGAATTCGAGGGACGGCTTTCCTACGACCGCTACTGTGGTGTGCGATTCTTCATCGAGGACCTCCTTGGCCAGAAGGTGGACTTCGTCCCCGCGAAAGACCTTCGCCCGGCAGTCAGGCCGTACGTGGAACGTGATGCCATCCGCGTCGCATGAGTACCGCGCGTTCCTCGTGGATCGGAGCGCGGCCGGGAGGCCGCTCGTCCAGTCAACGGAGAACGCACGGCCACGGGCATTCGTACTTCGTCCCTCGCTGTCGCTCGGCTTCGGAGCGGCCTCACGGCCGGGCTCGGGGCCGCGCTCCGCTCAACCCCTTCCCGGCGCCGCTGCTACCACTTGTCCCAGTGCGTGACCGTGTCCACCGGCAGCCGTTCGGCGAGCTTGAAGTCCTCGCCCGTGAAGTAGGCGACGGGGAAGAGGGCGGCCTGGGCGACGTTCGCCGGGATGCCCAGGAGTTCGGAGACCTCCTTCTCACGGCCGAGGTGGATGGTGGTCCACGCCGTGCCGAGGCCGCGCGATCGGAGGGCGATCATCAGCGACCAGGCGGCCGGCAGGATTGAGCCCCAGAAGCCAGCCTGAGTGCCGGACGCCGCCCCCTCCGTGCGTCCTTCGATGCAGGGGATGATGAACACGGGGCATTCGTGCATGTGCTCCGCCAGGTAAACAGCTGACTCGCGCACCCGCGGCTGCTGACTGTGGCGCGGGTCGCTCTCGGGGTACTCCACCGCCGGGCCAGCGTTGGCGTAGGCCTCGAAGAGCGTCTTATAGACATCCGCAATCGCCTTGCGCTTTGCGGCGTCGGTGATGACCACGAAGTGCCAGCCCTGGCGGTTCGAACCGCTCGGCGCCTGGAGGGCGATCTCGATGCACTCCTCGATGACCTTGCGCTCGACCGGCTTGCTGAAGTCGAGCCGCTTGCGGACGGAACGGGTGGTGGTAAGGATGTGATCGACGCTTGCAAGGTCGAAGGCCATGGGTGGTGCTCCTCTGGGCATATGGTGCGCATTACAACACAGGCGGGCCGTGCGCGTTCACCCGTCACGCCCGGCGCGGCCAGGCCAGCGCGCGATACAATGCCCTCATGTGCCGAAGCATTAAGCAGCTGCGCCGGCCGGAGCCGGTGGCTGATGACGAAGTCGAGGCGGCCGCACTCCAGTTCGTCCGCAAGATCAGCGGCTACCGGGCGCCGGCGAAGCGGAACGAAGCGGCCTTCAACGACGCCGTGGCCGAGATCAGGGAAGCCTCCCAGAAGCTGCTCGACTCGCTCTCCTGACGAGTCCGCCGAAGCGCATTCGCCCAACCGTCCGCTCGCCCCAGCCACCAGACGAGCCGGCCACCGCAGCATCTCGCCCGCCGCGTGCGCCACAGAAACTGGGGATAACCCTGCCTGCAGACGCTTCACGGGGCGGCCGGGGATGTCGATACCCATGGAGACCACCTGTGGAGGGTCATACTGGTGCCGACGGAGCCCGACTTCCTGTCAGTCCTGTCAGACGCGGAATCGCTTCAGGGGCTGCTGTTCGCCTGCCCCGACGGCGTCATCCTGACGGACGCGGATGACCGCATCACGCTGTACACGGGGGCGAGCGAGGCGATCTTCGGCTTCCCGCCGATCGATGTCCTCGGCCATTCGTTGGTCGCCCTCTTCGCGAGCGAGCCGGACTACACGCGGTTTCGCACACGCCTCGCCGCCGAACAGTCCCTGGTGAACACCGAGGTGGCGGCCGCCCGCAAGGACCGGGCCCACTTCATCGCGGCGATTTCCGCCGCCCGTCTACGGGACCGCGGCGGCACCCATCTCGGCACGGTCTACTACGTGCGCGACCACACGACGGTGCGCAGCATCGAAGACACGCTCCGGGACAGCAACCGCCGCCTCAACGACCTCGTCGGCACGCTGGACCACGTGGCCCGCCATGATCAGCTGACAGGCCTCCTCAACCGGGGCAGCGCAATTGAGGCCATCGAGAGCTTCATGCTCGGGGCGGGCCCCGCCCACGCCCGCTTCGGCGTCGCGCTGTTTGATATCGACCACTTCAAGGCGGTGAACGACTCCTACGGCCACCTGGTTGGTGACGAAGTGCTCGCCGGTGTGGCCCGCGTGATCGGCCGCACGGCTCGCCAGCGCGACCTCGTTGCCCGGTTCGGCGGTGAGGAGTTCATCGCGTTTCTGCCCACGGCCGACCTGGCCGCTGTGGCCGGGTTCGCTGAACGGGTGCGCCTGGCGGTGGCCGGCGAGCGTTTCACGATCGACGCCCACCTCACCGTAAGCGTCACCATCTCCGGTGGCGTGGCGGCAGTCCCGGGGTGCGCCGGGAATCTGCCAGACGCCATCCGTCTCGCTGACGACCACCTCCTGGTGGCCAAGCGCGAGGGCCGTAACCAGGTTGCCGGCCTCCCGAACGTGGCAGAAAGGAACGTGGCATGAGCACGACCGACCCCGTCGATTTCGGCGCTCAGAACCGGCTTCGGAACATCGTCAACCGCACGACCGAGCTGGCGCCCCTCAAGCCCGTCGCGGCCAGGGCGATCTCCCTCGCCGAAGACGAGCGTTCGTCCACGATGGACCTCGCCGCTGTCATTAGCGCCGACCCGGCACTGACGGCCAGGCTCCTTCGCCTTTCGAACTCCGCCTACTACGGCTATGCCCGGCGCATCAGCACCGTCCGCGAAGCGGTGGTCTTGCTCGGCACGAAGACCGTGCGCTCGGTCGCCATCGCGGCGGGGGTGATGGACGCCCTCAAGGTGCCTGACATGCCTGGCTTCTCCCGCGACCTGTTCTGGGCCCACAACGTGACGGTCGGCCTGGTTGCGGAGGCGATCGCACGAGCAACGCGCATCGCCCGGCCCGAGGACGCCTTCACGGCCGGCGTCATCCACGACGTTGGCAAGCTCGCGATGATGCTCGTCGAACCGGACCTCTTCCGGGACACCGTCGAACTCGTGACCCACGAAGGACGAACCTTCCGCGAGGCCGAGCTTCATACCTTCGGCGTGACCCACGAAGCGATTGGTGCACGTCTTGCCCATCGCTGGAAGTTCCCCGACGCGCTCGCCACCGCCATCCGCGGCCACCATGCACCGCTCCGCGGCGACGAACTCCACGGCCTCGACGAACTCCTGCACGCCGCCGACCTCGCCTGTAACCGGGTGGGCATGGCGGCTGGCTTCGACTGGGTGAAGCTCCCCGAGCGGCACTGCCAGGACCCGCTGCCGCGCCAGGCCGAAGAGGCGCTCACACGCGTCCACGGTGGACTTGCCACCCTCCAGGAAAAAGCCCGGGCCTTCCTGATCCACGTCTCGGCGCGGCCGCCGCAGTGGTACGCAATCCCGCGCGACGAACCGGAACCGCTTGTCGATCGGAAAGCCGGCGAGGCGGAACTCAACGTAGCCTGACCCCATCGCGCGACAGGCCAGGCGCGCAAAGACGTGACAAGAAGGAACTGCTGAGATGCCCAAAGAGACGCCGAACGAACCGACCCAGAGCCCCGCGAACGTCAGGCGGACAGCCATCCGTGCCGTCAGTCTTGCCGCCTGGGCGGGAGTGATCTGCTGGCAGGTGTATGCGACATTGTCCAACCCCACCCTGGTGGAGGTCGTCACCACGGCCGGGTTCACGTTGCTGTTCCTGGCGGTGCTCGCCCAGATGTTCCTCTTCAGGCGCCTCGGCGACCGGAAGCTCCACCGTGCGATGACGCGGCTCCAGGGGTCAGCCTACCTGAGCGACCTCGATAACCTGCCGAACCGGAACTACCTCCTCTCGGAGCTCCGCCGCGAGATGCCCCGGGCACGCACCACTGAGACGCCGTTCGTCCTGATCATCCTCACCATGGAGACCTTTGCGGACGTTTCTGAGCGGCGGGGCGAGGCTTTCGGGCAGCGCTCCCTGATGGCCCTCGCCCAGGTGCTGAAACGGTATACCCGGACGTCCGACTTCATCGCCCACCTTGGTGGGCCGCAGTTCTGCGTGATGCTGAACGAATGCCTCTACGAGAACGCGTTCATCTACCTCCAGCGCGTGCCGGGCACTATCGCCGTGAGCGATGGCCACCGGATGCTCGAAGTCCCCGTCACGGCGAGGGTCCACGTCTACGACATGGAGAACCTCTACGCCACCGACGTCCTTCGCGACGCCGAAGAGTGCAAGCCGCTTCGCCGCGCGGAGCAGCCCGTCTTCGGGAGCGAAGCCGCCTGACCGGCGGGCCCTGAGGTCTGTACCGAATCAGGGCGGACGAGGAGAGCCGCGACCGTATGGTCGCGGCTCTTGACTTCAGTCCTTGGTGCCCCCTTGAGCCGTTAGTACGGGTCGCAGCTGCTGGCGCGCACTTCGCCGCTACGGCACCTATCCTTGCCGCCCTGGCCGTAGAGCGCATCCTGACCGGCCTCGCCGTCCAGCGTGTCGTCCCCATCGCCGCCATCGAGCATGTCGTTGTCGGCCCCGCCGAGCAAGGTGTCCTTGCCCGCCTGGCCGTAAACGGTGTCGCCCCCGTTACCGCCGTTGATGAGGTCGTTGCCGGAACCGCCATCGATGTAGTCGGCCCCGTCGCCGCCACAGATGATGTCGTCGCCACCCATCGCGGAAATGGTGTCGTTGCCCCCGAGCGCGAGGATAACGTCGCGGTTAGCCGTCCCGGTGATGCTGTCATTGCCGGCCGTGCCGAGGATGGTGGGCGTGTATCCCTGGCAGGTGGGGACAATCACGGTGTAGCCGCAGCGTGCCTCGGCCGTATTTCCTGCGCGATCTCGACCGATGACATCGACCGAGAAAGAACCACCACTCGAGACATTGGCCGCCGCTGACGCCGTTGCCGAAAGCGCACCGGAAAGGCCGTCTGTGACCGAAGCGGTGACCTGCGCGCCGGGCTGACCGAGGGTGAAGGTGGGAGCGGCGTTGCAGACGACGCCCGGGGGAGTGGCGTCGCGCTTCACGCTGACTGAGGCTGAGGCGGTGGCCGCCTGAGAGGTGGCCGTGCAGGTGAAGAGCACACCGGCGGTGTCCGCGGTCACCGTCGATGGTTCGCAGCCTGTCGTGGCGGTGATGGCACTCTCGGGGTCGGTGATCGTCCAGGACACGGTGAGATCGGAAACGTACCAGCCGTTCATCCCGAGAGTGCCGTCGATGTTGGACTGGATGATCGGCGGGGAGTAATCCAGACCAGCCTGCCGGAAGAGGAAGACGCCGTGGGCCGCGCTGGCGCCTTCGGGTCCACTGCCGATACCGAGGGCGCCGGAAATCGGCGGATGGCTGAAGTCGGCTCCAGCGCTGATAGGCAGGCCTGCGGCATCTTTGGAGGCGCTCCAGCCGCTGGCGCTCTCCCAGGCGGAGTAGGTGTTCGCGAACCAGGCGGTCGGCCGGAAGACGTTAAGGAATCCTATTCCCCCACCGAGCCCCACCACCGGGTTCGCCCACGAGATGGTGGGGTCGAACTGCTGAAGGAGGGCGAGGAGTTGGTCCCCCGTGGCCCATGTCCAGCCGGTGAGGTCCCGCCCGCCAACGGAGCCCGAGCACTGGGTGAGGCCGTCCTGGGGACAGACGGTGGCCACCTGTGCCCAACTCAGGCCGGTGGTCTCGGTGAGTTGGCGCCACTCTCTCCCTGCGCCGTCGCTGTAGGGGGGACTCGAAGCTACCTGGCCCCGGACTGCGCCGGGACCGGCGATTGCTGTGCCGGCGGCGCACACGATCATGCATAGCGCCAGCATTGCCGCTTTTCTTCTCATTACCTGTCGTCTCCATCTGTGGGGCTGCGGCATTTGGCGATGCGCGCGCGTGGTCAGCACAGCCCGGACGGCTTGTGGGTACAGCCGCATGGAACTGCGTAGGCGAACGCCCCAACGGCTTGGTGACGGTCGAATCAGAGTCTACCGCGCCGGTGTTAAACGCCGGCGGTGGTTGGGGAACGGGGGGGTAAAACCGGAGCACGCCGCACCCGGGGCAGACGGTTGGCGGCCTCGCCGGGGGCGCCCTGATAGCCGCAGGCAGCTCCCAGCCCCGGCCAGTCGGCGATCGCGCCGGGGAACGCCGCCAGGCATGACGCGATCAGTAGGTCCGTGACTCCCCGACCCGGTGCAGTTTGAGGAAGTTCGTCGTGCCTGCGGTCTTCACCGGCAGGCTGCCAACGACCACGACCTCGTCGCCGGCGCCGAAGAGCGCCTGCTCCACCAGGACCGTATCGACGATTCGAAGCATCTCCTCGCTGGTGCCGACCAGTGGAGCGAGCACCGGAATGACCCCACGGGCGAGGGCAAGACGGCGGCAGACCGCTTCGCTCGGCGACACCCCGAAGATCGGGGCGCGCGGGTGCACTTTGCTCAAAAGAAAGGCTGTGTAGCCGCTCCGCGTAAAGCAGACGACACCCTGCATGTTGTCGTCCGATTCGACGATTCGCCGGGCGGCGAGGGCGACGACGTACGAATGGTCATCGGTCTTGGGATGCACGGATGGGTCCGTCTCATCGGGTGCGGAGGCTTCCGCCGCCCGGATGATCCGGTCCATCATCTGGACCGTCTCGACGGGGAAGCGTCCACTGGCGGTCTCCGCGCTGAGCATCAGTGCGTCGCTCAGGTCCCAGGCCGCGTTGGCCACGTCGCTGCTCTCCGCCCGCGTCGGCCGGGGCGAGTCGATCATCGATTCGAGCATTTGCGTGGCCGTGATCACCGGGATCATCTCCTGGCCGGCCGCGGCGATGATCCGCCGCTGCTGCACGGGCACGTCTTCGGGCGGCAGTTCGACCCCGAGGTCACCCCGGGCCACCATGACGCCGTCCGCCTCGCCGACGATCTCCTCCAGGTGTTCGATCGCCTGGCGCCGCTCGATCTTGGCGATGATGGGCGTGTCGGCGCCGAGCGAGTTGACGAGCGCGCGCGCCCGCGAGAGGTCGTCGGCTGCGCCGACGAAGCTGAGCGCGAAGTAATCGACGCCCATGCGCACTCCGGCAGCGATGCACTCGCGGTCCCGTGGGGTGAGGGCGGGGAGGGTGAGCGTGCTCTGGGGGAAGCTGACGCCTTTCGAAGGGCCGAGGAGGCCGCCCTGGATGACGCGGCAACTGAGCCCGTTCGCACCCACGGCCTCGACGATGAGTTCGAGGTTGCCATCGTCCAGCAGCACGCGCTCACCCGGCTGCACCTCGGCCGTGAGGGTGGCATAGTCGATGCCGATCTCGGCCGGCGAACCGGGCACACGTTGGCCGAGGAGGCGAATCGAGGCGCCATCGGCAATCGCCATGGGGGCGCCGCCGGGGGTTGTCCCGGTCCGCAGCTTCGGGCCGCTGAGGTCCATCAGGACGGCGACATGGCGGCCTTCCTGGGTTGCCACCTCGCGGACCGTAGCGAGCAGGGCGGCGTGCTCCTCAAGGGTGCCGTGGCTGGTGTTCAAACGCGCCACATCCATCCCGGCGCGGATCATTCGCGCGATGATGGCCGGCTCGCGTGAGCTAGGCCCCAGGGTGCAGACGATCTTCGTCCGTCTCAAAGGCGGCGGCCGCCCTGGCGGCGTGGCAGAGCAATCTCGTGGCAGAACACGTCTGGAGTGTAGCGCACGGCCCGGCGGCTGGACGTAGGGGTTTCGACACCCCGCGGACGGCGCCCAGGACAGCTTCCGATCCGCAAAGCACCGGGGCGGTAGACTCATGACGATGCCATCCACCAGCACCGCCCTCAAGGCGCGCGAATTCCTCTTCCTTTGCGAGGAACAGGCCATGGCCGCCCTTTCCGCCGACGCTCCCCGGCCGGAACGGAAGGTGATGTGGACCATCCTCCAGCTCCACTACGGCAACCCCGCGGTCCACTTCGAACTCCAACCCCAGGTGAGCCGATCGCTGGTGGAATTAGGCCTCCACTTCGAAGCCGCGCCCGAGGTCAACGACGCCTGGGCGGCCCTCATCGCCGAGAGGGCGAGCGATCTGCTACCCGTCCTCGGGAGCGATTGGGAACTCGAGGCCTGGACGCAGTCCTGGCGCCGTCTCCACCGCACCTACAGCTTCGAACGGCTCACCCGCGCCCTGGCCGATGAAGTCTCGGCGGACCTCGCCCGGGCACTGGAGCTGCTCGGGCCAATCATCCAGCAGTCGCCGCTGAACGCCCTGGCACTGGCCGCGCCGAAGCCGGCGGCACGCCAGCACAAGCCCCGCGAATGGAAACGGTCAGCCCGCCGCTGACGGATGGGACTCAGGCGAAGGTCGTGTCGATCTTCGCGGCCAGGTCGAAGTACTCCTGGAACGTCTGGTTGAAGCGGTAGAAGGCGTCGCGGCGGTGGTAGTCCTTGCCCCGCGCCAGTTCGGTGTCGCTCTTCAGGTCAAGCGAATTCAGGGTGAAGTCGTGGGTGGCCCGCCCGTTCGCCTTGATGTCCTCGATCATCGCCTGCCAGGCTTCCGGCGGCTGGTCGAGCGTGAAGTCGAGTTCGGCGGCCCGCGCCTCGTCGATCTCCTTGACGGAGCGGACCTCGAACGCCTCGAAGTCGAGCTCAAATATCCGCTCGCCGACACGCACGCCCATCTCCGTGTCGCACGTGCCGAGGCGCTTGAAACTGTCCGATGTATTGAGCATGTCGGCCGCGGTCTGAAACCACTCAACCGATGGGAATTTGGGCATTTGTTCACAACCTCCGTGCACCCCGCGGACGGGGTCGCTCAGCTTCTGTCCGAGGGCCGGAGTGTACCGCAGGCGCCGGGAGCGCGCCAAATGCCGGGTGGGGTTCAAAGTTTTGCGCGAAGGCGTGGAGCGGGCGGTTTGATGGCACGCCTGGTCCAGTAGCACGACTGTGAAGGAGTGCTGGGATGGTGCCCGGGGCGATGCCGGTAAGCGCTCACCTCCTCGCCCCGGCTACCATCGCGGCGCTTGCTCACGCGCGCGCTACGGACAGGCCACTCAGGCCACCTCGGATTCCTAATCCGCCTAACCGCCGGTACGCAAACTATGAACCGCACCCGCAAGCGCCCGGGGACAGCGCTCACTCCGTAAGGACGATGACCGTGACGGTCACCGTGTTCGCCGGACCGAGGATCCGGATGGACGCCCGGAGCGGCCCTCGCGCGTCGCCCGGGGGCGTGGCCACGACGTCGATATCGACGCTGCGGCCCGCCGGGATGACGCCCGAAACCGGGTCTACCGCGAGCCACTGGCCATCGGACTCTGTCACTATCGAAAAGGCCGCCGGCGCGCAGAACGAGTTCAGCAAGCGGAAGAACGACGGCCGCCCCGCGAGCACCGAGAGGCCATCCGGCACCGACGTACTGAGCGCCGGCGTGCAGGCCTGGGGCGTCGGGGTCACCGTCGGCGTGGGCGGAGCCACTGGCGTTGCAGTCGCCGTTGGCGGCCTCGCTGTTGGCGTGGCTGTTGGCGTGGCTGTTGGCGTGAGCGTGCGGTCGGCGCCCGGGGTGGGGGTGGTAGGGGCGGGCTGCAGGCCGATCTGAGAGACCGTCGCGCTGGGGACGGGGGCCGGGGATGGGGTACCGCCACGGGCAGTGGCAGAGGCCGCCGGGGGGGCGGTAGCGCTCCGCGTGGCGGTCGCCGGAACCGTCGGGGTGCGGTCGCCCAGGCCGGGCGCCGCAGCAGGGGCAGCCTGCTCGCCTCCCGCGTCCCCCGTCAGTGAGACGGGGCTGAAGGGGGCGAAGGCAAGGACGCCGAAGACCAGCGCGCCGAAGACCAGCGGCGGAAGCACGCGGGACCATAGGGGGGCCGGGCGGCCGGGCCCCGGCTGGCGTGGCGGCGCGACCGCCCGTAGCGGGCGCGGGGCCAGCCGCCGCCGGCCGATCACGGTGCTGAGAGCCGCCGCTGCGGCGGGCGGGGGTGCGAGCGGCGGCAGCCCTTCATACGAGGCGATGGCGCCGGCCGTCCCGTTTCCGGACTGTTCCACCCGCAACCGGAGGCGCCGGACCACTGCGGCGGCGCTAAACGGCGTCACGCCAAGGACACGGGCCAGCGCCGTCGCATCGAGGCCCTGGCGGACCGAGAGGTCGAGGATGGCGTGAGCGCGCGCGCCGAAAACGCTCAACCCGGCGTCGTAGACGGCGTTTGATGTGGATGTGCCGGGCGAAACGAAGGCCCCAGCCTCATCGAGGATCTGCCAGGCGTGTCCGAAGAAGAGGGAGGCCGGCCCCTCCGGTGGCCAAGGCCGCTCCGCGTCGTCCGCCGCCCGGCGGATGGCTTCATGGGCCGTGTCGAGGGCCAGCTGGGCGTCGCCCGTCACCCGCGCCGCGAAGTCATACGCGGGCGCGAACCACTCACCGGCCAGGCGGACGAACGCATCCTGGTTGCCCGCCCGGGCGCGCTCGTAGAGGCTCGTGAGAGCGTGAATCGTCATGCTTCTCCCGTGACGCACCCGCCTGCCACGATCGAGTATACGGCCACTTTCCGGTTCCGCTGGCTAAGGAACGGACAAGGAGCGGCGGCGGCCGCGCCTTCGAAAGAACAGGAAGACCGTGGCCGCGCCGAAAACGAGGCCGCCGATGTGCGCGAAAAAGGCCACGCCGGAGTCCGCTGTCCCGACGGCGCCGAGGGTGGCGATCCCGGAAAGCAGGTTCTGCACGAACCACAGGCCGATCATGATGACCGCGGGGATAGGCAGCGGCAGGAAGAAGGGAAAGAACGGGATCAGGGTCGTCACCGTCGCCTTTGGAAAGTAGACGAGGTAGGCCCCGAGGACGCCCGCGACGGCTCCGCTGGCGCCAACCGTCGGCACAAGGCTCTCCGGATCGACAAAGCCCTGGGTGAGCGCCGCCGCCACCCCTGCGGCCAGGTAGAACAGGAGGAAGCCGAAGTGGCCCAGCCGGTCCTCGACGTTATCGCCGAAGACCCAGAGGAAGAGCATGTTCCCGCCAATGTGCAACCAGCCGCCATGGATGAAGATCGACGCGATGATGGAGAGCAGGACTTCGAGGCGGGGCTGTCCGGGGTACCCGGGCAGCGTCTCCTCGCCCTGGGCCGCCCGGAAGAATTCGTGGGGCTGGAACGACCAGCGGCAGAAGAAGCGGTCGGTCTCCGTCGGGGCGGTCTGCTCGAAGCCCGAGCAGACTGTCGTCACCTGGTCCTCGTAGTCTCGCTGCGCCTCCACGCGCGACAGCGGCAGGGCGTTGGAGAGCATGAGCGTGTAGACGAACACGGCCACGTTGGCGGCGATGAACGCGTAGGTGACCCAGGGCGTGGAGCGCGAACGCGGACTGTCGCCGATGGGGATCACTTCGCTGCCGCTCCGCTGGCCGTCAGCCCCTCAAGGTGGCCCGTCTCGTTGAGCAGCGAAACGGCGAGGCGCGACCGTCCCGCCGTCACCCGGGAGAGCCCGCAGTTCGCCACGTCGAAGCGGAAGACGTGGGTCGGCGCCGCCCCGAGGACCTCAGCGAGCATGCAGTTGATCGCCGTCCCGTGGCTCACCACGAGGACGTCGTGGTGCTGGTGGCGGCGGGCGATGCGTTGGAGGGCTCGAAACGTACGCGCGCGGACCATCGCCGTGGTCTCGCCGCCGGGCGGCTGCCAGGCCGGGTCCTCAGCCCGCATAAGGCGCACCTGCTCCGGGTGCGTGCGGCGAATCTCGCTCTCCCGGTGCATCTCCCATTCGCCGTAATGGAGTTCGCGCAGGTCGGGGTCGAGGTGTGGGGTGAGGGCGCGGCCATCGAGGGCGAGGGCAGCGGTCAGGACGGCCCGGGAGAAGTCGCTCGTGTAGACCGCCGCGAACTCGATCGCCGCGAGCCTCCGGCCGAGGGCCCGGGCCTGGGCCCGGCCGAGGTCGGTGAGGGGCGTCTCCGCGTGGCCACAAAAGAGCCCGGTGCGGTTCGCCTCGGTCTGGCCGTGGCGCGCGATCCAGATGCGCGTCGGGGGCTTCTTCTGGCGGATTTGCATGCGGTCCCCCGAGCATAGCATCGAAGGGCACGAGTCCGGGATGGGCCGGGCCTACCCGTCCCACTCCCAGGCGAAGCGCTGGCGGAAGCGGAGGAGCGCCTTCAGCATCGGGCCCCCGATCAGCCCCAGCACCACGGCGTTGCAGACGCTGCGCATCAGGTCCCAACCGAAGCTGGTGAAGAGGTAGAAGTTCCAGTAGCGCCGGACGGCCTCAGCGAGGCCGATCCCGGCCTGGTAGGTCAGGTCCGGGCCGCCGACCCAGAAAGGCCAACTCCAGAGGTTCGTGATCGCGCCGTAGAGCAGCCCCCAGGCGGCGCCGAACAACGCCAACACCCCGGCCTGGCCACGCACCGGGAGCCCGCCCGTGGCCGGCCGCAGCCAGCCGGCGCTCAGCCCCATCCAGGCGCTGGCGAACATCTGGAACGGCAGCCAGGGGCCGAATCCTCCGGTCACGATCGCACTCAGGAAGAACGAGAGCGCTCCCAGGAGGAAGCCCATGCGTGGGCCGAACGAGTAGCCTCCGAGGATGACCAGGAAGAAGTAGAGGTTCGCCCCGGCCGGGAGCGTGATCGTCCGGAGGACGGCAGCGAATGCCGCCAGAACGCCGAGGGCCGCCAGCGCCTTGCTGTTCAGCCGGCCCTCCGTCAGTTCCGCCACGACGAGGACGATGCAGAGCGCGCCGATGGCGCCGAAGACGATCGGCGCGTCGGTGTTATGTTCGAACCACCGCGAATCGGCCGCACCCGTCTCCGCGAAGATGAACGGATGGAGATAGGCCAGCACGCCCAGCCCGTTGAGGAGCGCGAACGTCAGCCAGCCGAGCCGGATCCGGGGGAACGCGGCCCCCGGGGCCACCCTGCGTTCAGCGGCCATGACGCCGCCTCCAGACGAGAGCGCCCGCGATCGCCACGCCGAGACCGGCGACAACGGCGCTGAAGCCGATCACACCCCGCCCCTGGCCGCCATCCTCGCCCTCGCCCCCGGCCGCCTCCCCCGTAGCGGGCGCAGCGGGCGTAGCGGTGTTGCGCAGAATAGTGGGGTCCCCCGGCGTCGCTGTGGCAGCCGCCGCTGCGGCGACGGTTACCGCCGCTGTCGAGGGCTCCTCTGTTGGCCCGCTCGTCGCAGCGGCAACGGTCGCGACAATCCTGGTGGGCACGGACGTGACGGCGACCGTCGCCGGTTGGACCGTGGCGGGGGCCTGGCCACCGCGTGGCGCGTGCCCGCAGACGGACTCGAAGGTCGCGGACGCGGGCACCGGCGCATTCTGCAGCGAGCCTTTACCCCACTTCCAGCCGTGGAGGTCGCCATCACGTGCCCGCGTCGCGTTGAAGGCCAGGGCAGAGTACTTCCAGGTTTCGCCATACTTCTGGGTGAAGAAGGCCCAGTAGGTGCAGCTCCCGCCCTGGCACTCGCAGAAGCAGTCGTTGAACGAACCGGGGCTAAAGCAGCCAACCTGCTGGATCGAACAGAGGACACTCCCACCGCTCCCGCCGAACTGTCCGTAGGCCACGCCCGCCGCCGTGAGGAGCTGGTCGCCCCCAATCGACTCCCCGCTGAAGGCGACGCAGTAGGTGCGCACCTGGTCGCCGTCCTGGATGACCAGGCCGGCCTCTCCGTCGGCCAGCGCGGCCCGCGGCGCGATCAGCCCGGCCGCGAGGGCGAGGGCGCCTGCTCCGGCCAGGATGCGCAGCCTCACAGCACCACCTCCTCGAGGCAGGACGCGCCGGGCACCAGGCGGGCGATCTCCGTAGGGAGCGGTCCATCGGCGGCGAACGCCTGCGCGGCGGGCAGGTCGAAGGCCACTCTTCCTCCATCGAGCCCGATCACCCTGGTCGCGAAGGTCGCCGCCGACTCCATGTCGTGCGTGGCGACGATCGCCGCGCCCCCTGCGGCCGCGTGTTCGCGGAGGCGGCGGGCGAGGACGGCCCGGGCCGGGCCGTCGGCGCCCCGCGTCGGCTCGTCCAGCATCCAGACCGGCGGGGCGTGGCCGAGCATGGCCGCGATGGCCACCCGTTGCTGCTGACCGACGCTCAGGTCGCGCGGGTTCTGCGATGCCAGGCCCTCGATGTCCCATGCCCGCAAGAGGCTATCGCCATCGAGGGCCTTCCGGCGGGAGCTGCTGACCTCCGCCCGGACGGTGTCGTGGTAGAGGGCGATGGCCGGGTCCTGGGGCACGAGTCCGGCGAACGCCGTCCGCTCCTGGACACGGGCCGGGGCCGCGGTGGCGCGAAACCGCAGGCTCCCCGCGGCAGGCGCCATCAGCCCGGCGATGATACGGAAAAGGGTGCTCTTGCCACTTCCGTTCGGGCCGGCCAGCGCGACCACCTCCCCCTGGCGGAGGGTGAACGAGCAGTCGCGGAGGGCGACGTGTTCGCCATAGGCGGCCGTAAGGCCCTCGGCCCTGAGCAGCTCGTCACCGGGTGCGGCGCGAGTCGCCGGCCGCACCTCGAGCCGGCGGCCCCGCAGCGCCAGGGCCACGCTTGCCACCGTCAGGGGGACCGGCTCCAGGCCGAGCGCCCGGGCCAGCGCAATGGACGGCGGCACACTCGCGAGTACGCTGGCGGCGGCCGCTGGCGAGAGGACGCGCACGCGCCCGCCTTCGACCTCGGCGACCCACCCGGCCACGGGGAGCAGTCGGGCGAGGCGGTGTTCCGCAATCAGGACGGTGAGGCCGCGGTCCCGGTGCACCGCCTCAATCGCCTCGATGACGGCACCGGCCCCGGCCGGGTCGAGCTGCGAGGTGGGCTCGTCGAGCAGCAGGATCGGCGGCTCGAGGGCGAGGGCGCCGGCGATCGCCACCCGCTGGCGTTCGCCGCCGGAGAGGGTATCGAGCCGCCGGTGCCGGAGCTCCCCGATCCCGGCAGCGTCGAGGACGATGGCGATGCGGCGCCGCATTTCGTCGCGGGAGATGCCCCGTTGCTCCATCCCGAAGGCGAGTTCGTCCTCAACCGCGTCGGTTATCGCCTGCGCCTCTGGCTCCTGGAAGACCATCCCGGCGATGGTGGCCATCGTCCGCGCGGGCGTCCGGGCCGGGTCGCGCCCATCGACAGAGAGGGCGCCCCGCAACCGTCCACCATGGAACTGGGGGACGAGGCCGTTGAACAGCCGGAGGAGCGTCGATTTCCCTCCGGCCGACGGTCCCGCCACCAGCACGAAATCGCCGCGTTCGACATCGAACGAGACCTCGCTGAGGGTGTCGGTGGCGGCCCCCGGGTAGCGATAGGTAACGCTGTGGAGACGGGCGATCACTGGCGCTCACCCCGGGGCCGGGCACTGCCCACAGGCCGGGGCCGCGGAGCCACCTCCAGCGCCGGTCCCGCGGGGGCCGCGTCCGGGGCAACGGCTGTGAAGAGGAGCACGGCTGGCCACCCGCAGAAGAGGACGACGGCCACCCCGGCCGCCGCGAACGGCGGCCAGCCGAGCCCCGCGAAGGGGTTGTACGAAAGGTCCAGCCAGCCGCCCGCCGAGGCTCCCAGGGCGGCAACGGCGAGGACCGCCGAAGCTGCAGCCAGGGCCGCTTCGGACCGCGGGAGGGGCTCCTGGTTAAGACTCGTGGTGTGTCTCGCCCGGGCGGCGCCAGCCATCCAGGCGAGGAGCGCCGCCCCTCCGGCCAGGGCGAGGAGCAGCGCCAGCCAGCCGAGGCCGGTGTAGTAGAACCAGCACCAGGCGGCGGCCAGCAGCAGCGGGACCGAGGCTGCCCCCACCAGCCGTGGCCAGGAGGGGCCGGGGGTGGACGCCGCGTAGCCGCGCGCCTCCATCGCCTCGGCCAGGCGCATCGAGCGTTCGAGGCCGCCGATCACGGCCGGCACCACGAGCCCCGGCAGCGAACGCCAGCCCGATGATTCGCCACGCAAGGCCCGCATCTCCCGGATCCGGCGGATGTCGTCGATCGACGACGGGAGCAGGGTCAGCCCCACGGTCACCACCAGCCCGGCGTGGAAGAGCGCCGCCGGCGTCGTCCGCAGCACGCGGTGCGGGCTGACGGCGCCGTTGAACACGCCAAAAGCGAGCAGCACGCAGAGGATGGCGAGGCCGCGGATCGCTGCCGCCGCCAGTCCCTCAGCGGCCACGGGACCGCCGAGGCGAAGGCCTCCAATCCAGCCGGGGAGGTCGGGGCCGGGCACGGTGAAGAGCACGTGATCGCCGTAGCTGCCGTTCACCACAGCGATCGCGAGCGAGATCACGAGCATCGCCAGGCCGAAGCTGGCCAACGCCCGCACCCCGGCCACCGCCCGCTCCGTGCGGGGCGCCACCACAGCGACCAGCACGACGCAGAGCAGGATGATCGCGAGGTAGAGCGGGTTCGACGTGGACAGGGCCACGGTCATCACCAGCGTCACCCAGGCGGCCCAGGCCACTGTGCTCACGCGGTCACCTCCTGCCTCAGCGGCGGCGGGCTGCTGAGGCGGCGCCAGCGCCAGCCAGGAGCAGGACGGCGCCGAGCGCGACCCAGGAGCCGTCCGGCGACGCCCCGCCCGCCTGGCCACTACCGGTAGCAGGCGGAGACGGCGCGGCGATGGGCGTCGATGGTGCAGCCGTGGGGGTGGCTGGTGTGGCCGGTGCGGACGGCGTGGCCGTCGCCGTACGAGTCGGAGCCGCGGGCGGTGTGGCTGTGGGGGTCGCCGCCGTGGGGGTGGCCGCTGGCGCTGCAGGGGCGATCGGCGTCTCGACGGCGTTGCAGAACGTGCGGCCGGCAAGCGCGGGCACCACCTGGTTCGTCCCGAAGGCCGGGTCGAAGCCCTTGAACGACCCATCGGGCAGCTGTTCGCCGAGGAGGAAGGTGACCGCCGTCTTCGTACCCTTGCGGTAGGCCGGGCCTTCCACCGGTTCGCCCGCCGCCAGCAGGGCCTGGACCACGACCGCCGTGGAGGACGCGTTCGAAGCGTCCGGGTCGAAGCCCCAGCCGCCGTCGTTACCCTGGGCAGCCCGGAAGTAGGTGATGGCCCGCGTCACCGCCGCGTCCGTCGCGCTGGCGCCGGCGGCGAGGAGCGCCTGCACGGCCAGGGCTGTCGTGTCGGGGTCGGCGGCGCCATCGAAGCCCCAGCCACCGCCAGGGAGCTGGCTGCCGGAGAGGCCTTCGGACGCCTTCGTGCCCAGCAGCGCCCGGTTGCCCGTGCAGACCAGGCCGAGCATGGAGACTGCCTGGCCGAAGTCGTCAGCGGCGTAGCGGCCGGTGTCGGCCTTGTAGGCGGCGGTGACGCGCGCGACGAGGTCGGTACCGCCCACGGCGCGGGGGTCGAGGCCGAGCGCCCGGGCCGCCAGCGCAGCCTTCGCCGCGATGGCAGGGGCGGACTGGGCCGGGGCCTTCGCCTTCAGGAAGTCCGCGGGTGACTTCCCGCCCTTCTGGACGGTGTTTGGGTCGAGCCCCGCGGCGCGGAGGGCGTAGATGGCGTCGAACGTCTGACCGTCGCCGAATCCACCGAAGCCGCCGTCGGCCTGCTGGGTCGTGCGGATGAAGCCGGCGCCGGCTTCGACGGCCGGCCGTTCTGGCAGCGCAGCGGCGGCGGCGAGGAGGGGGAGCGCACACAGGGCGCTGACGATGAGCAAGAGGGTCCTGGTCACAAAGTCATCCTTCAGAAATATCGGAGCCATAGCGCGGCTCAAGTGCCCGCGCCTTACGGCTCTGTCGCAGGGAAGAGAAAAACCCGCCTCGTGGGCGGGTTCAGAAGTGGTGGCGAACCATGATCCGACCCCTTTCGCGCGAAGGTGTGTCCGGTCCGGTCTGCAGGGCGGGTATCCTGGCTTCAGCCGCCTTGGCGGCCGTCACAGTTGCGGCACAGCGCCGGTATCACACCGGCTTCCCCCGTTGTTCCTCCTCGCGGAGGCCCTGACCCGGTATTCAGTTGTCTCAAGCCAAACAATGGGGCCGCCAGCGGCGCCGGTCAAGGGTCACGACGGAACTGCCGGGCCCGCTCCGTGGGTCATTCGGGCCTGTAGGTGACGCCCACTTTCGCGAGGAGGTTGATCAGGTCCTCGCGCCGCACCTGGCCGATCTGCTGGGCCCGGAAGATGCCGTCCTTGTCGATAAAGAAGGTCGAGGGCAGTCCCTGGCCAACGCGATAGTGGTCCGCCACCGTGCCATCGCTATCGAGCACGGCCGGGTACTTCGCCCCGAAGATGTCGAGGATGCTCTGGGCTTTGTCACGGGTCTCCAGGTAATCAACGCCGAGGAAGACGACCTCCCCCTCCAACGCGACCGCCGCGGCCTGGAACTCGGGGATCTCCGCCTTGCAGGGGCCGCACCAGCTGGCGTACCAGTTCAGCACGACCGCCTTACCCCGGAACTCCGAGAGCTTCCTCACGGTGACCCCGTCACGCGCGTCGATCAGGGCGAAATCGGGGGCCAGCTCGCCCAGCTTCGGCCGCTGGGGGCCGAGCGGGCCCAGCCCCGCTGCCCGGCCGGCAGCGGACGGCGTTGCGGGGCCGCCCAGGGCCGCCTTGAAGGCGGACGGCGACGACACGAGCCATCGGCCGTCCACGTTCCGCAGATAGAGTAGTTCGTCGAACTCGTGGGACACCGAGGCTCCCTCGGCCTGGAAGCGGCCCCTGGCCCGGACGCTCGCCCAGCCGTCCTGTTCGTTCACGGCCTGGACTTCGAGCGCGCTCACGGCCACCCCGGAGCCGCCGTCCGGCGCGAACTGCGATGTCGGGAAGGCGAGACCCAGGGGCGTCGTCTCTTCCTGCGTTTCCGGGGCGAGGAGGGCGAGGGCGGCCCCATCGCCGCCGTCGAGTGCGTCATAGAAGGCCCGCGCCGCCTCGGCCGGTGAAGCCGCCGGGCGCTCTCCGCCACCGGAAAGGAACACGTAGGCGCCAATCGCGATGGCTGCGGCCGCCGCCGCCCCAAGCGCTCCGTATTGGAGGAGCCGGTTGCGCTTCGCCGCCGGAGGCGTCTCTGTCACGTTCGTCATCCTCACCGGAGTGTGCGCATGCCCGCGACCCGTCATCATGGTACAGGCTTCGATGTTCACCGGGCGTTAACACCCGCCGTTAACACTCCCGGGGAGATGGTGACCGTAACGCAGAGTCCAATCCCCAAGGTGCTCGTCGTTGAAGACGAAGAGACGCTGCTGTTCACGCTCCGGCACAACCTCGAGCGTGAAGGCTACAAGGTCTTCACCGCCTCGCGCGGCGATGATGGCCTCCAGCTGGCCCGCGACAAAGCCCCTGACCTCATCCTCCTGGATGTCATGCTCCCCGGGGTCGATGGCATCCAGGTCTGCCGGATGCTGCGCAAAGACACCGCTGTGCCGATCATCATGCTCACCGCCCTGGGCGGTGAGCGGGACCGGGTCGCTGGCCTCGATACGGGCGCGGACGACTACATCTCGAAGCCGTTCGGGATGCGCGAGTTGCTCGCCCGCGTGCGCGCCCTCCTCCGCCGGGCGACGCCGCGATCGGCGCCTGACGAGGGCGCGTCGCTCATCGTCTCCGGGAACCTGGAGGCCGACCGCGAACGCCGTGAGCTGCGGCGCGACGGTGAGGTCGTGAAGATGAAGCCAAAAGAGTTCGAACTCCTGCTATTCTTCATCCAACGGCCAGGCCGCGTATTCTCGCGCGAACAGATCCTGGACGAAGTCTGGGGATACGATTTCTATGGTGGCCCGCGGACGGTCGATGTCCACATGCGATGGCTGCGCCAGAAAATCGAGGCGGATGCGGCGAACCCCGTCCGCCTCAAAACCGTCCGCGGGAGCGGGTATCTGTTCGAAGGCTAGCCGCCCGTGAAGGCTTCCCTCGCCATCCGCGCCAGCGCCGGGGGCCTGCTCGTCGCCCTGGCCGCGTTCATCTTTGGCGCCGTTTCCTATGGCAGTGACCAGCCACCCTGGGCGCTCTTCATGGATGGCGCCATCCTGCTCGTGGTGGCGGCGGCCGCCGCGTACTTCGCATTCCGGCAAACGTCCCGCACCATTTCCGACATCACCGGCGCGGCCCTGCGCCTCGGCGAGGGCGACTTTCAGACACGCGTTCCCGGTTCCGATGGCACGAACGCCAAACTCACCGGCAGCTTCAATGAGATGGCCCGCCAGGTGGAGGCCCGCATCGCCGAGGCGAGCGCTGAGCACGCTCGCCTGGAGGCCGTGCTCGACGCTTCCAGTGACAGCACCATCGCCCTTTCGAATGACACCACCATCCGGTTCATGAATCGCGCCGCCAGCGTCCTGGCCGAGATCGCGCCCGGGTCCGCCGTCGGGCGGCCGCTGATCGAGGCCGTGCGCGACTATGAGCTGGACGCCCTCGTACGCCGCGCCACCGCACCCGGCGCCCAGCCGGAGACGGCTGTCGTGACCTTTGGGGCGCATCGCCTGCCGCTCCGGGCAGCCGCGATGCGCATCGCCGAGGGCCGCGGCTGGGACATGTTGCTCGTCCTCACCGACCTCAGCGAAGTGACGCGCCTCGATCAGGTCCGCCGGGACTTCATCGGGAACGTCTCCCACGAGTTGCGGACCCCACTCGCCGGCATCCGCGCCCTGGCCGAGACGATCGAGTCAGGAAACGTCGATCCGGGCCCCCAGACGACCGAGTTCGCGAGCAGGATTATCGCGCAGGTCGATCGACTGACGATCCTCGTGACGGAACTCCTCGACCTTTCCCGGATCGAATCGGGCGCGATGCCCCTCGATCCCCAACCGACCGACCTGGCCGTCCTGGTCGCCGAAAGCGCTTCACTGTTGCAGACGCGCCTGGAGAAGGGTGGGATCACGGTCTCCGCCCCCCCGGCGCCGGGCCCAATCGCCGAGATCGACCGCTCGTCGCTCCAACGCGCGATGAACAACCTCCTGGACAACGCCATCAAGTTCAGCCCGGCCGGGGCCACGATCCATGTCGCAGCCAGCGACGAGGGAGAGCTCGCCGTCATCTCGGTGCGGGACGAAGGACCGGGAATCCCGGCGCACGAACTGCCCCGCGTCTTCGAGCGCTTTTACAAAGGCGACGCCTCCCGGGCCAGCAGCGGCGTCGGCCTGGGCCTCGCCATCGTCAAGCATGTGGTCCGGGCGCATGGTGGCACCGTGGAAGCGACGGCTGAGCCGAGCGGTGGGGCCACCTTCACCATGCGGGTGCCGAAGCACTTCGTCGCCGCCCGGGGCCGCGCCCGGCGCGACGTTCGGGGGTAGAATCCGGGCCAGCCCGTCACCGCGGCGCTGGAGGCACCATGACCTTCGAACACGTCCTTGTTACCCGTGATGGCCCGTTCGTCACCATTACGATGGACCGGCCGGAGCGCCGCAACGCGCTTTCACTCGCCCACATGGTCGAACTGACGGCCGCCTTCAAAGAAGCTGGCGCGAGCGATGCCCTCGGCGTCATCGTCGCCGGGAACGGCCCGGTCTTCAGCGCCGGCCACGACTTCGCGGATATGGCGGGGTCGGACCTCCCGGCCATGCGCCGCCTGCTCTGGCAGTGCACCGAGATGATGGACGCGATCCAGGCCATCCCCCAGGTCGTGGTTGCCCGCGTCCACGGCCTGGCGACCGCGGCCGGCTGCCAGCTCGTGGCGAGCTGTGACCTCGCGGTCGCGGCCGACACCGCCGCCTTCGCCACCCCGGGCGGAAAGGGCGGCTGGTTTTGCCACACGCCGGTCGTCGCCCTGAGCCGCAACGTTGGCCGCAAGCGGGCGCTCGAAATGGCCCTTACCGGCGACACGATCGACGCCGCCACCGCGGCCGATTGGGGCCTGGTGAACCGGGTCGTGGCGCTGGCCGACCTCGAGCGCGAAACGCTGGACCTGCTCCGCCGCGCCACGCGGGGCAGCGCCATGTCGAAGGGCCTCGGCAAACGCGGCTTCTACGCCCAGGTCGATCTCGACCAGGGTAAGGCCTACGCCTACGCCGTCGAGATGATGGCCGGCGCCAGCCAGACGCACGACGCCCAGGAGGGCATGCAGAGTTTTCTCGAAAAACGGCCCGCCCGGTTCACCAACCGTTAGGCTGCAGTGCGCCCGGCGCAAGAGGAGGTCCCCTGTGAGCTACGAACTGGTCACCTACGAGACGAGCGAACGCATCGCCACGATCACGCTGAACCGGCCGGAGAAGCTGAACGCGCTCAGCGTCCCCCTCCAACACGAACTCGTCGCGGCCCTGCACGAGGCGGAGGCCGACCGTGAGGTCCGCGTCGTCATCCTTAAAGGGGCAGGACGTTCGTTCTGCGCCGGGTACGACCTGACCCGGGGGATCGACGGGCCCGCTGCCCCGAGCGCCCCGTTGAGCGCCGTCGCCGACGCCACAGGCCTGGAAGACACCCTCCGCCGCTTGCTGACCATCTGGGAGCTACGCAAACCCGTCATCGCCCAGGTGCACGGCTTCTGCCTTGCCGGTGGGACGCAGCTCGCCCTCATCTGCGACGTGACCATCGCCGCCGACGACACGACCTTCGGCATCCCCCAGTTGCCGGTCGGTATCGGCTTCGTCCTCCCCTTCTGGACCTGGCTGATCGGCCCGAAGAAGGCGCGCGAGATCTTCTACAAGATCGGCTCGAAGATCTCCGCAGCGGAGGCGCTGAGACTGGGAATGATCAACGACATCGTGCCCACTGCCGAACTTGAAGCGCGCGTGATGGCCGAAGCGCGGGCCATGGCCGAGACGCCGCCCGAGATCCTCCAGCTCGCCAAACGGGCGATTAACCAGACCCAGGAGGTCCAGGGCTTTCGCGAATCGCTCCAGTTCGGGGTCGATATCGACGCCCTCAGCCACCAATCCCACGCCGTCCGGACGGTCAACCGCCTGATCAAGGAGGAGGGCCTCCGCTCGGCCCTGCAGACCTGGCGGACACACGTCTAGCAGCGGTGCCGAAGCCAGAGCCGCTACCGTTTGATTTTGAAGTTGTCCCACGTGACCGTGTGCGTGGGTTCGAAGCGCACCCAGCGCCAGTGGCGGCCACGCGCCGAAGATTCGTTCCGGCGGACCTCGGCGGATTCGCCGTGGCCACCGGCATACTTGGCGCCCATCTGCAGGCGCACGGTCTCCATGTTCGGGTCGGCGGCCTCCGATTCGGCGTCTTCAAGCACCGTTGCCCGGCCCTGGAACATGGCCCCCTGGAGTTCCGGGAACCGCTCGTTCCGATCGACCAGCACCGTGGTCACCGGGTTGCGTCGCAGGTTCACCACCTTCTGGCCTCGGCAGTAAAAGTAGACGTTGCCGCCCGCCCAGCCGAACCAGAGCGGCGTGACGTTTATCCGCGTGCCCGGCCCGATCGTGGCCACCCGCATGTTCCAACTCGTGGTCATCAACTCATCAAGCTGATCGGGGGTGAGCGCAAGCTCTTTTGGAATCGGCACAGGGACACCTCGAATAAGGAATGCGGGGATGATACGATGAGCGCGGCCTAGCTACGCGGGCGTGGTACAATGGCAGCACGCGACCTTCCCAAGGTTGAGACGAGGGTTCGATTCCCTTCGCCCGCTCCACTCCATCGGATGCATCACACGCACGCACAAAGGCCCGCCGGATGGCGGGCATTTGTGCGTCCAGAGTAAGAGGTAAGAGTCTCAGGCAGCCGACAGCGATGCCGGCTGCTGGGGCGCCCTTGGCGCCGCGGCCGCACCCATTGAACGCGCACCGACCAGGTCGCGTTGGGCACGGCGGAGAAAATCACGAACTTCGAGTTCACCCTGGTAGCCCGTCGATGAGACGACCGGCCTCACCGAGGCGGCGCGGTCCGCGGGGACGATAGCGGCGATGCCGCGCCACATCTGATCAGCCTTCTCGGCCGCGCTCTGCTCCCGGTCGTCGGCGACGATGGCGGCGAACACAGGACCTTCAAGGTGGGCCACAAAGTCGCCTTCGGCCACGGAATGGCGAAGGGCCTTGGCCACCATCGGGAGGGCGAGTGCCGCTTCTTTCGGGGCGAGTCCATTGAGGTCTGTGAGGACGAGCGAAAAGCCCCGGCCGCTGCGCACTGAGCGCATCATCTGGCGGCGAAGCTCATAGACGAAGTGCCGGCTGTTGGGCAGGCCCGTCGCCTCGTCTTCGTAGATCTTGCCCCGGGCCCGCTCGACTGAGCGCGCGACCCGGCGGCCCTGCTCCGATTCCTCCCACCAGAACTGGAGGTGGACGACGGCGAACAGGCCGGTGAACAGGAGGGCGATGTACAGGTTGCCGATCTCACCCGTCGTCACGAGCGCGATGGCCTCCGCCGCCGTCACGATGAACCAGAGGGCGAAAACGGCGGGGCGCAGCACGCGCATGACTGGCATCGTGTTCACCGATCCGAGTTCGTCGGATTCGGCGCCCGGAAAGAGGAAGGATAGGGTGGGCGGCTTGTTCACCGTGTGCTCCTCGCTGTCTCACTCCAAGAATCGGAGGGGACACGGGAAGTGAATAGCGCGGCCGTGTAAACCCACTGTAAATCGTGGTTTCGCCGGGTGGACATCCGGTGGACGCGGCTTAGCGGCGGCTGGCCGGGAGCGAATCCAGGTAGAGGCAGATAGCGTCGGCTGCGCGCCTGCCGTCGGCCAAGGCCGTCACCACCAGGTCTGCGCCGTTCACGTTGTCGCCACCGGCGAACACTCCCGGGCGCGAGGTGCGGCCGGACTTGTCGATCTGGAGCAACGCTTTGCGGTCGGCCTTCAGCCCCACCGTCGTCTGCGGCACCAGCGGGTCGGCCCCGTAACCGATGGCGATGGCCACTGTATCGGCCGGGACGATGTACTCGCTCCCCTTGATCGCCTTGGGCGAACGGCGGCCGCTGCTGTCCGGTTCGCCCAGCTCCATCTTCTGCAGTTCGACGGCGACGACCTTGCCGGTCTCGTCCCCGATGAGGCGGGTGGGAAGGGTGAGCATCACGAACTCGACGCCCTCTTCGCGGGCGTTCTTCCGCTCCTCGCCACGGCCCAGCATCTCGTTTTCGGTGCGCCGGTAGACGCACATGACGCGCTCTGCGCCGAGCCGCACGGCCGTCCGGACGCAGTCCATGCCTGTGTCGCCGCCGCCGATCACCACGACGTTCTTCGGGGCCGGCAGCGGCTCCTTGAGGTGGTCCGGCAGTTGGCCCTCCGTGAGGTTGGCGCGGACCAGAAAGTCCGTCGCCTTATGGACACCACGAAGGTCCTCGCCTTCGATCTCCATGATGTTTCCGACTCCGGCCCCCGTGCCCAAGAAGACTGCCTGGAACTCACCTTCGAGCATCTCGTCGATGGTGATGTCGCGCCCAACGTAGGTGCTGCAGCGGAACTTCACGCCCAGCGCCTCAAGATAGGCGATGTACTCATCGACGATGCTCTTGCGCATCTTGAAGTTCGGGATGCCATAGACGAGCACTCCCCCCGGCTCGGGCCAGTATTCGAAGACCGTGCAGCCGTGCCCCTGCAGCGCGACCATCTCGGCCACGGCGAGGCCGGCCGGCCCGGCGCCAATCACCGCCACATTCTTGCCCGTCGGCTCGGGCAGGTAGCGGGGCATCGGGTAGCCGCCCAGCTCCTGGCGCTGAAAGTCGGTGCAGAACGCCTCGAGCTTGCCGATGGTCACCGCCGGCTCATTCTTCCCGTCGGGGCGGATAGCGAAGCCGACGACGCAGGCGCCCTCGCAGAGCTTCTCCTGGGGGCAGAGGCGGCCGCACATCTCCGGCAGGTTGCTCGTCTCCCGGAACTTATCGGCCGCCATCAGGATGTCGCCCACCTCCAGGAAGGCGAACGCCCCGGGGATGTCGTTGCCGACGGGGCAGGCCTCCTGACAGGGCGCCGATGGGCATTGGATGCAGCGCGACGCCTCTATCTTGGCGGCGTTCAGGTCGAAGCCGAAGTAGGTCTCGTCGAAATTCTTGACCCGGTCCTCAGCCTTCTGCTTGGGGACGGGCTGCACGCTGACGGCGAGCCGCCGGTGGACGAGATGCGTGTCGGGCGAAACAACGGGCGAATCAGCCACGCTGGAGTACCTTCTTCCGTAGTAACAGGGATCCTAGCGGGTTTGGGCCTGTGGGTGTCAACGTCGCGTGACGAGTGGCCATACTCCGTTACCCTTACGCCGTCATCGCCCCGCATTCTGGAACTCCCGGTCCGCGCGTTTGCCGCGATAGACGCGCATGTCGATCGCGCGGACGACCTGCGGCGTGAGCTTGAACAGGAGCCGGGGCTCGGTCTGCATGTTCGCGAAGAACTTCTCGACCGCTTCCGCGTTCGCCGGGTCGCGCCGTCCGACGTACTTCTCCGCCAGTTCGCGGGAGATGGGCCAGATGTCGAACGACGGCCGTTCGAAGGCCTCGCAGGTGCCGTCGAAGCCAACATGGCCCGTCACCGGCGGCCCCGACTCGATGCAGAAGGAGGCCCGCGGGTCTTTGAGCAGCTGCTGGCACCAGACGCGCGAGTAGGTGCCGGTCAGCCAGAGCGCGCCGCCGGGGTAGCTCAGCGGGCCGCTCGGAAACGGTTTCGCGGCGGCGTCCGGCTTCCAGAGGAACCAGATGGGGACCGTATACGGCATCCCATCCTGGCGGAGGGTCGCGATCACACCGGTGTGCGGCTCCTCCAGGAATGTCGCGAGGTCTTCGGGGGACATGCGGGGCATGGGCAGCGCTCCTCAGGTGGCGTTGGCTGGCGATGGTTTACCCGAGCGTCGCCCAGAACTCGTCGAGCACCTTCGCGCCGGCCGCGGGGTCTTCGCACATCCACCAGTGGCCGAGCCCTTCGAGCATCGCGACCTTCGCCCCCGCCCGCTGGGCCGAGCGCCGGGCGAGCACCTCACCGCCGGTGTAGTGGTCGCCAGTGGCGATGATCACGAGGCCGGGCCGGGCGGCGGCCTTCGGCAACGCCTTGCCCCACTCCGTCATCGCGGGCTGTTTGGCCGAGCGGTAGAGCGCGAGGATGCAGCGGGCCATTGTGGCGTCATTCGCGGCGGCGACGCGGGCGGCCACATCCTTGCTCATTCCCAGCGACTCGAACTGGGCCGTACGCGCTTCCAGCGGCGCGCCGACCATGCCGGCGACAGCGGCCTCGCCCGCCTCCGGCGTCTGCCAGACCTGGGCCATGTCATGCCAGACGTATTCGGGGTCGAAGCAGCCGGCGATATCCATCGCCCAGGAGCGGACCAGCTCCGGGTGGGCGAGGACGAGGCGCATCACGTGCCCGCCGCCCCAGTCGTGTCCGACCAGGTCGATCGGGCCATCCAGGCGGCGGAGTTCGCCTTCCAGCCAGGCCACGTAGGCGTCGCTTGTGGCGGCGAAGCTTTCGGCGGCGGGCGCGCCGAAGCCCGGCGGCGAGAGCGCCACCACGTCTTTGCGGGCGAGATGGCCAAAGAGCGCATCCCAGATGGCGTCAGTCTCGGGGTTACCGTGGACGAAAACCGCGGGCATGGCCGCACCTCCTCGTGTCCGGCCCCATTCTACCGGTCAGGGCAGCACGAGCATCGCGTCGCCAAAACTGTAAAAGCGGTAGGCCTGCTCCACCGCGACCCGGTATGCCTCCAGGGTCAGATCCTGGCCGGCGAAGGCGCAGACCAGCATGAGGAGGGTCGAGCGGGGGAGGTGGAAGTTGGTGACCAACACGTCCACCACGTGGAAGGGGTCGCCCGGGAGGATCTTGAGCTCGGTCCAGCCCTCGTATGGCGCGATCTCCCCGCCAGGCCCGGCCACCCGGGCGGCATGCTCCAGGGTCCGCACGACCGTCGTCCCAACCGCCACCACACGGCGGCCCTCAGCCTTCGCGGCGGTCAGCGCCCGGGCCGTCTCCGCGGGGATGGAGACGTGCTCGGCGTGAAGGGCGTGGTCACGGGGGTCGTCGGCTACGACCGGCTTGAACGTGCCGGGCCCTACCTCGAGCGTGACGGCCACCCGTCCGATGCCCCGGTCCGCCAGGCGCTGCAGGAGTCCGGGGGTGAAGTGGAGCCCGGCCGTGGGGGCGGCGGCGCTCCGCGGTTCGCGGCTGTAGACCGTCTGGTAGCGCTCGGGGTCGCCCGTGAAGCCCTTGATGTAGGGCGGCAGCGGGACCGCGCCGGCGTTCGCCGGGTCGAAGGGGCGCTCGAAGTCGAGCACCACGACGCCCCCGGCACGGGTGACCACGGTGCCGGCCAGCGGCGCCCCGGCCACCGTGAAGACGAAGCGCCGGCCCGCGACGGCCTGGCGCGCCGGCCGGAAGAGCGTCTCCCAGCGCGTATCCGTGAGCGGCCGGACGAGCAGCGCCTCCACCGCCCCGCCTGTCTCCGGGCGCAGGCCGAAGAGGCGTGCCGCCATCACCCGCGTGTCGTTCACGACCAGCAGGTCGCCCGCCTGGAGGAGCTCCGGCAGCTCGGAGAAGCGGTGGTGCTCGATGGTCCCTGACGCTTTGCGCAGGACCATAAGGCGCGAGGAATCACGCGGCTCGGCCGGTTCCTGGGCGATCAGTCCCGGTGGGAGGGCGAAGTCGAAGTCGTCGGTCCGCACGACGGCGAGCATTGCGCCTTTTTGAGGCGCGGTCTACGGTCACTTCGATGGCCGACGGTAATGGATCCGGACATTCGCGCGTTTCCGGGGGACGGGTTGACCGCCTCACGGCCACGCACGTCGAGGCCACACACGCCGCCGTGGGGTCGATCGAGAGCGATACGGCCCGGCTCGAACGCGCGGCCGTCCAGCGTCTACGCGCAGCCAACGCCCACATCGAACGGAGCAATGTCGGCATCCTCAACATCGGCCAGGGGACGCTCAAGGGGAGCAACGCCGGGATCGTGGTCGCGAAATCGCTGGCCGCCGACGAAGTGCGCACCGCGGTCCTTATCGCGCCCGTCGTCCGTGGCGAAGTGCATACCCTGCTGGACATGCGCTCGGCCGTCGCCATCGGCTTCGGGATGGCCCTCGGGAAGGTCGTCCTTTCGGGTCTCAGGCGCCTGGGACGGCGTTAAGCGCGTCGGTCCTGAGCTGACCGCAGGCCGCCGAGATCTCGGTCCCCTTCTCGACCCGGACCGTACAGTTCACGCCGGCGTCGCGGAGGATCTTTTCGAACCCCAGCACGCGGGTGCGCCCGGGGCGGCGGTGGCCGCCGGCCGTCGGGTTCACTGGGATCAGGTTCACGTGGACGCCGCTCCCACCGAGCAGGGTGACCAGTTCGCGGGCGAGCTCGGGAGAGTCGTTCACCTGGTCGATCAGGGCGTATTCGAAGGTCACGCGTCTGTTTGTCTTCCGCCAGTACTTGCGCGCGGCGACCATCAGTTCATGCACCGACCGCGGCCCTGCCGTGGGCACCAGCCGCTGGCGGAGCGCCTCATTCGGGGCATGCAGCGAGATGGCGAGCCCGACCTGGAGGCCCTCTTCGGCCAGGCGCTCAATCCCCCGGATGACGCCCACGGTGGAGATCGTGATAGCCCGCTGCGCGAGCCCGAACGCGCGCGGATCGACGAGCAGTCGGACGGCCCGGATGGTCTCCGCATAGTTCGCCAGCGGTTCGCCCATGCCCATAAACACGACGTTAGTGACATGCTGGCCCCGTTCCGCCAGGAGCTTCTGGACGCAGAGGACCTGGGCCATCACCTCCCCCGCCTTGAGGTTCCGTTCGAACCCCATCTGCCCGGTGGCGCAGAAGACGCAGCCCATGGCACAGCCGGCCTGGGTCGAAACACAGACCGTCGAGCGGGGATGGGTCTCACGGCCCTGGGCCGGGTATTGCATGAGGACGGTCTCGATCAGCGTGCCGTCGCCCATGCGCAGGAGAAGTTTCGTCGTCTGGCCGTCATCGCTGACGACCCGCCGCACTTCCGCGGCCGCGCCCAGGGTGAACCCTTCGTCCGAAAGCCGGGTGCGGAGCCCGGCCGGCAGGGTGAGCAGCTCCGCCATCGAGGCCGGATTATCGTGGTACAACGCCCGCAGGAGCTGGTCGGCGCGGTAGCCGGGCAGGTTCAGGCTCGCAACGAGTTCGTCGATTGCCGAAGGCAGGAGGCCGTAGAGGTCGGTCATGCGAGGCCCACCTCCGGGGCCAGGAGGCCACGCTCCCCGTTCAGGAACTGCTCGCCGCTGAGGCGCTTGCCTCCCGGCCGCTGGACGAGGTCGAGCGCGAGCGCAGCCGTCCCGCCAGACGCCGTACGGAAGACGACAGCCGGAGATTTGCCCACCACCGCGCACGTCCCCGGGGAGCGTCCTTCGCAGGCGCCAGCGAGCACATGCGCCGCCCAGATGGCAAGGCGCTCGCCCCGGTAGAGCACGTAGGCGCCTGGCCACGGGTTGTAGGCACGCACGGCTCGGCTCGCCTCGTCCACAGTCATGGACGCCCGCAGGTGTCCATCGGCCTTCGAGACGAGCCTGCAGAGCGTGACGTGCGCTTCGTCCTGGGCCTCCGGCGTGATCTGGCGGTCATACCAGCCGGGGAGGACGCCGATGAGCGTCCGGGCGCCGAGTTCCGCCAGTCGCGGTTCGAGCGTGCCCGTCGTGTCCTCGCCGCCGATGGGCGTGGACGCCTTCGCGATGACGGGCCCGGCGTCCATCGCCAGGGCCATCTCCATGATGCTCACGCCGGTCTCCACGTCCCCCGCGAGGATGGCGGCGGTGATCGGCGAGGCCCCCCGCCAGCGGGGGAGGAGCGAGGCGTGGACGTTGACTGAGCCTCGCTTCGGGATGTCTAAGACGGCCTGCGGCAGGATCTTCCCGTAGGCCGCGACCACGAAGAGGTCAGGGGCGAGCCCTTCGAGCGCCTCAACGGCCGACGGGTCCTTCAGCCGCCCGGGTTGGAGGACGGGCACGCCGAGTGCGGCCGCCGCAGCCTTGACCGCCGGCTCGCTCAGCGCCCCCCCGCGGCCCGCCGGCTTGTCTGGCTGCGTCACAGCCGCCACCACCTGATATCCAGCAGCGGCGAGGGCGCGAAGCGGCGGCACAGCGAATTCGGGCGAGCCCATGAACACCAAACGTACGTCTTTCGGGTTCATCGCGCCCGCACCGTCACGGGGTCGCCCCGCCGCAGGCCGATGGTTTCGGCGGCGCTGCCCTCGTTCACGGCGATGGCGATGAAGCCACTGCTGTCGGCGTAGCAGAACGGCACTCCCTCCGGAGCGTCTGAAAATGTCCGGACATGGCTGTCCACAGCGGCGCCGCCGGCTTCGATCACGAATCGCGGGAAGAGTTGGGCCGGCCTGATCGTCGTGATGAGGTTACCGAAACGGTCGATGTGGACCACCCGGCCGCCCAGCTCCCCATGCTCACCTGGCGTCGCCGCGAACGCGGGGAAGATGGTGGCATCTCCCAACGGCGGGCCCAGCAGGCGGTAGTCGACGCCGTTCGCGAGATGGGCGGCAGCCGGGGCGAAGATGTCCCGCCCGTGAAACGTCGGGCTGACATGCGGCCGCCGGAACTGGGGCGAACAGAGTTCGCGGACATCGGTTTCTGGGCGCGTCCCGCCCGGGAGGCGGTCGCCGAAGGCAGCCGAAAGCAGACCGTTATCGGGGCCCACGAAGAGATGGCCCCCACTCGCGACCACAAGCTCCCGGCGAGCGCCGCCGACCCCCGGGTCGACCACGGCCATGACGACGGCGCCCGGCGGCAGGACGGCGAGCGAAGTCTCGAGCAGCCAGGCCCCTTCCTCGACCGCGAACGGTGAGACGTCGTGAGCCAGGTCGATCACGCTGGCCCCCGGCGCGATGCCCGCGATGACGGCACGCACCTGCCCGGCAAACGCGCTCGCCAGGCCGAAATCGCTGAGCAGGAAGATGGGGCGGTTCACTTCTGCCATCGTTGCACATCGAAGAAGCGCTGTGCGGGTTCGGCCAGCACACTCGCCGTCACCCCGCCCAGCGCATCCGTGTGGATGAACAGGTAGTGGGGGTAGACGAGCACAACGCTGGGGGCCAGGTCGACCCACTTCTCCTGGAACTGACGGTACTGTTGGACCCGGATCTCTCGGTCGGCCGTCGTCCGCGCTTTGGCGATGAGCTGATCGACGACGATATCGCCGAAGTCAGCGAAGTTCAGGCCGGCGCTGCCGCCCTGGGAGCTATGCCAGCCGAAGTATGGGTCCGGGTCGGGACCCTGGTCCCAGCCAGCGATGGCAGCGTCGTACCGCCGCTCCCGCAGGAAATCCCGCTCGAGCACGGAAAAGGTTGTGGTCGCGACTGTGGCCCGGATGCCGAGCTGGTCGAGCGCCCTTGCCACGGAGGCGGCGGCGGCGGCGCGTGCCGGGTCCGTATCGGTGCGGATCGTGAAGCGGAACTCCTCGCCACCCCGGACCAAGATGTGGGTGTTGGGGTCCGCCTTCCAGCCGGCCTCGTCGAGGAGCGCCCTGGCCTCTTCGAGGTCGACCGTCAAGCCGTCGTACTCCGGGGCGTAGGCCCAGGAGCCCGGCGCGATGGCCGAGGCGGAGGCCGTCGCCAGCTGCCCGAACGCCTCGCCGGCGATGGCTTCCCGGTCGATCGCGAGGTTGATGGCGCGCCGGACTTCGGCCTCCGCGAAGTAGGCCACCTGGTCGTTGTTGAGATAGAGGACGATATAGCCCGCCCGTTGGAATTGTTCGGTCCGCATGTCCTTGATCCGCGCCAGCTCTGCCTGCTGTGCCGCTGAAGGTGGCTCCCGGAAGAACAGTCCGTCGGCATCGCCCGCTGCCACGGCGGCAATGGCGGCCGCGTAATCCGGGTAGAAGCGAAAACGGATGATCCCGATGCCGGGCGCACCGAGGTGATAGCGTTCGTTGGCCGCCAGGCGCGCTTCGCCCGACCCCAACGCCGCCAGCCGATAGGGGCCCGTGCCGACCGGTGCCGTGTTGAACGGCGCGTCGCGTAAGGCCTGTCCCGCCAGGTTCCGGAGGAGGTGCACCGGCAGGATGCCCAGCGTGGCGTTGCGCGCGACGAAGGGTGCTGAGGCCTGCTTCAGGCGGAAAATGACCGTCGCGTCGTCCGGGGTCTCGACTTCGACCCCGCTCCAGGACTCCGCAAGGACGACATCGCCGGTGAAGTCCGGCGCGGTGAGGCGCTCGATGGTGAAGGCGACGTCGCTCGAGGTGACCGGCTGACCGTCATGCCAGGTGAGGTTCCGCTTCAGCCGGAAGGTATAGGTGCGGCCGTCCTCGGAGATCTGGGGCAGATCCGCCAGGTCCGGCAGGACCGAGCCGTCGGGGCCGATCCTCACCAGGCCGGAGAACACCAGCCGCGCGAGGTCCTGATCGACATCGTTCGCCGCCGCGAAGAGCGGGTTCACCCGCTGGGCGCTGCCAACGATAGCCTCTGTGTAGGTGGGTATATCGGCGAGGACGGCGCTGTCGTCCCCAGAAAGGCGCAGGTAGAGCGCGAGGCCGGCCGCCAACATCGCGATGGCGAGGGCCCCGGCGAGGAGGAGGGGCCACCGAATACCGCCACCGTGCTCGCGGAGGATCAAGCCTAGCGCTGCGCCTGGACGCTCAGAAACGACACGAAGATGAAGACGATCGAGAGGATGATCGTGGCCTGGAAGAGCGTGCGCTCGAGGCCCCGCTTTGTCCGGAAGACGGAGCCACCCGACATGCCGCCAAGGGCGGCGCCGAACCCGGACCCTTTCACCTGGAGAAGGACCACGGCGATGAGGATGACAGAGATCACGATCTGGAGGAGGTTCATCATGGTCGTATCTACCGGCTGAGGAGTACCGCCGCCTCCGTCGCAGGGGCGGCGGCGGGCGGCGTGAATATGTGCCTATCATCGTAGAGGCGGAGAATGGTAGCCGCCAACTTCTCGGGGTCGTGGCGGTATCGATTCTCCTCCGCCACCACGTCGGCCTCGACGAGCTGGACACCACAGGCCGCGTAGAAGGCGCTGCCGCGGGCAATCGGCACCGGCCGCGAGTGCCACTCGTCCGGCAACTGCGCTGCGATGTTGTTGTTCGCGATGACGGCGTGGACCATGCCCTTGCCGGTGTGGCGCTCCAACGCCTCGAGGTGGTCCAGCACCGAAAAGCCGTCCGTCTCCCCCTGCTGGGTAGCAACGTTGCAGACGAACACGCGCGTCGCCGCGGTGGCGAAGAGCGCCTTCTGGAGCCCCGTGACAAGCAGGTTGGGCAGCACGCTCGTATAGAGGCTGCCCGGGCCGATGACGACGATGTCGGCATCGAGGATGGCGCGGACGGCGTCAGGATGGGCTTCGGCGGAGGCCGGGTTCAGGAAGAGATCTTTGATCGCGGCCGCGTGCTCCGTGATGTTATGTTCACCATGGACCATCACGTCGCCATGTGTCCGGGCGCTGAGGGTAACGTCCTCGAGCGTCGATGGCAGGATCGACCCGCGGACGTTGAGCACGCGGCTGGTCTCGTGGATGGCCGCCTCGAAGTTCCCCGTCACCTCCGACATCGCGACGATGAACAGGTTCCCGAACGAGTGACCTTCGAGGCCGGTGCCTTCCGTGAAACGGTACTGGAAGAGTTTCGACATGAGCGGTTCGGCCTCGGCCAGGGCGGCGATGCACTGGCGAAGGTCCCCGGGCGCGATGACGCCGAACTCCTGGCGCAGGCGGCCCGTGCTGCCGCCGTCATCCGCCACCGTCACGATCGCCGTGAGGTTGCTGGTGTAGGTCTTGAGGCCGCGGAGCAGCATACTCAGGCCGGTCCCGCCGCCGATGGCCACAATCTTCGGCCCCCGGCCGAGGATGCGCTTGTTGTAGATCGTCTGGGAGATGCTGCCCTCCCGTTCCGGCCGGATGAAGGCGTAGAGGAGCGACTGGTTTAGCTTCCAGGTGGCGATCACAACGGTACTGAGCGAGAGCGACATGAAGAGCAAGCCGCGGCTCCAGCGCGGCATGAACTGGAGGGTGATGTAGTAGAACGCCCCCGGGAAGGTGTAGGTCAGGTACGCCTCGCGGAGGACGTATGAAATCCCCAGGCCCATCAGGCAGACACCGAGGAGCAGAAGGACCAGCCAACGCTTGATGTGCATCCCCGGATAGAGCCACCGGATGACGCTGTGCTCGCGGAACTGCTGGAAGGTCATCGGCGGGGAGTGTACCACGGGTGAGAGATATCGCTAGGATAGATCAACATTTATGACAGCTCCTTGAGGATCAGGTCCTGCGCCACCTGCGGGTTCGCCCGGCCCTTCGTCTCACGCATCACCTGGCCGATGAGGAACTTGAGTGACGCTTCTTTACCGGCCCGGTAGTCCCCCACCGCCTTCTCGTTGGCGGCGATGATCTTCCTGACGATTGCGACCACCTCATCGGTTCCACTGATGGTCCCAAGGCCCCCCTCTTCGACGAGGGTGGCGGCGTCTTTGCCGTTGGCCGCCATCCCTTCGAACACCTGCTTGCCCACGGATGCCGTGATCGCCTGCGTCTCAACGAGCGAAACCAGGTCCGCGAGCTGCCGGGGCGTCACCAGCAGTTCGGTGATCTCCCGGCCGGAGGCGTTGCACCAGCGCAGGGCCTCACCCAGCACCCAGTTCGCGGCCAGGCGGGCGCCGCGCCCCTCGCGGTCGCCCAGGGCGGCATGGACAGCGTCGAAATAGTCGGCCCGCTCGCGTGATTCACTGAGGGTGACGGCCTCGTACTCGCTCAGGCCGAGGCCGAGGAGCCGCCCCTTCCGGGCCGCCGGGAGTTCCGGCAGCCGCGCCCGGGCCATTTCGATGAACGCCGCCCCGAGGGTAAGTGGGGGCAGGTCGGGCTCGGGGAAATAGCGGTAGTCGTGGGCCATCTCTTTCGAACGCTGGCTCACGGTCTCACTGGTCTCGTCCACCCAGCCCCGCGTCTCCTGGGGGATGATGCCGCCGGCGTTGAGCACGGCCGCCTGGCGCTTCTCTTCGAAGATGATGGCGTCGTGGACGGCGCGGAAGCTGTTCATGTTCTTCACTTCCACCTTGGCGCCGAACTCCTCCCGCCCGCGCGGGCGGAGGCTGATGTTGGCGTCGCAGCGGAAGTTGCCCTCGTCCATATTCGCGTCGCTGACGCCGATGTAGCGCAGGATCTGGCGCAGGCGCACGAGGTACTCTCGCGCCTCGGCCGCGCTTCGCATATCAGGCTCACTCACGATCTCCATGAGGGGAGTCCCTGATCGGTTGACGTCAACAAGGCTGTAGCCCTCGCCCGTGACGGCGTCGATGCGGTGCATGAGCCGGGCCGTGTCCTCTTCCATGTGCACCCGCGTGATCCCGAGGCGGCGGGGCGGCTGGCCTTCGACCTCGACTTCCAACCAGCCACCCAGGCAGACCGGCAGGTCGTACTGGGAGATCTGGTAGCCCTTCATCAGGTCCGGGTAGGGGTAGTTCTTCCGGTCGAACTTGCTGAAGGGGGAGATCTCGCAATGGAGTGCGAGGCCCGTCATGACGATGTATTCGATCGCCTTTTCGTTGATGACGGGGAGCGTGCCGGGGAGGCCAAGGCAGACCGGGCACACGTGTGTATTCGGCTCGGCCCCGGCGTAATCCACGCTGCAGCTGCAGAACATCTTGCTCTTCGTATCGAGCTGGCAGTGGACTTCGAGGCCGATAACGGTCTCGTACGCGGTTGCAACGGCGGTCACAGGTACCTCCATTCACCCGGGGGACGCCCATCGAGTATAGGAAGGCGCCTCCCAGCGAACAATCGGCGGGTCGAGAGGGCCGGGCACGGTGAGTCGCCGGGTCCCCAAGAACGCCAGGGGGCTGGGGAGACGATCATCACATCTGTAGAGACGCCGCCGCCGCCGCGAATGTTCCCCGGGGCGCCCCAAACAGGCGACGGTGATCCCGGGTTCGCCGGCACGCATTGGCGGCGCAGCGTTAGACTCCGACCAGCCACCAGCTGGAGTGATACAATCAAGCTGTCATGGGGCGATACCCGACTGCGAGACCGCTATCTCAGCCTGGCCCTGGGAACTCGCGCGTGGGGACGACCGGTCGCGCGGAAGTTCATCCAACGAGTGGACTTCCTTGTGGCGGCAACGACGTGGAACGACGTTCAGGGGATGCAATCGCTCCGGCTCCACCGGTTGCGTGGAGAGCGCGAGGGCCAGTGGGCCATCGACCTCAACTCAGGTTGGCGCCTTCTCGTGACCTACGACGAAGACGAGGCCACCGTGGTGATACGGGAGGTGACAAACCACTATGACGACTGACGTGAACGGAACCGCCTGGCCGGACGAAGCGATCCATCCCGGTGAAACGCTTGCCGATGAACTTGAGGCTCGCGGACTCACGCAGCGGGCGCTGGCACTCGTGATGGGACGTTCGCCCCAACTCATCAACGAGATCATCCGGGGACGCACGGGGATCAGCGCCGACACGGCGGTCGATCTCGAACGGGCGCTGGGCATCTCCGCGCAAACGTGGGTGTCGTTGCAATCCCGGTACGAGCTGGCTCTCGCCTACCTGCGCGCGGAGAGCCGCAAGAACAACCAGCCCGCCTGACACCGCACGGTCGTACTCAGGCGACGGTGATCCCCGCTTCGCCCGCACGCACCCGGCCGATGCGCCAGAGCGGCTCGCCATCGGCGGCGAAGGCCACTTCGAGCGCCGCGGCCTTCCGAGGACGGCAACCGAAGAGCAGCCCGCCCGAGGTCTGGGGGTCCCAGAGCAACGCGGCCACGTTCGCATC
>JBJXGC010000166.1:0-14526 GCA_046154545.1 Dehalococcoidia bacterium | reverse complement strand
TCGGTCATTCGGCTCACCATCCGGGCGGAACCGCTTGTCCCCCGGGTACGCCTCGCCGCCTTCTTCGAACTCGTCTCACGCACGTTCCGGAACCCCCGCAAACAGATCCATAACGGCCTCGCCCGGGCCGTCTGGCTCCCACCCGAGGGAGCGGACGCGGCCCTCGTGATGGCCGCCATCGACCCCATGCGCCGGGCCGAGACCCTCTCCGTACTCGAGTGGCTGGCGCTCCTGGATGCCGTCGAACGCGTCCGCGCCGATGTTTGACGTGCGCCGCGGACTCGCCCCGGCGAAGATTAACCTCGTGCTGGAAGTCACCGGCCGCCGGCCTGACGGCTACCACGAGATCGACACCATCCTCCAAACCCTTGCCCTCGCCGACCAGGTCACGCAACAGCGAGGGGATGTCCCTGTCGTCGTCACCGGACCCTTCGCTGAAGGCACCCCCGGCGACCGGACCAACCTCGCCTGGCGGGCCGCGGCCGCCCTCGGCGACCGTGCGGGGTGCGATATCGCCGGACTCCAGATTGCGCTCGACAAGCGCATCCCGGCGGCCGGCGGGCTGGGCGGTGGCGCCTCGGACGCCGCCACGGTCCTGCGCCTGCTCCAGCTGGAGTGGCCGGGCGTGACCGATGCCCAGCTTCTGGACGCGGCGGCCGCCGTCGGTAGCGACGAACCGTTTTTCGTCCACGGCGGCACGGCTCGCGCCACCGGCCGCGGCGAACTGGTCACCCCCCTCGCGCCGCTCACCGAACACGACGTCGTGCTCTTCATCCCGCCGGAGACGATCGAACGGAAGACCGCCCGGATGTTCGCCGCCCTCGACGAACTCCCGTTCGACGACGGCGCCGTCTCGGGGGCTTTCGCAAGGCGGGCCGCCGGGCCGTTCACGAGCGCTGATGTGTTCAACACGTTCGAACGGGTGGCATTCGACCTGTTCCCCCAACTCGCTGCCCTCTGGGAGCAACTGGAGGAGCGCATCGGCGAGGCGGTGCGCCTCGCTGGCGCCGGTCCTACCCTGTTCTGGATCGGCCCACTGGGCCGGGCGACGGCTGTGGCCAGGAGCGCCGCCGGTCTCGCCTGCACCGTTGTCGAGACCCGCACCATGGGGTCGCTATGGCGGCCCTGATCGCCGGGTGGGTCGCCGGGTATGCGATGGCGCTACTCTCGACGGCCGCCCTGACCTACGTGTTCACCCGGCGGCGGTTCGCGGTCGCCCAGCGTTGGCTGGGCGAGGGCACGAACCCCGCCCTCATCGCCGTCCCCGTTTCGATCGGGACGTTCGTCGCCTGGACGATGGCGGGCCTCGTCATCGCCGTCATCTACGAAGAGGCCGGCCTTGCCTCCCAGCCTGGCCTTTTCGGGAGCCCCAGCGCGCCCTTCCTCGCCGGTGTGAGCGTCATCGCGATCATGCCCCTGCCCCTCCTCACACTGCTCTGGCGGGACCAATGGTGGCTCTGGACGGGGATGTCGGCGGCCTTCCTCGGCCTCTTCGGCTGGCTCATGCCGCTCCTCGCCGAGCAGTGATATACTCCGTGAAACGCAGAACAAGGAGGCGCGGGCGTGCCAGGGACGATCATTGACATGCACCTGCACACTCTCAAAGGCGCTTCCGATTCGATGCTCAACCCCGAGGACCTCATCGTTGAGGCCACGCGCATCGGCCTCACCGGCGTAAACATCACGGAACACGACCGGATGTGGGAGTCCTGGGACCTCACCCCCTTTCGCCAGAAACACCAGCACATCTTCGTGAACAACGGCATGGAAGTTTCGACGGACATGGGCCACATCCTCGCCATCGGCCTGAAGGGCTATGCGGCCGGCATCCGGCGCCTCGAGAAGCTGCGCGAAATCGCCGATGAGCAGGGCGCCTTCCTCGTGGTCGCCCATCCCTTTCGCCACTTCTTCGACCCGGTCCACTTCAAGCGCGAGGGCAAGAAGCCGTTCGACCTCACCCCCGAACAGGCCTCGAAGCTGCCCGTCTTTCAGCTTGTCCACGGGATCGAAGTGCTGAACGGCTGCAACACCCCACGGGAGAACTACTTTGCCCTTCAGGTGGCGAAGATCATGGGTAAACCAGGGACCGGCGGCTCCGACGCGCACTCCACTCAGGGCATCGGCTACTTCGCCGCCGTCTTCGACGAGTCGCTCGAGACCACTCAGCAGATGGTCGATCAGATGCACAAGGGCCGTTTTCATCCCGGCAGAGGCTTGCCCGAGGGGAACCTCAACAACTATTGGGAGACGGCGGAGGCGATCCCGTTCTATGAATAAACATTCCCAAGCGACCTATGGATAAGCCCCCCACCGCGCTGAGCACGGTCCGGCGGCAGGCACGGTCCCGCCGGTCCCGCCCCATGGGCGCGTCATGACGGCGACGCCGACCGCGGAGCGGCACGGCCGCAGTTGGGCCACGATCGCCGGGATGGCCAGCCTGGGAGTCCCCGCCGTCGTGTTGCGGCTCACGGGCACCCATCTGGACCCGGTCCTTGGCGCGTTCGTCTTCGGGGGTGGCGTGCTGGCCGCCGCCTTCCTGCTGAGCTGGGCGGCTGAAGCAGCCGAACTGGAGATCTCCCAGGGCTTCGCCCTTGCGATCATCGCCCTGATCGCCGTGCTCCCCGAATACGCGGTAGACGCTGTCCTGGCCTGGGAGGCCGGGGCGGACCCGATCGAAGCCGAGAAGGGCCTTGCCATCGCCAATATGACGGGTGGCAACCGGCTCCTCATCGGCCTCGCCTGGCCGATCGTCTTCGTCATCTTCTTCTATCGCACCCGCCTCAAAGAGCTGGTGGTCGATAAACAGCGCTCGCTCGAGATCGCCTTCCTCACGATCGCCACGCTTTACGTCATCCTCATCCCCCTGCGCCATCACGTGACCATCCTCGACACGATCGTGCTGGTCTCCATGTTCATCGCCTACGTCTTCTTCACCGCCCGCCAGGAGTCGCACGAGGTGGAGCTCGTCGGGCCGGCGCGGGCAATCGGCTCACTCGAGAAACGGCGGCGGCGTGTCGTCACCCTCGTCATGCTCGCCGTCCCGGCGTTCGTGATTTTCACGGCCGCCCACCCGTTCACCGAGGCCCTCAAGGAGATCGGCGCCGACTTCGGCATCTCGGAGTTTCTCCTCATCCAGTGGCTCGCACCGCTCGCCTCGGAGGCCCCCGAGGTGCTCGTCGCGAGCTTGCTCGCCTGGCGTGGCCGTGCGGGGGCGGGCATGGGTGTCCTCATCTCATCCAAAGTCAACCAGTGGACCCTGCTCATCGGCACCCTCCCGGTCGTCTACCTCATCTCAGCCGGCGACTTCGGGTTCACGAATGGCCTGCCGCTGGACTCACATCAGCGCGAGGAGATCTTCCTCACGGCGGCCCAGTCCGCCTTCGCCATCGCCGTGTTCATCAACCTCCGTATGGGCATGCGCGAAGCTGTCGCGCTCTTCGTCCTCTTCGCCACCCAGCTCTTCATCACCAATGAAGCCGTCCGGCTCTGGTACTCCGCTGCCTATGCTGTACTTTGCGTCATCATCCTGATCATCAACCGCAAGGACATACCGGTCACCTCACGCCTCGCCTGGAGCATGATGCGTGGAAAACCGGCCCACGAGTCGCCGGACTGATTGCCCGGGCCACCGGCCGCGGTTTTGATCGCCCCTGCGGAAGCGTTCCGCGCCGCATCGCCCCAGGCCACGGAGGCCGGGGCGTCGCTCTCGTCTCGCCGCATCCGCTGCTCCCCGTGCGACCGCCCGCGTAGCGTGTTGAACCGCACCCCGGCCTGCCCGGCGCCGCCGTAATGCCGTAGAATCGGCCGCGCGGGCTCGCCGCCCGACGAACCGCCGGGAGTCACCACATGGGCGTCCTGCTCGACTGGCTCGGATGCGCCACATTTCGATTGACCGTTGACGGCGTCGTCATCTTCCTCGACGCCTATATGGACCGCGTCCCTTCCGCCCCTCTCGTCGGCCTCGGTACAAAGGACGTGACCCGCGCCGACTTCGTGCTCGTCGGCCACAGCCACTTCGACCACCTGGCCGGGGCCGAGGTCATCGCCCGCAACACCGGGGCGAAGATCATCGGCTCCAACGAGACGGCCCGGGTGATGCGCGAACACGACGTGCCGCCGGACCAGCTCCAGGTCTCGCAAGGCGGCGAGCACTGGCGTCTCGGCCCCGGGATCAGCGTCCGCGTCTACCCCAGCCTGCACTCCTGCATCTGGGTCTCCTCGTCCCTCAGTTCGACCGAACCCGCCTTCGGCCATCTGGGCCTGACCGAGGACCAGCGCTGGCAGGGCGGCGGCCTCGGCGGCGCCATCGGCCGCGCCGGTGGCGAAGAGACGCAGCAGGCCCGCGAAATGCGCGAGCACCTCGCCACCGCCACCGGCAGCACGCAGACCGGTGGCGCCCTCGCCTTCGTCATCGAGACGCCCTACGGCTCCATCTTCTACCAGGACACCTCCGGCTGCTGGACGGGTGTCATCCGCGACCTCCGGCCCGATCTCGCGATCATCGCCGCTGCTGGCCGCGGCAACATCGATGGCGAACCCATCCAGGGCAGTCTTGCCCAGTTCGTTGCCCGCGAAGCCGACCTCATGCGTCCCAGGCGCATTGTCCTCGGCCACCACGACAACTGGATGCCCCCGCTCACCCCGGAAGGCGGCACGCCCGTTGCGCCCATCCGCGAAGAACTCGAGCGGACTGTCCCCTACGCCACCCTCGTGGAGATGGGCTATAGCGAGGGGCTGAAGGTCCTCTGAAACAACGACCACCGGGAGGAGAGCGGCATGAGTGGGACGGGCCTCCGGGCCGTGGTACCGGGCGAGCGGCAGGTATCGTTCGAGCAGTTCGAGCTGCCCGCCGCGCTTGGCCCCCGGGAACTTCTCGTGCGCCTCGAACGCACCGTCATCAGCGCTGGCACGGAGACCGCGAACTACACGGCCCTCGACCCCGGCGTCCATGTCCCGGGGAACTGGAACACCTACCCGTGGCGGCCCGGCTACGGCGGCGTTGGCACGGTCATCGCCCGCGGCGCTGCCGTTAGCTACCTGCAGACCGGCGACCGGGTCTACGGCATCTTCCACCACGCCACCCACGAGGTCGTCGATGCCGGCCGCGACCTCTGCCTGCCGGTTCCCGCCGGGCTGGAGCCGACGCCCGCCGTCATGGCTCGGATGGGGAACGTCGCCATCACGGCCCGCCAGCGCAGCCGGGCCATGCCCGGCGACGGCGTCGCCGTCATCGGCCTCGGCGTCGTCGGGAACCTTGCCGGGCAGTTCTTCGCCGCCGACGGCTTCCGCGTCGCGGGCATCGATCCCCAGCCCCGCAGACGCTCCGCCGCCCTCGCCTGTGGCTTCAGCGCCGTCATCGACCCCGCCAGCCTCGCCGCCCCCGTCCTCGCGGAGCGGCTGGCGGACGCCCTGGGCAGGCCGCCGCGCGTCATCATCGACGCCGTCGGAGACTCCGCCATCGTCGCCGGCGCGGTTGCGATGGCCCCCCGGAACGGCGAGGTCATCCTCCTTGGCACCCCCCGCGCCCCCCGCAGCGGAGACCTCACGGGGCTTCTCAATCGCGTCCACGCCATGGGCATCGAGCTGATCGGCGCGCTTGAGTGGAACATCCCGCTCCTCGGCCGCGACCGCCTCAGCACTGAGCGGAACGCCGGGCAGGTCCTCGCCATGGTGGCCGAGGGCCGCCTGGCCGTGGAGCCACTCGTCTCCCACGAACTCCCGCCCTCCGGCCTCCAGGAGGCGTATGAAGGCCTCCTCACCCGCAGGGACGACTACCTCGGCGTCGTCCTCGACTGGACCCGCGCCTGAGGCGGCCCGCGTTCGGTACGTAGCCCGGCCGCCCCGTAGGCTTCGGCCATGCCCGGCGACACACCGCCCTTCCGCCTCCGCCAGCTGACCATGCCGGTCTACATCCCGACCTTCCTCTTCGCCGTCGGCCAGGGCGCGGTCATCCCCATCATCCCGCTCTTCGCGAAGGACCTCGGCGCCTCGGTCGCGCTCGCCGGAGTTGTGGTCTCGCTCCGCGGCTTCGGCACCATGGGCTTCGACATCCCCGCCGGCTTCCTGGTCACGAAGGTGGGCGAGCGGGGCGCCATGGTGCTCGCGACCCTGGTACTCACCGCCGTCGCCCTGGGCGCCGCCCTTAGCCCCAGCGTCTGGGCCTTCGCCGCGCTGATAACGGCCATGGGCTGCGCCTGGGCCGTCTGGCTCCTCGCCCGCCTCTCCTTCGTGACCGACATCGCCCCCCCGGACCAGCGTGGCCGGGCGCTCTCGCTCCTCGGCGGCTCGAACCGCGTCGGCAACTTCGTGGGGCCGTTCCTCGGCGGCTTCGTCGCCGTCCGCTTCGGGCTCGATGGCGCCTTCTACGTGCAGGCGGCGCTCTCCGCCGCGGCCTGCCTGGTCCTCTTCACCGTCGCCCGCGAGCAGGGGAACACCCATCCCCCCTCGCACGGCGGCAAGGTCTATCAGCGCTTCGGCCGCGTCGTCGTCGAACACCGCGGGGTGTTCGCGACGGCCGGCCTGGCGACCATGGCGATCGGCGCCCTCCGCGCCTCGCGCCAGGCCGTCATCCCCCTCTGGGGCGACCACCTCGGCCTCAGCGCCGGCGAGATCGGCGTGATCGTCGGCATCTCGAACGGCCTCGACATGACCCTCTTCTACCCGGTCGGCATCGTCATGGACCGCTGGGGGCGGAAGTGGGTGGGCGTGCCCTGCCTCCTCTTCATGGGCATCGGCCTCATGCTCGTCCCCCTGAGCACGACCTTCGGGACGCTGCTCGCGGTCAGCTTCATCGCCAGCTTCGGCAACGGCCTCGGCAGCGGCATCGTCATGACCCTCGGCGCCGACTTCTCGCCGGCCATCGGCCGGGGCGAGTTCCTCGGCGTCTGGCGCCTCGTGGGCGACGTCGGTACGGCCGGCGGACCGGCCATTGTCGGCGCTGTCTCGGCCTTCGCCAGCCTCGGCGCCGCCTCAGTCGCGACCGGCGGGATCGGCCTGGCAGGCGCCCTGGTCATGATCTTCCTCGTCGCCGAACCGCTGCGGCGGCCCATCCGGGCCGCCGCCGACACCTGACGCCGTCCGGCCGTGCCACCCTCGCCGCCGCCGCACCAGCGCCGTCTACAGCCTCGACACATCGGCCCGCGCCCAACCGGCCCGAAACCTGTAGGATTGGCGGCACTTTAGGAGTCGCCCCTCGGGCGCAACATGGAGAGACCGATGCGCGTTGGTGTTCACTTCAACTACCAGAACTACGAAGACTGGGATCGCTTCGAAGCCCACGGCGGCGGCCAGCCCCTCGGTGACCAGCGGCTCTACGAAGAGGAACTCCACCTCGGAGGCCTCGTCGAGCCGCTCGGCTTCGACTCCTACTGGGCGATCGACCACCACTTCTCGCCCTACATCATGACCGGCGGCGCGATCCAGCACCTCACCTACTTCGCCGGGAAGACGAGCAAGATCGATTTTGGGACCATGGTCGTGGTCCTGCCCTGGTACGACCCGGTGGTCGTCGCCGAGCAGATCAGTGTGCTCGACAACCTCTTGCTCGGCCGGCAGCTCACCCTCGGCCTCGGCCGCGGCGCCGCAAAGCGCGAGTTCGACGCCTACCGCATCCCGATGGACGAGTCGCGCGATCGCTTCGCCGAATCGCTCCAGATCTTGAAGATGGCCCTGAGCCAGGAGTGGTTTTCCTACGAAGGCAAGTTCTACAGCATCCCCGAGACGACGATCCGGCCGCGGCCGCGCAACGCTGAACGGCTCCTCGATCGGATGCGCGTCGCCTGGACGAGCCCGGAGACCCTCCCGATCACGGCGAACGCAGGCCTGGGCATGCTCATGACCAACCAGAAGAGCTGGGAGGAGTACCGCGAAGACGTGCGCGGCTTCAACACCGTCCGCGCCGAAAAGGGATGGGCGCCCACGCAGCCGACCGTCGTCGTCCACGTCGCCTGCTTCGACACCGAAGCTGAGGCCTGGGAGACGATCCGGCGCCACACGATCGAAGCCCAGATCAGCGTCGGCCGCCACTACAAGTGGTCGGAGGTCGATCGCCTCAAGCAAACCAAGGGCTACGAGCAGTATGCCAAGTTCGGCGAGCTCCTGAACCGCAAGACTCCGGAAGAGCTGGGCGAGTTCGCTGCCCGGCCCCAGGCCTGGGGGACGCCTGACCAGGTCCTCGAAAAGCTCAAGCACGTCCAGCAGATGACCGGCGCGGAAGAGCTGATCGTGAACTTCCGCTTCGGCGCCATGCCGGCCGCTACCGCTGAGCGCTCGATGCGGCTCTTCGCGAGCGAGGTGCTGCCGAAGGTCCACCAGGTCGAGGCCTCGCTCGCCCCTGAGATGAGCGGCGCCGTCCTCGCGCGGTAGCCCCGCGGCTCGCGAATCGGTCGTCCCGGGTTCGTCGCCGGACTGCAACCCTGCGCCCACTGTAGGATGGCCGCAACCGGCGGCTCCCTCGCGGGCCGCCCCAAACACGACCCCAGTGAGGACATCCGATCCATGCAGATACACACCCTCCTCGTCGCCAATCGAGGTGAGATTGCCGTGCGAATCATCCGCGGCGCCGCCGAAGTCGGCCTGCGCACCGTGGCCGTGTACTCGGACGACGACGCCGAGTCCCTCCACACCCGTAAGGCCGACGAGGCCCGCGCCCTCGGCGGCTCCGGCGTCCCGGCCTACCTTGACGTCGAGCGGATCCTGGCGGTGGCCAAAGAGGCCGGCGCCGACGCCATCCACCCCGGCTACGGCTTCCTCAGCGAGAGTGCGGCCTTCGCCCGGCGCTGCGCCGAAGAGGGGATCACGTTCGTCGGTCCGCGGGCCGAGGTGCTTGCCCTCTTCGGTGACAAGGTACAGGCACGGGCCCTCGCCGAGCGGGCTGGCGTCCCCGTCCTGAAGGGCACCGCCGGGCCGGTGACGGCCGAGGAGGCGCACGCCTTCTTCGCCTCACTTGAGCCCGGCCAGGCGATGATCATCAAGGCCGTGGCCGGCGGCGGCGGTCGCGGCACCCGGGCCTGCCTCTCGGCCGATGAAATCGACAAGGCCTACAGGCGCTGCCAGTCGGAGGCGTTGGCCTCGTTCGGCAACGGTGACGTGTACTGCGAACGGCTCATCCCCAGGGCCCGCCACATCGAAGTGCAGATCATTGGCGACGGCAGCGGTGCCGTCAGCCACCTCTGGGAGCGGGAGTGCAGCCTCCAGCGGCGTTACCAGAAGCTCGTCGAAGTAGCGCCCGCACCAGAGCTGCCGGGCGGCCTCCGGCAGCGGCTGACGGCCGCCGCCGTCCGCCTCGCCGAAGCGGCGAAGTACAACAACCTCGGCACCTTCGAGTTCCTCGTCGATGCCGACTCCACCACCGACGACGCCGAGTTCGCCTTCATCGAGGCGAACGCACGCTTGCAGGTGGAGCACACCGTCACCGAGGAGGTACTCGGCCTCGACCTCGTGCGGATCCAGCTGGAGCTCGCCAACGGGCGTTCGCTCGGCGACATGGGGCTCCTCCAGGCGTCCGTGCCCGCCCCGCGTGGCTACGCCATGCAGGTCCGGGTGAATATGGAGACGATGGACGCCACGGGCGCCACGCGCCCGGCGGGCGGCACCCTGACCGCGTTCGAAGTGCCCTCCGGCCCTGGCCTGCGCACCGACACCTTCGGCTACGTGGGCTACCGGACCAGTCCGCGTTTCGACTCCCTCCTCGCGAAGGTTGTCGCCCATACGCCATCACCGGTGTTTGCCGACGTCGTCGCCAAGACCTACCGCGCCCTGCGTGAATTCCGGGTCGAGGGCGTTGGTACAAACATCAGCTTCCTTCAGAACCTCCTCCAGCACGCCGACGTGCGGGCTGGACGCGTCTATACCCGCTTCGTCGAGGACAACGTAGCCGCCCTCGTCGAGGTGCCCGAGGGTGGCCATCAGCCCCTCTACTTCCAGGCCGCCGCTGCCCCCGCCGCCGCTGCCGCGGCCGCCGCGGGGCCACGCCTGGCCGGTGTGAAGCTCGCCGGCCGCGACCCACTCGCTGTGCTCGACTACGGCAAGGGCGGAGCCGCCGCCGCCGCCGAACCACCGCCTCCCGCACCGGCAGCCACGGCCGTCGCTTCCGGACAGGGCCCCGATGGGGCGGACGCCGTCAGCGCGCCTATCCAGGGCACGATCATCCAGGTCGATGTGGCCGAAGGCGACCTCGTCCGCGTCGGCCAGCAACTCCTCGTGATGGAAGCGATGAAGATGGAGCACGTCATCACCGCCACCCTCAGCGGCATCGTCCGTGAGATCACGGTAGGCCCCGGCGACACCATCTTCGAAGGCCACCCGCTCGTCTACATCGAACCGGCTGACGTCGCTGCCGCCGTTGAGGACGCCGCCAGGGAGGTTGACCTCGATTACATCCGTCCAGACCTCAAGCTGATCCACGACCGCCACGACATTACCCTCGACCACGCCCGCCCCGACGCGGTCGCCAAGCGCCGCAAGACAGGCCAGCGGACGGCCCGCGAGAACATCGCCGACCTCTGCGACCCGGGCACCTTCATGGAGCACGGCGGACTCGTCCTCACCCCCGGCACCGGCCTGCCGATCGACGAGGTCATCCGCAAGTTTTCGACCGACGGCATGATCACCGGTGTCGGTAGCGTCAACGGCTCCCTGTTCGACGAGCATGCCGCCAGGACGGTCGTCCTCTCCTACGACTACACCGTGCTCGCGGGCACCCAGGGTGCGATCAACCATCCGAAGACCGACCGCATGCTCGAACTCGCCGAGAAGTGGAAGCTGCCGGTCGTCTTCTACACCGAAGGCGGGGGCGGCCGCGCCGGCACCGGTGGTCAGCGGCAGGGTGGCGGCCGCGTCAGCGATAACGACGGCTTCGCCGGCCGTCCGCTCGACACACCCACCTTCAGCACGATGGGCCGCCTCAGTGGCCACGTCCCACTCGTCGGCGTGAACTCCGGCTTCTGCTTCGCCGGCAACGCCTCCCTCCTCGGCATGTGCGACGTCATCATCGCCACCGCCGACTCGAACATCGGTATGGGTGGCCCAGCCATGGTCGAGGGCGGCAACCTCGGCGTCTTCACGCCGCGCGAGATCGGCCCGATGAGCGTGCAGGTGCCGAACGGCTGCGTCGATATCGCCGTCGAGGACGAAGCCGAGGCCACGGCCGTCGCCAAACAGTACCTCTCCTACTTCCAGGGGACCGTCAAAGACTGGGACTGCCCCGACCAGCGACTCCTCCGCACGGCCATCCCGGAGAATCGCCTCCGCATGTACAACGTGCGCGACGTCATCCATGGGCTCGCAGACACGGGCTCAGTCCTCGAACTCCGGGAAAAGTTCGCCCTCGGCATGATCACCGCGTTCATCCGCATCCAGGGCCGGCCCATGGGCGTGATCGCCAACAACCCGGCCTTCCTCGCCGGTGCGGTCGATAGCGACGGCTCGGACAAGGCCGCCCGCTTCATGCAGCTCCTCGACGCCTTCGACATCCCGCTCCTCGTCCTCGTGGACACACCGGGGATGATGGTCGGGCCGGAGATCGAGAAGACGGCGCTCGTGCGGCACTGCAGCCGCCTCTTCGTGACCGGCGCGAACCTGACCATCCCCCACTTCACCGTCGTCCTCCGCAAGGCCTATGGGCTCGGCGCCCAGGCGATGGCCGGGGGCAGCATGAAGCAGCCCTTCTTCGCCGTCGCCTGGCCCACGGGCGAGTTCGGCGGCATGGGCCTGGAAGGCCAGGTCAAGCTCGGCTACCGCAACGAACTGGCGGGCATCGAAGACCCAGAGGCACGCGTCGCGCGCTACACACAGCTCGTCGACCGCGCCTACGAACGTAGCCGGGCGATCCACCAGGGCGTGTCCTTCGGTGTGGACGACGTGATCGACCCGATGGACACCCGTCAGTGGCTCCTCAACGGTCTCCGTTCGGTCCCCGCGCCCCTGCGCCGCCACGAAAAGAAGCGCCGCAACGTCGATACCTGGTAGAGCCGTGGGCGGGACCTTGGGTGCCACAGAGCCTGTGGTACAAGTGGCACGGGCGACGCAACGTGAAGTGGCACCGGGCAATCGGGTAGAATGACACGATGAGCAGCGCTTCGAAGGTCACGCCTGACGGACCTCGCTCCGAGGTCTTCCCCTTGATGTCGAAAGCCGCCTTCGAACAGACCTTCGGCACGCCCGAGGAACGGGCCAGGCGCATCGCCAACAGCCCGAAGATGCGGATTCACGGGGATAAAGCCGGCCTCTACGACTGGATGACCGAGTCCGACTTCGAGTGCGTCTTCGGCGACCCCGAAGACGGGCTCCGGCGCAAACGAATCAGCGATGCCAACGACCGTGTGGCGGGAAGCAGCGAGACTTGGGGCCGTTACCCCGACCAGTGGATCGTCGTCTCGGGCTGCAAGGTGGTCGCTGCCGAGGCAACGTGGCCAGCGCTGGATGAGCGGATCACGGCGCTCGGCCTGGACCGCGGCCTCGTCGTGATTTGCTACACCGATACGCGCCGGCTCCTGCCGGGCGCATGATCATCGGGACTATCAGGCAGGCGGGCGATGTCTGGGTGCTCGCCGAAGTCTGGCTGCCGGATCGAGGCGCTCGCCGCGAACTGCGCATGCGAGTAGACACCGGCGCGGACCGTACAACACTCAGCCTCGCCGATCTTAGGCTCGATCCGGAACCGGCGCCACAGGCGGACGACGCGGTGCTCGTGTCAGGTGCTGGCGGCACCTACGTCGCGGGGCGGGCCGAACCCGCGATGATCCGCCTGCGCCACGACTCGGGACCGGTCTGGGCCACGCCGATCAGCGTTGTCCTTTTGGATGCTCCCCCTGGCCACGCCACGTTGGGCCTGGACGTGCTTCGGCAGCTCCTCGTGGTCATCGACCCAGGTGAGGCCGCGGTTCGGATGGAGCCGCTCGTATGAGCACGGCCTCGGGGCCGCGAGCGTCGCGCCGTACATGTATCATCGCGCTTCGATTCACATCACACGTGGAGGCTGACCGAGTGAAGTACGACTACGTCATTGTCGGTGCGGGCTCGTCCGGCGCCGCCCTGGCCGCCCGGCTAACCGAGGACCCTGGGACATCCGTGCTCCTGCTCGAAGCCGGCCCCGACTATCCCGACGTGGATAAGACCCCTTACGACCTCCAGAACTCGTTCTGGGTCTCGGTGCTGGACCACGACTGGCGGTTCAAGGCCGATGCCGTCGCGGGCCGGCCGATCGACTACCCGCGCGGCAAGGTCACGGGTGGCTCCTCGGCCGTGAACGCCGCCATGGCGATCCGCGGCGTCCCCTCTGACTACGACGAGTGGGCCGCCTGGGGCAACGATGAGTGGTCCTGGGAGAAGGTCCTCCCCTCCTTCCGCAAGCTCGAAGACGACCAGGACCAGGGCGGCGACTTCCACGGCAAGGGCGGGCCTGTGCCCGTCGTACGCTGGAAGAAAGAGGAGCTCATCCCGCTCCAGACCGCATTTCTGGACGCCTGCCTCGAACGCGGCTACCCCTACGTCGAGGACAACAACGACCCGACTGGCAGTGGCGTCGGCCCCATCGCCATGAACCGCCGTGGCCGGCTCCGGATGTCCACGGCCGTGGCCTACCTTGGACCCAACCGCCATCGCCTCAACCTCACCATCCGTGGCAACTGCCACGTCGACCGCGTCCTCTTCGAGGGCAAGAAAGCCGTCGGCGTCGAGCTGGAATGTGGGGGCGAACTGCAGCGCGTCTACGGCGAGAACATCGTCCTCAGCGCCGGCGCCGTCCAGAGCCCGCCGATCCTCTGGCGCTCCGGCGTCGGCCCGAAGGAGAAACTGGCCGCCCTCGGGATCGATTGCCTCATCGACCAGCCCGCCGTCGGCGCCAACCTCATCGACCATCCCCAGGCCTTCGTCGGGATGATCCCCAAAGAGGGCGTCTGCAGCATGGACAACCCGCTGGTGCAGATCCTCGGCCGCTATACGGCGCCGGGGAGCTCGCAGTTCAACGACATGCAGCTCTACATGATCAACCACGTCGATATGACCCAGTTCCCCGAGCTGATGGAGACGTTCGGCGGCCACCCGATGATCTTCAGCATCATGACCGGTCTGCAGCGCCCGAATTCACGCGGCGCCGTCTCGATCAACACGAGAGATTTCCGGGCCGCCCCGGTCATCGACCTCCATTACTACGACGACGAAGAGGATATGCGCCGGTCGCTCGACGGGATGCGCCGCTGCTGGGAGATCTCTAACCTCCCGGCGATGCAGGAGAAGGCCCAGGGCACCATCATCCTCACGCAGGAGATCGTCGATGACGACGAACAGCTCGCGGCGTACATCCGCGCCGTCAGCAGCACCATCTTCCACCCCGTCGGCACCTGCAAGATGGGACCGGATACCGACCCGGGCGCTGTCGTGGACCAGTACTGCCGGGTGAAGGGCGTCGAAGGCCTGCGCGTCGTCGATGCCTCGATCATGCCCAACATCGTCACCGCCAACACCAATTTCACCTGCATGATGATCGGCGAGAAGGTCGCCGACTTCATCAAGGCCGGTACGTAGCGC
>JBJXGC010000154.1:0-16525 GCA_046154545.1 Dehalococcoidia bacterium | reverse complement strand
GCCGGCCACTTCTTCCAGCTCGAAAAGCCCGCGATCACGAACGCGTTGCTCCGGGCCTTTCTCGACGACGTCCTCCGCGACCCCCGGATCGCCCACTGACGATCGGCTTCTCACCCGGGAGGTAGGACACAACCGCGTCTCCCGATACGCTGTCTCCAATGGACGCACCCGCCCCGATGCGCCCGCGCGGCTTCGACTTCGACCGCGCGTCGCGCGAGCCGATGCTTCTCGTTGCGTTCTCGACGTTCGTAGTCAGCGTCCTCATCTTCATCGCGCTCGTCACCGGTGCCTGTCAGTCGAACTCGCCGGCGCCTGGGGCAGCGGCGCCCACCGTGCCCGAGCCAACGCCCGGCGAGCCCACCCCAACCACGCCAGCGCCTGCCGCGACCCCCACCTTGGCGGCGACAGCCGTTCCCCCGTCCCCAACCTCCGTACCGTCCCCAGCGGCGGGAGAGGCCATCGTCGTCGCCTGCGGAGACCCTCTGGCCCCCCTCGATAAGCAACACCGCCTGCCCGCCGACTGCGCGCCGTCGGTCGTCCAGCTCGACAAGGCCATCGCCCAGGGCACCCAGTACATGAAGCCTGACGCCGCTACTGCCTTCGCCGACCTCGTCTCCGGCGCCAGGGCCGATGGCTTCACGCTCGCGGCCGTCAGCGCCTACCGCAGCTACCAGGACCAGGTCATCACCTTCGACGCGAACGTCCGCTCCGGAGGTCTCGAGTACGCCAGCCGCACCAGCGCCCGGGCGGGCCACAGCGAGCACCAGCTCGGCACAACCGTCGATGTCTCCAGCCCCAGCGCGAACTTCGGCCTCGAATCGTTCGTCGGCACGCCCGAGGCCCAGTGGCTCGCCGAAAACGCCGCCCGCTACGGCTTCGTCGTTAGCTACCCGGACGGCAAGGAACCGATCACCGGTTACGCCTACGAGCCCTGGCACATCCGCTTCGTCGGGAAGGCCATCGCCGCCGACCTCAAGACCAGTGGGCTGACCCTCCACGAGTACCTCCTGAAGCGCTGAGGCAGTTCGGCCCGGACTCTCCCGCGGCAGGCACAGGTGCCAGGAACCCACCTCGTTCGACCCTTTGAACCTTTCGGACCTTCGCGTCTAACCCCTCCGCTGGCGACTCTCCCGGCCGCATGGCACACTCCCCGGGCACTTTACCCAGCGGAGGCCCCCCAATGCCCTACACCTCATCCACCGATGAACTCCTCGTCGATTTCGCTGAGAACATCCTCACCATCACCCTCAACCGGCCCGACCGCATGAACGCAATCAGCGGCCCGATGCTGGGCGAACTCTCGCGCGTCCTCCTCCAGGCAAACATCGACCCGGACGTCCGCGCCGTCGTCATGACCGGCAACGGCCGTGGCTTCTGCGCTGGCCTCGACCTCAAGGACCAGATGGAGGGCGGGAACAACCTCGGCACGCGCCGCGGTTACCAGCTCTTCGACCTCCACAACTCGCCACCGATCGTCATCAACCGCATGGATAAGCCGATGATCTGCGCGCTCAACGGCGCCGCGGCCGGCTACGGCATGGACATGGCCCTCGGCTGTGACATCCGGATCGCCAGCGAAAACGCCAAGATGGGCGCCGTCTTCGCCAAGCGCGGCGTCCTCCCCGAATCGGGCGGCTGCTGGTACCTGCCCCGGCTCCTTGGCTGGGCCAAGGCTGCCGAAGTCGCGTTCATGGGCGACGTCCTCAACGCTCAGCAGTCGCTCGAACTCGGCCTCGTGAACAAGGTCGTCCCCCACGAGGACCTGATGGCCACGACCATGAAGATGGCCCGCCAGATCGCGAACAACGCGCCCCTCAGCGTGCAGTCGACCAAGCGGATGATGCGCCTGGGCATGGACGAGCCCTTCGAGGCAGCCGTCGATCACATCTACCTGCAGCTCCTGCCGCTCTTCGGCTCCGACGACTTCAAAGAGGGCCTCTCCGCCTTCGCCGAGCGCCGCGATCCCGTCTTCAAGGGCCGCTGATCCGGAAAATCGCCAAGGCCGCCAAGAACGCCAGGAACGGAGAAATCGGTTGGGAGGTCCCCGAGCGTGGTCAACCGCGAGCCTCAGGCCGATGCCGATGATTTCGCCCGCCGCGTAATCGGCGCGGCGATCGAGGTTCATTCGACACTTGGTCCGGGATTCCTGGAGAGCGCGTATGAGGAGGCGCTGTCCGTGGAACTCCGGCTCCGCGCGATTCCCTTCGCCCGTCAGGTCGCTGTCGAGCTCGGGTACAAGGGAGAGGCGATCGGGCCGGCGCGCCTCGACTTTCTCGTGGGTGGGCGGCTTGTTGTCGAACTGAAGTCGGTCGAGACGCTTCTCCCCGTCCATATCGTCCAGGTGCGCTCGTACCGGCGGGCGACCGGGTGTTCGCTCGGGTTACTCATCAACTTCAATGTCACCCAGCTCCGATCCGGCGGAATCAAACGCGTCGTCTTCTCAGATCTGGGGACACGAATGCCAAATCTTGGCGACCTTGGCGCTCTTGGCGATTAACTCTGCCCGGCGGCGCGGACCTCGGGGAGGGTCTCCGGCAGGTCCATCACCGGCTGCGTCGCCCCGGAAATCGTGATATCGAAGAGGTCGCCCCAGGCCGCCTCGTAGTAGTCGCCTGGGCCCTCGTCTTCAGCCTCCCAGACCAGCACCACGTGCGGCTTGTCCTGGGGGGCGTTCACCCAGTACTCGCCCAGCAGCTTTGACTGGCGCGGGTGCTCGAAGCTCTTGCGCCGCTCGAACGCGGCCAGCCCCTGGATCACGTTCGTTCCCGGCTTGAAGGTGAAATAGGCGACGTACAGGGCCATTGGCCGTATTGAACGCGACCCTGTCCCGTGGCGCAAAGGGCCACTGCAGCGCACCGCCGCGCGGCCAGCGCTTTTGGGCGGCCCGGTCTGGCAAATTCGGCTACACTGCCTGCACGCACCACGGCCCGCCAGATAGGGCCCGCGCGGGAGTGCCATGTACCGTCGGATATTCACCGGCATCATCGACCAGGGGAAGACGAGCAGCTTCCTCGCGGCCATGCGTGAAGCGCGCGACCACCAGTCCGAACGCGGCATCCGTGCCCGCACGACGATCTGGGGCGCCATGACCGGCCAGACCAATCACGTCCTCATCGCCAGCGATTTCAACACCCTGGACGAACTCGAGAAGTTCACGGAGATGGCCGCCACCGACACCGCCTTCGCCACCGTCCGCCGGGCCGTGCGCGAACAGATGGTGTATCACTCCGCCCAGGTCTCCATCCAACGGCTCTCGTACCATTCGGACGGCCTGATCTCCAGCGAAGACGCCACGGCCCCCCGAAAGTTCATGCGGACGCTCTCTGGCGAGGTCCAGCCCGGCCATCACCGCGAGTTCGTCTACTCCATCTCCCAGGCCCTCGAGTACCAGAAACAGCGTGGCATCGACGCCAGCACCAGCGTCTGGGCCTCTGTCACCGGCGGCACAAGCGGCGTCGCCATCATCGGCGAATTCGACTCCCTTTCCGAGCTCGAGCGCTTCGACGAACTCGCCAGCCAGGACACCGAGTTCGCCCGCCTGCGCAAAGCGACGCGGCAATCGATGGTCTTCCTCACCAGCCAGGTCCAAATCATGCGCAACCTGCTCTAAATGGGCCGGACACACCTACCCAAAGGGTCACCACAGACGCCCGCCCCGCGTCCCTTCTTTCGACCATGCCCGGGACCGGCCGGAGCCCCAAGCCCATCCACCCTGAGCGGCTAGTTCGCCTTCTTCGGCGCCCGAGGCTTGGGCTCTTTGACTGGCATGGAGTACGCGTTCGCATACGCCAGGTCGATCCAGTGCCGCAGGGCCTCCGGGTCTTCGACCACGCCTGCGGGCAGGACGACGTACTCTTTCATGGCCCGGCCCATCGGCTCGAACGGCATCGCCCCCGCCTGCAAGGCTCGCTCCCGGTCGGCGCCGCCCAAGCGCACCTGGAACAGGTCACCGAACAGGCCCATGAACATGTTGCCGTGGACGAAGGCGCAGGGCTGACCGAACATCTTCCGCTCTTCCGCCTCAGCGCCGCCCGGGGCCACGCTCTTGAACAGCTCGACCATGCGGTCGGACGGCTTTTCCATCTTCACGGTTCGCCCTCCTCAGGGACATGTGTAACACCGGCATCCGATGCCGGGAAGTGCTACTCCGAGCGCGGCCGGGAGGCCGCTCCGCCAGCCGTGGGCGAGTGCCGGGGCGAACCACACGGGTCGCGCGTGCATGCGCTATTCGCCGGGCGGGTGAGCGGCCTCCCGGCCGCGCTCCGATGAGGCCGGTGCGCAGTACGTCCCTACGCCGGCCGAGCTGCTGCCCTGGACGCGGTCACGGACTTTCGCGGAGATTCACAGCGTAGTATGGCGCAACCCCCCGGTGAAATTCCGTCGAAGGTCCGTTCCACGTCTCAGCGGGCGAGTGGGAGCGGCCCCGCGTCGTAGTACGCGCGCGCCCGCTCCTGGAAGAAGCCACCGTCGTCGTCAGCGTTCAGCGATGGGCGGGTGTTTGGCCCGCTCGGCGCCGGGTTCGTCACCCCGTCGCCGGTCGCGTCACAGGCACAGGTCGTGCCTGCCGCGCCGCCCCCAAACAGCAGCGCGATCACGCCGGCGTCGCGGTATTCGGCCAGGTGTGTGCCGCTGCCGTCGTCAAGGAACCACTCGACGCGGTTGTCCTGGTAGTGGCCCCAGCTATTGTCCATCGCCCGCATCCGGGTGTTCCCCAGGGGCAGTTGCCAGAGCACGATGGGCAACCCCGTCTCGCTCGCGAACTGTCGAAGGAAGACGGCGTGGCGCCGGAAGTCGCCCGGTTCCCACCACGATGCCCCACCGTCCTTGTAGATGGCCTCCTTGAAGGCCGCGTCACGGTCAGCCAGGTCGTTGAACACCAGGTCGAAGTCAGCGCCCAGTGAGCGGTAGAAGGCGGCGGCACGGGTCGCCAGCTCCCCGATCTTCGCGTCGCCTGGGTCGCCCAGGGCGATGTCCGTCCCCGTCCCCCAGCTACTCAGGTGATAGGCGAGGAGCACGTTCGGTGCGTAGCGGTCGCGCAGCAGCGTCACGGCCCGGGCGAAGCCGCGCATGGTGTCGGGGATGCCGTCCAGTTCGGGCATCCCGCTGGAGCCAACAACCGCCCGCACCGTCGCTGCGTCGTCGTCCTCGGACTGGTGCTGCGCGAAGCCCCAGAGGTCGGGCTCGACATGAAGCACAATGAGGTCGCCCGGCCGCCCGCCGGCCCGTTCGAAGAAGAGCCGCAGGTCCTCCCAGTAGGCCCTCATCGTCGCTGCCGTCGTCAGGTTCCGGATGACGCCGCCCGCCTCGTCCCCCGGTTTCCCCGGGAGCGATTGGGCGATCATGTAGTAGGGGAAGACCGAGATCAGGCCGGCCTCTCGCGACTCGTCGATGTAGTTGGAAACGAAACTCCCGGCCGCACCCCAGGTCGCCCAGCCCGTCCCGGTATTTACGCCCCCGGCCAGGTACTGGTAGCGGATGCCAAACGGCGCCTGGGCGGCCACAGCCGCTGCCTCACCGGCGCCCGCGGAGCGGCCGAGCTGCAGCGTATCCGGCCAGCCTTCCGGCCGCGCGATTCGGGGCGTCGGCGGCGTGGCGGCTGGCGCAGCCGCCGTACCTTGCGGTGTCCCATCACGAGCCGCGTATTGCAGGTAGATACGATGTGCCGCCGCCGGGTCGGCGCCGGCGTCGTTGCCCAGGTTCAGGACAGCCCCAGCGAGGCCCGCGGTCAGCAGGAGGACGGCCGCGTGCACGGGCGCCGGCCACCGCCGTCCGGAGAGCAGAGGCGATGCCGCGGTCCGCGTCCGGCGCGCCAATCGCTGCAGGTTACTGGGCCGACGCGAAGTGCCCGCTCGCCAGCGCCGTCAGCTCCGCATCGACGCCGGCCAATTCCGCTCGCAGCTGGTCGCGGTATGTGGTCAACGCCTCCATCTTGCGCACGCATTCGGCTGGGCGTCCGTTCCGCGCAACACCCGTGCGGTGACTGTTCAGGAGGAAGCCCCGGTTGGGGTCGGTTGCGTTTTGGGTTTCTGTGCGGGACATGGTCTACCTCCGGAACGCGCAGGATTCGTGGGCGAAGATGACGCCAGCAAGCTGGACGACGCGGCCGCCGTCGAAATCGACCGGTTGCCGGCAAAGGGCGCAGTCAGTGGCTTTCGGGGAAGAGTACCGGACCATTCGAGAATCCCTCATCATCTAGCGACTCCGCTCGCCTGGATGAGTCAGATTCTGGGATCCGGGGGTTGCTCCGGGGTGAACAGGAGGTGGGCAGCCGGTGACCGGATGGTTACAGGCGGATTTCGCCGTGTTACTGAACTACCGGCGCGGCCGCCGTTGAGTGGCGCTCGCCTCAATCGATGGCATCGACCGCCGCCATAGCGCCGATGGCGCTCAGCTGGAAGACGCCGATGAAGCCGATGAACCCCCAGGAGCGGATGTACCAATCCTCTTTGTTGCCGAGCGTCCCGGCGGCCGTGATGAGCCCCCCGACCGCCCCTATCGTGCTTGGTATCAGGAGTAACACCGTTGCGACAATGGCGCCTCTGTCTGGCCACATCGTCGCCGCGGCGGCGGCGTAGCCCAGGAGGACACACCCGACCACCCAGCGCACGTGTTTATCGCGTTGCGTCGTCCAGCCGAGCAGCAGCCCGGCCGTCGCGCCCAGGCTGCAGCGCCCAAAAAGCAGGATCGAATCGACGATCAGGTCCAGGTGGGGCTCCCGTGCCGTCTCCGCCCTCGGAGGATGCGGCACTCTACCGCGGAACCGCCATACGGTCGCAGGCACGAAAAAGCGAGGGGCCGATGTTCAACCCCTCGCTCAATCAGTCTGCTCCGGCGTGGACCTAGCAGCAGGCGCGCGCCTGGCCGCTGCCGTCCGCCGTCTGGAAGCTGGAGCCACAGGCACAGCTCTTCGTCGCGTTCGGGTTAAAGATGCTGAAGCCGCTCTTCATGATGTCGTCGATATAGTCGATCTCGGCCCCCTGGAGGTACTGCGCGCTCTCAGGGTCGATCAGGATACGCACGCCGGACTGCACCAGGACGATGTCGTCCTCTTCGGCCGAACGGGCCAGCGCCATCCCGTACTGGTAGCCGCTGCAGCCGCCACCGGCCACAAACACGCGCAGCGCGCCTTCGGGCAGTTCGCGCGCTTCGAGCAGCGCCTTCGCCTTCTCAGCGGCCTTGTCGGTGATGTTGACCATCGTCTGGACTTCGGTTGCGGTTTCCATAGCGATCCTCCAGCGGCGCGCGGGCCGTCAGCGATATTGTGCCGGGCGCATTCTCGGCGAGATGCTATCGAAAGTATAGTTGCGCACGGCACTCCCCGTCTACGCGGGGGAAGCCCCGATCAGCGCGGCCGCCCCGCCGCCCCCGGGTCGCGATCGTCACCGCGAGCCGCTACGCTTGAGCGATGGCCCGTATCTACCTCGACCACGCCGCTACCACGCCGCCTGACCCCCGCGTCCTCGAAGCGATGTGGCCGATGTACACCAGGCACTGGGGCAACCCCTCCAGCATCTACATGGAGGGCCAGGAGGCCCACCACGCCCTCGATGCGGCCCGGAAACTCTGCGCCGACCTCCTCGGCGCCAGCCCGAAAGAGGTGGTCTTCACCAGCGGCGGCACCGAATCGGACAATGCCGCCATTCGCGGCGCAGCATTCGCCCAGCGCGCCCGCGGCCGTGGTGACCACATCATCACCTCACAAATTGAACACCACGCCGTCCTCCACACGGTCGAGCAGCTTGAACGCGAAGGGTTCCGCGCCACCTACCTGCCGGTCGATGGCGACGGCCTCATCGACCTCGCTGCCCTCGAGGCCGCCGTCGGCCCGGACACCACCGTCGTCTCCGTCATGGCCGCGAACAACGAAGTCGGCACCATCCAGCCGATCGCTGAGGTCGCCCGCCTGGCGAAAGCCGGCAACCCGCAGGTCGTCGTCCACTGCGACGCCGTCCAGGGCGCTGGTGCAATCGACATAACGCCGTCACTGCTCGGTGTCGACCTGCTCAGCATCGCCGCCCACAAGATCTACGGCCCGAAGGGCGTTGGGCTGCTTTACATCAAGAACCGCACCCCCTGGGAGCCGATGCTGCTCGGCGGCAGCCAGGAGAAGGAACGCAGGGCGGGCACCGAGAACCTCGCCGGCGCAGCCGGCCTGGCGACCGCAATGCAACTCGCCTGGGACGAGCGCGACCAGCGCAACGCCCACTCGGCCCACCTCCGTGACCGCCTCCTCTTCGAGCTTCCCGAACGGGTGCCCGACACCGTCATCACCGGCCCAACCGACCCGGCGCGCCGTCTTGCCAACAGCTTTAGCTGCTGCTTCCGCAACGTCGAAGGCGAAAGCGTGCTCCTCGCCCTCGACATGGCCGACATCGCCGCCAGTTCAGGAAGCGCCTGCACAACCGGCGCGCTCGAGCCCTCGCACGTCCTCACTGCCATGGGTATCGATGCCGACCTCGCCCACGCCTCCCTCCGCCTCACCCTCGGCAAAGAGAACACCGACGCCCAGATCGACCGCGTCCTCTCCGTCCTCCCCGAAATCGTCGCCCGCCTCCGCAGCCTCGCCGGTGGCTAAGCAACCTCCGGGAACCGCCAAGACGCCAAGGGCGCGCCAAGGAATGGGGAGTCAGGAGAGGATGATCCGCTTGAGGCCGCTTCTGAGGACCGGCACGTTGAGATTGATCAGGAGTCCAAGTCTGTGTCCCGTCGCCTTCAGGTAGGCCTCCGCAGCCTCGCCGGCGGCTAGGCCAGTCGAATCGCCAAGTTGCCAAGGCCGCCAAGTGCGCGCCAAGCGACGAGACGAGTCGTTCGTCCGTGGCCGGGCCATCAGGCTCGACTCATGTAGAGAGGACGATGCGGTGAAGACCGGCCTTCAGCAGTTCGACGTTGAAGTTGATCAGAAGCGCCAGGTGGATCCCCGTGGCGCGAAGGTAGGAACGCGTCTGGGCCTTGTGGATGTTGAGGATCGCATCGACCGCCTTCAATTCGACCACGAGGCACTCCTCGACCAGCAGGTCGAGCCGCTGCTCGCCGACCTTTGCGCCCTTGTATCCCACTTCAATCACGACCTGGCGGGCGAAGCCGATGCCGCGGAGCGTCAGTTCGGCACAAAGCGCCTCCTCGTAGACGGACTCAAGCCACCCCGGGCCCAGCACGCGGTGGACCTCGATCGCCGCACCGATCACGGCCCGCGCCAGCTCGTCCACCTCAGCTGCAGGCTCTTGGCGGTCCTTGGCGATCTTGGCCCCTTGGCGATTCACCGTCCTCGCCGCTTACTCGATGCCGTGGGCGTTCAGGAAGTCCAGGATGTCCTGCACCGTGTGGATGTTCTCCGCATCCTCGTCCCGGATCTCGAGTTCCGCCTCAGGGGCGAACTCCTCTTCGATCGCGATCGTCAGGTCCACGATGTCCAGCGAATCCGCTCGCAGGTCGTCCACGAAGTGTGAGTTTTGCTTCACTTCCTCGGGATCGACCTTCAGTTGGCGGACGACGACATCCCGGACGCGTTCAAACAGAGTAGCCATGGTCCGCGTTCTCCCTTGTCTGCCCCGGGCGTGTCGCCCCAGTGCCCGCCGCGATGGTAGGTCAGGGGCGGTATTCGCGGAAGATCACACAGCCATTCTGGCCGCCGAAACCGAAACCATTCGCCGCTGCCGCCCGCACCGGCATCGTCCGCGCGCGCAGCGGCACGTAATCGAGGTCGCAGGCCGGGTCGGCGTTCTCGAGGTTGAGCGTCGGCGGGACGACGCCGCTCTGGATGGCCATCACGGCCGTAAGGGCGCCCACGGCCCCCGCCGCCCCGAGCAGGTGCCCCACCATCGACTTCGGCGAACTGATGGCAAGGCGGCTGGCCGCCCCGCCGAAGGCGAGCTTGATCGCCGTCGTCTCGGTCGCATCGTTGAGCGGTGTCCCCGTCCCATGGGCGGCGATGTAGTCGATCTCCCCGGGCTGCATCCCGGCGATGCGCAGCGCTTCCGTCATCGCCTGGGCGGCCCCAGAGCCGTCCTCGCGCGGAGCCGTGATGTGGAAGGCGTCACAGCTCAGGCCGCCACCCATCAGCTCGGCGTAGACCCGCGCCCCCCGGGCCTTCGCCCGCGCCTCCGATTCGACCACCATGACGACGGCGCCCTCGCCGAAGACGAAGCCGTCCCGGTCCCGGTCGAAAGGGCGGCTGGCCTTCTTGGGCTCGTCGTTGCGCCGGCTCAGCGCCTTCATGTTCGCCAGCGAGGCGATCGGCAGCGGGTCGAGCGCGGCCTCGCTGCCGCCCGCCAGCACGACATCCGCGATCCCGCTGTCGATCAGCGCCTTCGCCTCGATGTAGGAGTAGAGGCCGCTGGCACAGGCCGCCACGCTGGCCAGGGCCGGCCCCCGCAGCCCGAGCTGCATGGAGACCTGGCAGGCGCCCATGTTCGGCGCCATCAGGGGGATGAAGAACGGGCTCACCCGGTTCGGGCCGCGCGCTTCGAGGACCTTCGATTCAGCGATCGTGTCGAGGACGCCGCCGGCGCCCGTCGCGATCGCGGAGGCGGCGCGAGGGCGCTCGGCGTCGGTCAGGACGAGCCCGGCGTCATCCGCCGCCAGGCGGGCGGCGGCGACGGCGAACTGGGCGAAGCGCGACATCCGGCGCGCTTCCTTGGCGTCCATGTAGTGGCCTGGTTCGAAGTCGTTCACTTCGGCGGCGATGTGCACCGGGAGGTCCGATGAGTCGAATCGCGTGATCGGGCCGATGCCGGATTCGCCAGCGATGAGGTTCTTCCAGAACTCAGGGGCCGTCAGGCCGATCGGGGTGATGGCGCCAAGGCCCGTAATCACTGCGCGTGTCACATGCTCTCCTCTGGCCGCCCGGCATGCGCGCGTCCGAAGCACGATTGTTTCACCCGCCCCCCCTTGGCGCACGGTCAGGCCGTTCGTGGCCTGGAGTGGTTCACCGCCAAGGCGCCAAGGCCGCCAAGGATCGAATGAGATCGCCACGTGCGCGCGCCGCCGCAGCGGATCCCAGGCTCAAATGAGGGGCTTGAGGAAAGGGTAGGTGACACCCAACCGCGAGTTCCTTGGCGGCCCCTTGGCGTCCTTGCGTCTTGGCGGTTAACCCTTCGCCGGCGGGGGGCCGTCCCGCCGGTTCGGCGCCGGGAAATAGGCGTCCTGGCCCATCGTCCGGGACCAGTTCTCGAACAGCCAATCGATATCGAAGGCCGGGCTGCTGCCGAAGAGGGCCCGTTCCTGGATCGGCTCGTGGTAGAGGCTTATCCGGTGTCCACTGGCGCCGAAGACCCGGCCCGTGACCGCCCCACCCTCTTCCGAGGCGAGCCAGACCGCGATCGGCGCGATCGCCTTCGGGTCCATGCGCGTGCCCGCCGCCGAGAGGCTGGGCGGCGGGGCGCCCGCGGTGACCGCCCGCCCACGGTCGGTCATGCGCGTGGAGGCGGCGGGCGCGATGCAGTTGCAGGTCACCTTGTAACGGCTCAGGGCGAGCGCGTTCGAGCGCATGAGTCCGAGCTTGCCTGCGTGGGCGGCCGAGTAGTTCGGCTGGCCGGGGCTGCCGAAGATGCCGGCGTCGCTGGTCAGGTAGATGATCCGCCCGCCCGCCTGCGATTGCCGCCAGAAGATGCTGGCGAACTTCGTGACGGTGAAGCAGCCCTTCAGGTGGACGCGGACGACCTCGTCCCACTCGTCCTCGGTCATGTTGTAGATCATCCGCTCGCGGAGGATGCCGTGGGCGCAGACGAGGATGTCGAGCGTGCCGTAGGTGTCGAGCGCGAGGCGGATCACGCTCTCGGCGAAGTCCATGTCGGCGATGTCGCCCGCGAGGCCGACCGCTTCGCCGCCGGCCGCCCGGCAGGCGGCAACGACGGCGTCCACGCGTGCCGGGTCGATGTGGGAGCGCCCTTCGACGTCCCAGCCGGTATCGGTGACGACGAGCTTCGCGCCCTGCTCGGCGTACATGGCGCAGAGGGCACTGCCGATGCCCCCGGCCCCGCCGGTGACGATGGCGACCTTGCCTTCGAGATGCTTCGTGGGCATGTGCGCTCCTATGGGAACTGTTGCGGGGTGGGCTGCCACCCACCCGCGCCAAGAGTCGATGGCATGACTTCGAACAGCCGGTCCACGTCCCAGACCGGCGTCTCCGAGTAGATCGAGGCGACCCACTGGGGTTCGCGCCACATCGTGATCTTGCCACCTGTCGCCCCGACCACGCGGCCCGTGATCGAACCACCCTCATCCGAGGCGAGATAGACGATGGGCGGGACGATGTTGGCCGGGTCCATGGCGGTGCCCGCCGCTGTCTCGCTGGTCGGCGTGGCGCCGGCGGCGGCGTTGCGGCCACGGTCGGTCATGCGCGTGGCGGCGCCGGGCGAAATGGCGTTGGCGGTGACGTTGTAGCGCGAGAGCGCATTCGAGCAGCTCAGCATCAGGCCGATCTTGCCGGCGTGGGCGGCCGAGTAGTTCGGCTGGCCCGAGCCGCCGCGGATGCCGGCCGAGGAGGTGAAGTAGATCAGCCGCCCGCCGTTCATCGAGGTCCGCCAGTAGATGGAGGCGAACTTCGTGATCGCGAAACAGCCCTTCAGGTGGGTGCGGACGACGCCGTCCCACTCGTCCTCGGTCATGTTGAAGATCATCCGCTCGCGCAGGATGCCGTGGGCGGCGACCACGATGTCGAGCTTGCCCCAGGTGTCGAGGGCCTGCTTCACGACGCTCTCGGCGTAGTCCATCTCGGCGATGTCACCGATCGAGGAGACGGCCTCGCCGCCCTCCGCCCGGATGGCGGCGACGACGGCATCGACACGGGCCGGATCGACGCCCATGCGCCCCTCGACGTCCGCGCCCGTATCAGCGACGAGCACCTTCGCCCCCTGGCGGGCGAAGATCTTGCTTATCTGCGAGCCGATACCGCCCGCCCCGCCCGTCACGACGGCGGTCTTCCCTTCGAGATGCCTCCCGGCCATACGCGCCTCCAGCCGCCGGACTGTAGGCGGAAGGGAAGGGGAGGGTCAAACAGGAAGCGCGCGTTCACGGCGTTGCATTCACTTCAGACTCGCCGGCCGGGAAAGTGGAAGTCGCTCCCGGGGACGTGGTTGTGGCCCGCGCAGCAGGCGCTGTCGCGAAAAGGAAGGCGATGCAGCGCTCGTCAGACCGCGTGCGGGCGGAGCACCGGGGCCAGTGTTCATCGTCGGTGGCGCTGGCGGCGCGGGGTTCGACGGGAGACGTGACCGCTTCAGCGGGGTCGCCGTGCTGTTCGTTTTTTTTTGGCCCTTGAAGGGCCCTCCTGAACCTGAGGACGGGGTACCTCCGAGGGCCCCTGGGGGCCCTCAGGGGGGCATGCTCGGGGTTCCGTTGGGCTCCGCGTGGCCGTCGCGGCCCTCACCCCGGCCCTCTCCCGCTGCGGCGGGCGAGGGAGTACGGCGTCCGGAACTCGCTTTTGCATCCCTCACTCTGGCCGCTGGCCATACTTGCCTCCCGACCCGGCGGGAGAAGGAGAGCATTGATGGCGGTCTCGCTGACCGCTTGCGCGAGGTCGCGGTACTGAGCGGGGCGGCCGGGGAGGGGGGAGCTGGCTCGGAATGAGGGAAAGGAGAAGCGTTGGTTGAAGGAGCGGCCCGAATCTGAGCGGGCACTGGTTGGCGTTGGTGGGGGATTGGTACCCAGGCTGGTGCATCGAGGCCGGTGAGGTTGTCGTCGTCGAGGGCGGCGGCGATGGCACGCATGAGGTCGTCGGGGATGGGGTTGGTGTTCATGGGGAGAGGATGGCGGAGGGACCCGGGAGCGCGAAGTGCGAGGCGACACCACCTCCAAGCGTTCGACCAGCCCGGTGAGGGCGCGCTCATGCAGGGCGACCGGGTTCACGCATTCAGCGTATCTGCAACCAGAGGTTGGCTGCGCGCGTGGGAAGATCGCCAGCTCTCAAGTGCCTCCACCTCGGTCGGGGACAGGGCTTCGTCCTCAGGCTCGGCGGACTGAATGGCTGACCACGGCAACATCGCCAAATACTCGGTCAGCAGGCGCGCAACATCCGCGAGTGCCCAATCTGGCAGCTCGCTCACCATCCGGAGGACGTCTTCTCGCGCCGTCACAGGAGCAGATTAGCACGTTTCTCACGCCTCGCGACGGGTCTTGTGCTCGTTCGCGGCGTTGCGTACACCTCGCGGTGGTTCGCGGCGAGGGGAGGGAAGAACTCGGCGGCCTCATCTTCGAGATGTCACCCGGCCATGCGCGCCTCCAGCCGCCGGGCTGTGCGAGGGCGGAGGCGGAGGTCAAACGGTCGGGGCCGTGCGTCGATTTCTTGGGGCCAGAACCGAATGCTTGGTGCCCGGAGGCACGGGCGGGCGCCCCATGCGCTGACGAGTGGTTAAGCGTCGGCGCAGCCTCGGAAGCGAGAGCCTGGACCATCGGTCTGTCGAGAGTCTGGCGCGTGGCCGGGGCGCGGACGCGACGGTCGCCGCCGGTGAGCTGTCCGCGACGCGTGGTCGAGGGGCCGCATCGACCGTCTCACCATCTACGCCGCCTGCGCGCGCGTTTTGGGTAGGCTAGGAACGGCGCATCGGAATTGGACTTATGTGAGTGCTACTACAGTTCTGAGAACAGCCCGACCGCAGTTCGCAGGCCGGCTGGCGCAGCGAGTTCATCGTCCGATTCAACAATTAGGTCGCGAGCCTGTTCGAGACGGAATGCTCGGCCCTCCCGGCCGAGCTCCCCGATGCATCTCACGCGTCGGCCGAGACCATGAGCTTGCACGGCCGCCTCGTAGTCGTTCGTCGCGAGCCGGATATGCACATTTCGGAGGATCCCGTCAACTAATGCCGCGACTGTCGCCGTTCCAATCGCCTCGCCAACGTCCCGGCCTAACCGCGTCACGAATCCCTCAAGCTCGAACTCATCGATGGGTTGGTTGCGGCGAAACTCGATTGCAGCTTGGCGCAAGGTTGGAGCCGTGTCGCGCCCAATGCGAACAACGGTCTCCGCCATGCCGATGTCTGGAAGCCTGGTCTTCGACAGTCGGATGTTGAGCGAGAGCGATTCGACGTCATGGTTCTCAAACATCCCGACGAACGCATCGCATAGATTCGCGTTCACGCCACTAGCGACTGCATCCATGAATGGCTGGAACGCGCCGGTAGCGCGAGCGGCGGCCGCTGCTGTCGGTAACGATGCAGCGGCAGTGCCGAGCGTCAGCACCACCCTCCGTTCGAAGGGCACGTCGTCCGTATCGGCCATGAGACGCGGTTGGTTGAGGAACGGCGGCACGGGTGAATGGACCGTGAGGTGAAAGCTCCCGCGCTCAGTTTGGCCGAAGCGCGCAGTCCGAAGGTAGTCCATCGCCTTCTGGGGTTTCCGATTACCGTACGCTACTTGCGGCTGCACGGCCGCGCACGCCGCAGCCAGTAGCGCCTCCCGAGTCTGGTGCACGAACGTGTCCGCGAGCGAAAACGGTACCATGCCGTCGGCGAACTGGTCGCCGAGGAGGCCGATCCTCAGCACGTCGAACTCAACGGATATGAGGTCGCTTAGAATGATCATTTGCGAACGCTCTTCTTGCTGTTCGAGCGCGAGCATCGTCTCAGCCACTCGCAAGACGTAGTCGCCAAGGGATGTATCTCCGGGAACAAGTACCTCTCGAGAATCGTCGGGCGATCGCCAGATTGCGGCTCCACGGGACAGCTGTTCGCTTAGGATCCAGCCAGACACTCGCAGATATGCAGCGATTTGGCCAGGAGTAACCGATTGAAGAACGGAGGGGTCGGTGATCCGCACTTTCATCTTGTTTCCTCGTCAGCCTCATGCATTAGGGAAGTCAACGCCTTAGGCGTTAGGATGCGAGTGCGTTCGATTCGGATCGTGACACTAGCGGAGTTGGTTGTGTCCGGATAGTCTCGCAACGATCGCCAATAAGCGCATTTTCTCATGATGAGACGGCGCTCAGTCTGATGTGTCCACCTGCCGATGTCCGGAGGAACGACTACGACTACGAGAATGCGTGGAACTTGTGTTCGTATACGCAATTCCTCATAGTTCTTGAGGGGGAGTTCGTACGCAAGTGCAGCACCGACTAACGCCGGTCGCGACGTGCACTTGAGTTGAACGTCGAGCTTTGGCCGGTTCCCAACCCCAGATGACACCGTATAGTCGATGCTATCATGATCCACGGACGGGATCGCGATCGCCAACCCCGCGGTGGCCGAAACGGCGTGGAAGTACGCCCGACTGAACTCCTCCAACTGGTTTGCACGCGGCATCTGCACGAGCAGACAGTACGGCAGCTGCGTCAGGATCGCCAGCTAACCGCCTGAACCCGCTCACATCCCCCGGAAGATGACGCAACTGTTGTGGCCGCCCAGGCCTACCGATGTCGTCATCGCTACACGCACGTCCCGCTTCCGGGCCACGTTCGGGACGTAGTCGAGGTCGCATTCCGGGTCCGGGGTGGTGTAGTTGATCGTGGGGGGGACCTTCTGGTCGCGGATGGCCATGACGCAGGCGAGCGCTTCGACACTGCCGGCCGCGCCCATGCAGTGCCCGGTAATCGGCTTCA
>JBJXGC010000142.1:0-4794 GCA_046154545.1 Dehalococcoidia bacterium | reverse complement strand
GGCATCGTCACCGAGTTCGAGTTCCGGATGGCCGAAGTCGGCGCGGTGCTTGGCGGCGCGATCGTCCTGCCTGCCACGAGGGAAGTAGTGCGCGGCTACCTCGACTACATCCCCACCGCTCCGGATGACCTGACAACGATCACGAACTTCATGCACGCCCCACCGGCGCCCTTCATCCCCGAAGACCGCGTCGGCGAGCCCGTGCTCGTGATCCTCGCCACCTGGACGGGAGACATCGAGGAAGGGGAGCGCGCGCTCGCCCCACTTCGCGCTCTCGCCACGCCGGTTGCCGATACGGTCGCCCAGATCCCCTACCCGGCCATGTACCAGTACATGGAAGCAGCGGCGGCGCCTCACGGGGCCGCCATCCGCTCGATGTTCACCGACGACATCGACGACGCCGCGATCGACGCCCTGATCGCCGGGATGGACCGGGCCACGTCGCCGTTCAACATCATCCAGCTGCGCGGGCTCGGCGGCGCCATGGCTCGCGTCCCGGAGGGTGACACGGCCTTCGCCCACCGCGCCAGGAAGTACATGGTCGCCATCCTCGGACTCTGGTTTGACCCGGAGGACGACGGCGCCGCCCACCACACCTGGACCTACGAGCTGTGGGACGAGGTCAAGCGCATCGCCCAGGGCGTCTACGTCAACTTCGTCGCCGACGAAGGCGACGGCCGCGTCCGCGATGCCTATCCGGTAGGCACCTACGACCGCCTCGCCCGGGCCAAGCAGACCTACGACCCGTACAACATGTTCACGTTCAACCAGAACATCAAGCCGAAGAACTGACCCCCAATTCTGAGGACAAGGAGAATCGACATGATCACCCAAGCGTACACAGACTACTCAGTCCGGGCGGCCATGGCGGAGCGGGGCATCCCTGCTCCCGGCCAGCCGGACTCAGCCCGACTGCTCCGGAAGGCGGAGCACCAGCGTCTGCTCAAGACTCCCGAGAAGCGAGCCCAGGTCCAGGTCCTCGTGAACCGCACCGCCTACCCGGACAACAGTGCGGCGCGTGAAGCCGCCAGCCGTTTCGCCCTCGCCCTGGGCGAGTTCGAAGGCTTCGTCGATACGAGCTGGGACGTCCTCCCGGGCGGCGTCCTCCTTGGAGTGGTGGCCTGGCGGGACACTGAGGCGCTGGAACGATTCCGGCATTCGGAACTCTACGCGAAGTTCCGGCTCAGCCCTGTGAGCCTCGGTTTCGTGGATCGGGATTTCACCCTCAGCCAACGAGGCGGCGCCGGCGTCCGCAACGTAGTGGCAGCCATCCGCGCCTCGAAGCTCACCGGCGGCCGCCGTCCGGCGAAGGCCCAAGCGCCCGTCTCCAGGCCGGGCGCCCGGAGCACCGGAGCTGGCGCGGGTGCCCCGGTGGCCGTTTGACGCCGGCATCCTCGGCATCGCCCTGGGAGCATGCCCCGAAGCCCACAGACCAGGAGAGGCCACGCATTCGGGTGGCCTCTTTCTGTCTCTACTCTCGGCGCGCGAGGCTCAAGCGTTCACGAGGTCGAGCTGGCCAAAGAACCGGCCGAGGTCGAGCGTGAAGCCGGGAAGCACCGGCGCGGCGGCGATGACCTCGGGCGGCTGGTGGATTGAGGAAGGCTCGCCCGGCCGATAGGCCGTCAACGTCTGTTCTTCAAGGTCGATGATCCAGGTGAGCGGGACCCCTGTCCGCAGATAGAAGGCGAGCTTGTCGGCCACCCGTCCCGGGCGGTCGTCGGGTGAGAGGATTTCGACGGCGAGGTCGGGGCGCATCTCGAGGGGGCCGCGCATGATGGCAGCACGTGAACGGGGGATGTTCCGGCGCAGGATCACGCCCACGTCGGGCAGATAGGCGCGGTCCTCGTCGCGGTTGGCGTGGCGCGCTTCGGTGACGACGATGCCCAGTGGGTGGGCCTGAAAGTACTCCTGGAGGTACCAGATGAGCCAGGCGGCGAAGAACCCGTGGGCGAGTGTCGGCATCGGCTTCGGCACTATACGCCCGCAGACGAACTCGCTGGCCGGCTCCGTTTCCGGAAGGGCGAGGAACTCGTCGAGCGACATGCGGGTGGCGACGGCCATGGCCCAAGTATACGGCAGGAGGCGCCAGGCCTGCGCGGACCAACGCCCGGCGCCATAGGGATCGCCCCGGTTCGGACGCTGTTCAACCTGCCGATGATCGCGGCGAGGGCCGTCAGCGTGATGGCCCCGCAGGCAGGCTATGCGGTTACATCTGGTCTTGCGAAAGCCCGGGGTCGTGCAGGCCCAGTTGGTCGCCGTCGTTACGTCGGTGGCGCTTTTTGCCACCGTCACGCTCGGGGCGCTCGCCTTCATGGGGGCGCGAACGAATAGCGCCGGTGACGACGCACGCGCGGCAATACTGGCCGCCCGCATCGAGCACTCCACCCAGGTCGTCGATGGTGTGTTGGCGGAAGCGACGGACCAGTCGGGCTGGGCCCTCTCGACCGCGGACGCCGTCGTCCTCTCGACCGAACTTCGTTTTCAGCAGGAGGCGATTGAAGAGCTCAGCGCGCTGTTGCCCGTGGACGAGGTCGCGATCATGACTCGCCTGAACGCGTCCAAGGCGGCCATCTTTCAGCAAATGCTGGTCGATCACTCGGACGAATCTCTCGCAGCGCTGCTCACAACCCACGCACTCTTTCGAGCGGAAGTCCAGGCTGTTACGCCGGGGTTGGCGCGTAATGCAGAGCTGCGGCGCCAGGCGGTCGGCGATACCATCCGGCTGGCGCAGCTGCTGGTGGGCGGAGCGCTCGTGGTCATTGGCGCTATCTTGATGGCCACGACGACCGTCATCGTCCGCCGCCAACGGCACAATCTCATCGCCCTGGAGCGGGATCGGGCCGGCTTGGCCGAGACAACCGCCAGAGTGGGCCGCCGGAACGCGCAGTTCGAGGCCCTCTACCAGGTCTTGCGCGAGGTGAGCGACACGCTGAGCGTCGGCGGTATTGTGAACACGGCGATCCGCGAACCGAACGGGCTGGTTGGCGGCGACGTGACCAGCCTCAGGTTCCTCCGTAACGAGATGCTCGAAGTCGCCGGTGTAGACGCGGCTCTCGAAGCCGATGCGGCTGGCTTGCGGACTGTGCGCCTGGGCGAAGGCCTCGTCGGACGCGTCGCGAAGCGCGGCGTGAGCCTCGTCCTGGACGAGGACGCGGAGGCACGGATGGAGGACGGGGAGCGGATCGTGGGCGTGCAGTCCGGCATCGTCATCCCGCTCATCGTGGGCGCCCGCGTCGTCGGTACGCTCGCTTGCTGGTCGCGCCGGCCCCATCACTTCAACGCCGACGACCAGCGCGTCCTGGAAATGATGGCCTCTCATGTCGCGACCGCGGTGGCGGCGGCGGAAACGCACGAAGCGGCCCAGAGTGACGCCCACACGGACGCCTTGACTGGCTTGCCCAATCGCCGCAGCCTGGCGCGGGACACCAGGGAGATGTTCCAGCACGCGCTCAACGGCGATGTGCCAGTGACCGTTGCCATGCCCGACGTTGACCACTTCAAATCGTTCAACGACCGCCATGGCCACAAAGCCGGCGACCTGGCGCTCCAGTGTGTCAGCAAAGCACTGCACGATGCGCTCCGCGAGGGCGACCGGGTCTACCGCTATGGCGGGGAAGAGTTTGCCGTCGTGCTCACTGGCGTGACTTCCCCGGATTCCGAACTCCCGCTCGAACGCATGCGCCTGGCCGTGGAACGGGCGACGCTGAGGGACGACGACGGCCGGGATGTTGGCCCGATTACCGTGTCCGTTGGCGCCGCCTGGGGGCCGGAGCAGGGCCAGACCATCGAGCGGCTGATTAAGCTCGCGGATGAGGCCCTCTACCAATCGAAGTGGGCCGGCCGTAACCGGGTCACCCTTTACGACGAGCGGGAGCCGGCATTCCGCCGCGAATTGGGCCAGCAACGTGAAGAGACTGCGGCCTGACGCCGGGCGGTGTGCCGGGCCATAGCTACGTCCCGATCCTTGTCAGACCGCGGCGACCGCTTCGCCTTCGACCACGGACTCGCCCTTCTGGTTCACGGTCACGACGCGGATGGTGGCGAGGCCCCCTTCGACCTTCGTCACCTCGCCCTTCGCCGTCAGGGTGTCGCCGGGCCAGACCTGCTTCGTGAAACGGACGCCGTACTTCTTCAGGCTCGTAGCGCCGAGCCAGTCCGTGAGCATGCGCCCGGTGAGGCCCATGCTCAGCATCCCGTGGGCGAAGACCGACGGGTAGCCGGCCATGTTCTGGGCGATGCCGTCGTCGTGGTGGAGCGGGTTGAAGTCCCCGCTTGCCCCGGCGTACTTGACGATGTGCGTGCGCTGGACATTTTCGACGACGACGGCTTCGTGGGTATCTCCGACTTTCAGGGCCATGGTTACTGCTCCACCGCTTTCTCTGTCTGGACGCCGACGGACGTAGCCGTCACGCAGAGGACGCCGTCCTGGTTGCGGTATTCGGTGATGCTTTCCGAGAACAGCAGTTTGCCACCGCGCCGCCCTTCCTTCTCCCAGCGGTTGCCCGGCCGCGTGGTCACCCAGAGGGTGTCGCCCTCGTGGACCGGGTGGTGGTACTCATAGTGCTGTTCGGCGTGGAGCCCACGGCCGAGGCCGCCGCCACCACCACCCTGGCGGACCTTTCGGCCCGGCCGCGTCAGGTCGAGGGCGTAGTCCGGTTCCCAGTGGGCGCTGCACTGGACGAACGTCGGCGGGAGGACGATCCCGCCGGCCGCCTTCGTGGCGGGGTCGTTCGGGTCGCTGAAGACCGGGTTGATGTCGCCGAGCGAGCGGGCGAAAAGCATCACCTGCGTCCG
>JBJXGC010000135.1:0-19643 GCA_046154545.1 Dehalococcoidia bacterium | reverse complement strand
CTCGATGCGGACGGCCACGCTCTTAAAGGCGGGCGTCTTCGAGCGCTCGTCGAGCTTCCGCGGCACGAGGATGTTCGCCTCCGGATAGTACATGGCGACGTTGCTGGCCCGGATGTCCGTGATCGCGACGCGGACCGTCATCCGGCCGGTGTCCGAGGCCACCGAGACCGCAACCCCTTCGGCCAGCCCGAGGCGGCGGGCGTCGGCTGCGGCCATCATGACGACGTCGCGGCGCTTGTTGCCGCGATAGAGGTCCTCTTCGTCGTAAACCACGGTGTTGAACTGGCCCTCCGAGCGGATCGTCATCAGCCGGAACTCCCCGGGCCCGGGCGCGAACTCCGGCAGCGGCGTGACGTGGAACTGGGCCCGGCCGGAGGGTGTCGCGAACTCGGGCTTGTGGAAGGTGCGGCCGCCGACGTGGAACTCGCCGCCCGTGCTGTCGATGGCGGCGATCGGGCCGTAGCCGGGGACGGCCTGGCTGATCATCTCGCGCAGGTGGTGGTGCGAGCGAAGCGCCGCCCAGTCGAAGCGGCCGGGCGGGAGGATGCGCTGGGCGATGGCGGCGATGATCTCGACCTCAGAGCGCATCTGGCCGTTGACGGCCGGTTCGCCGCCCTCTGAGAGGCGGACGAAGTTGAACATCGACTCCTGGGTCGTGGCCTCGGCCTCCTCGTCGCGGGCGAGGGCGGGGAGGATGAGCGCGGTCTGGCCGCGGCCGTGGACATGGCCCTCGTTCAGCTTGGTCGTGACCGAAACGGAGACGGGGATGCTGCGGAGCGCGTTCGCGGCCCAGTCACGGTCGGGGTTGCTGGAGAAGAGGTTCCCGCCCATGAGGAAGGCGGCCTGGATGCGCCCGGCAGCGGCCGCCTCCATCGAAGCGTAGGTGTGCTGGCCGGCGTCTTTCGGGGCGCTGATGCCGTAGAGCTCGTCCAGCCTCTCGGCGAAGGAGGCCTTCAGCTTTGGCGCGACGCCCACGGAGCCGACGCCCTGGACGTTCGAGTGGCCACGAATCGGCAACAGGCCCGAGCCCGGGCGCCCGAGCCAGCCCCGCGCAAGGGCGAGGTTCGAGAGGGCGAGGATGTTGTCGACGCCGTTCGCGTGGTGGGTGAGGCCCATCGCCCAGAGGAGGATGCCGCGCCGGGCGGCGCCAAGGGCGGCGGCCGCGGCCTCGATCTCGGCCCGGGTGACGCCACAGGCCTCGACCAGGGTGTCCCACGGAGTCGCCTCGACGCTCGACCGGAGCGCCGGCCAGCCATCGGTGTGGGCGTCGAGATAGGGCTGGTCGATGCCGCCGCGTTCGACCAGCGATTTGAGGAGCGCCATGAAGAGGGCAGCGTCGGAGCCGGCATGGGGCTGCAGGTAGATGTCGGCGATCTCCGAGCCGAAGAGCATCGACCGGACGTCCGAGGGGACGCGGAAGCGGACGAGGCCGAGCTCCTTGAGCGGGTTGATGACGACGACCTTGCCGCCGCGGCGCTTGAGCTGCATGAGCTGAGTGATGAGCCGAGGGTGGTTGGAGGCCGGGTTCGCCCCCGCGACCACCGCGACATCGGCCAGGGCGAGGTCGTCGAGGGTGACGGAACTCGTGCCCGAGCCGTAGACCGCCTCCAGGGCGACACCCGAGGCGGAGTGGCAGTAGTAGGAGCAGTTGTGGATGTTCGCCGTGCCGAAGGCCCGGGCGACGAGCTGCATGAGGAAGGCGGCTTCGTTGCTCGACCGGCCCGAGGCGTAGAAGAAGACCTCGTCCGGCGGCGCCTGGCGGAGGGCGCCGCCGGCGAGGCGGTAGGCCTCATCCCAGCCGATCCGCCGGAAGTGGGTGTCCCCCGGCCCGGCCATGACCGGGAAGACGAGCCGCCCGAGGCGTTCGAACTCGCGGGAACTGAGCGACGCCATGCTGGCGATGGGCGTGGCCCGGAGGTAGGCCTCGGTGATGAAGGCGCCCATGTCGCCGGCCTGGGCCTGGACGGACTTCTTGCAGATCTCGGGAAAGTGGCCTTTCTCGTTGACCATGCCGCCCTGCTGGCCCCCCATGCCAAGAGCACAGGTCTTGCAGGTGTTCTTCGAACGGAGCCGTTTGTAGAGCCCGAGGTAGCTGCCCGACTCGCGGCCCTTCTTGACGACGTACCACATCGCGGGGAGTCCACCGCCGGCCGAGACGCGAGGCTTTGCCATGGCACGGAGGCTAGAGGAGCGGCGGCAGGGAGGCAACAGCGAGGGCCGCGGAAGCGACGGGCCTTGGGACGGAAACCGCACCCGCCGCTATCCTGTAGGGAGCAGGAGGGCCTCAATGCCCCAGACTATCGTTACCAGCGAGGGCGCTGCCGCTACGAGCGCCGCGACCGCCTCCGGCGACAACCTCTGGATACCCCTGGATGAGCTGGCCGCCACGTCTGGCTGGGAGCTGAAGCCGGAGGGCGCCTGCAAGGGCGAACGCTGCGTGCCTATCCCCCAGGGCCGGGAGGCGGAGTTCGTGGACGGCGGCCGTTTCAACCTCGCCGGATTCGCCCGCTACCTCGGCCAGCCGGTGCTGCACGACGCGCCGACGGGCACCTGGGCGATCGGTGAGGGCGCCGAAACGCGCAGCTCAGCCCTCCGCTCGCTCCAGGCCCCCGACTTCACCCTCCCGGACCTCGATGGCCGCATGCACTCGCTCTCGGACTACCGCGGCCGGAAGGTCTTCCTCGCCTCGTGGGCCTCCTGGTGAGGCTGCCGGATGGACCTGCCCGTGTGGCAGGGCCTCTACACCGAACTGGCGGACACGAACTTCCTCCCGATCACGGTCGCCTTCGATAGCCGCGGCCCCGAAGCCGCGCGGCCCTGGATCGAAGCGGCGAAGCCGACCTATCCCTCCCTGATCGACGAGCACCATGTGGTCGCGGAGCTGTACGGCATGGTGAACGTGCCGATCGCGACGTGGATCAACGAAGACGGGCGGATCGTCCGCCCACCGGAGCCGGCGGGTTCGAGCGATGCGTTCAGGGCGATGGACCGGACGAACTTCAGCATCCCGCCGGAAGCCCTGGCAGAGCTGCAGGGCGCCCGCCGCGGCTACCTGGACGCGCTTCGCGACTGGGCGAGGAACGGCGAGGCATCGCGGTTCGCGCTCTCCGAAGATGAAGTGAGGGCGCGCCTGGAGCCCTACACGGACACGGTCGCCCTCGCCCACCTGAATTTCCGGCTGGGCGAGCACCTCTACCGCTCGGGCGAGACGGCGGCGGGCGAGCGGTACCTGGACGAGGCGAGGCGTCTTCGGCCAGAGAGCTGGGCGTTCAAGCGCCAGGCCTGGAACTTGGAGCACGAACTGAAGGCCGGCGGTCCGGAATTCTGGAACGCCGTGGACGCCCTCGGCGCCGGCAAATACTACGCGGCCGTCCCCGACATTCCGCAGGGCTGAGCTGCTACGCTGCCCGCCATACCCGATGGAAGGCGGTCCCCCCGTGGCGCGACGCAAGCAGGAATACGAGACCAGCGACATCCGCGTGAGGTTCGACCCGAACCTCTGCATCCACACCGCCCGTTGCCTGGCCGGGCTACCGGCGGTCTTCGATGTCCAGCGGCGGCAGTGGGTCACGCCCGAGGCCGCGTCTCCGGATGAGGTCGCGGAGGTCGTCCGCCGCTGCCCAAGTGGCGCGCTCCAATATGAGCGGCTGGACGGCGGACCAGCCGAAGAAGCGGACGCGGAGGCGTCGATCCGGACCGTTGAGGACGGCCCCGTCTACGTGCGCGGGGAGGTCGCGATCATCGATGCGGCCGGCGGCGTGATGGCGGCGGGGCCGCGCTTCGCGCTCTGCCGCTGCGGCCAATCGGAGAACAAGCCGTTCTGCGACAATTCGCACCGCCGCGTGGGCTTCCGGGCGGGCTGACGGCGCGCCATCGCATCCACGCCGCGAATTTCAGCGTCCGGCGCGGCGGTGTGTAGCCCAAAGGGTCGCGCCGACGATGGCCAGACCACCCAGGCCCAGGAACATCGCGAAGCCCGCCGGCCCCCTTTGCGCACCCCAGCCGCTCCCGGTCGCGGGAGGCAACGGCGCGATCACAACGGGTGTTGGCGACGCGACCACGACCGGGGCCGGCGGTTGGCTGGTTGGCGCGGCCGGCGTCTGCACCGGCGTGGCGGCGGGCGGTGTCAGCACCACGGGCGCGACGGTGCTGACCGGGACACGCGTGGGCGTGGCTACGGTGAGGGGCGGGGCAGCGACCCGCGGGTTCACGACAACCCGGCCGACCATGGCGTCGTTCGCCTGCACGTGGGCGGCCGTCGCCAGGTCGGCGGTCGCGTGAATCGTGCAGTAGTAGAAATAGGAACCGCGCTGGACGAAGGCGATGGTGGTCCCCGTCCGGGTAGCAGAGTCGATCGGGAGGTCGATGGACGCGACGTTCACGAAGGCGATGCGATGTTCGCCGGAGGACCAGTTAAAGGTCACTCGCTCGCCGATGAGGACCGGGATGCTGTTCGGTGTGAACCGGTTGGATGTGTCGCCGACAGCGACGACGCCCGGCGCCGCGGCGGCCCGGGTGCCCCAGCCGGCGGCCAGCACGGTCAGCGTTGCCGCCGTGACGGCCACCGTGGCCATGCGCCGGAGTGAAGTCGTCGTGAGCTGAGCAAACATGGTTGGCTCTCCCGGCCGGGCTACGTCGCCCGTGCTCCACAGCAGACTCTACCGTTTTGCCAGCCGACTTACGAGAGCGCCGGGCTGGCGCTGGTGCGAGTTTCGTCGGTATCCGACCCCCGGCGCTGGGGCAAGGGCGCCCGTTCCCGGGCGGCTACGTGCCGCCGCCCTTGCGCCCCCAGGCGAGGATGCGCTTGAAGGGGTAGAAGTACGGCCTCGCACCATCGAGCCGTGCGAGCAGCCGTTCCCGATAGCGCGCGAGATAATCTTCGTAGAGCGGGCCCGGCAGCCGCCGCTTGTAGTCGGTCAGGAGCGTCCCTTTCACCCATTCGATGACGCCTTCGGGTCCTTCCAGGTGGTGGCCGTACACCTCGAGGAGGACGCGTTGCGGGGCGAAGCCGAGCCGGTCCAGCGCAGCCGCGTACCACTCGGGCAGCATGACGGGGACGCCGCGCACGTACCCGCCCAGGGCCGCCGCAAACGGCTCTTCCGCCGCGATCTCGTGGGCGAGCCGGTGGGAGACGTGGTCGTGGTTCGCCGGCACCTGGAAGGCGAACTGGCCACCAGGGCGGACGAGCGCCGCGAGCCGGGGGATGAGTGCCGGGTGGTCGTCCACCCACTGGAGAGCGGCGTTCGAGTACACGAGGTCGAAGCCGGCCGCGTCCGCAAAGCTGGCGATGTCGTGCTGCTCGAAGCGGAGGCCAGCGCCAGCATGTGCCGCGGCTTCGGCAAGCATCGTGGCGGACGAATCGATACCCACCGTCTCGGCGGGACTGAGGTGGTCGTGCATCAGGCGCGTCAGCTCGCCCGTGCCACAGCCAAGATCGACCGCCCGCCCACCCGGGATCGGCTGGCAGAGGTCCAGCAGGTCGTGAAATGGTTGGGCCCGTTCGTCACGGAAGCGGTGGTACTGATTGGGGTCCCAGGGGCTGGTCATCGGGAATCCCTACCGCGGCGGAGAGTCGACCCCCAGCACCACCTGCTCTCGCAGCGGTGGGGGGACGCGTTCGAGGAGCGCCGGGAAGGCGCTGACCAACCTCGCGAGGTCGAGGACGTCCTTCATGCGCTTGCTGGGGCGCCCGGCCGGGTCGCACGCGGCACGGACCTTGGCATCGACAAGGTCCTCGCGCCTCGCCACCGGTAGCCGCATGCCCACGACCTCCTCGACCGTGGCGCGCGCGAAAAAACCCTGGAGCTCGTGCTCCAACTGCAACTGAACCTGCAGACGCGAGCCGGGATCGTAGACGTTGAGACTGTGGGGAAAGGCGCGCGTCTCGAATTGGGCGTCTAAGAGCTCGCGAGCGCGGGAGAGGTCGTCGGTAGCGATCACGATGTCGAGATCTTCCGTAACACGGGTGTGACATAGGCGTTGACGGCGACGCCGCCAATGACGCAGTAACGCACGCCGTTCTCTTCGAGCAATTGAATGACGCGTTCGAGGAAGTTGGATGTATCGGCCACAACTGCCTTCCAGAATGCCAGCTCACCCATCGCCGGATGATACCACCACGCGGTGGGGCATCAGACCGGCTGGCGGGCATGCAGCGATGGCCCTGGCCGAGGTCAGGCGCCCTCAAGTGCGCGCAGAAGCTCGGCTTTGAGGGCCACGAACTCGGGCGTCACGACGATGCCCGGGACCCGGGGCCGGGGGAAGGGGACGCCGACCTTCGCTACCACCCGGCCCGGCCGCGGCGACATCACGTAGACATCGTCGCTGAGGACGAGGGCTTCTTCGACATCGTGGGTGATGAACAGGACGGTGAGGGATGAGGGAGGGAGGCCCGGCGTCGGCTGCTCAGCTCCCACTTCTCCCTTCTCCCTCCTCCCTTCTCCCTCCCAGAGCACTTCCTGGAGCCAGGAGTGCATCTCCCGCCGGGTGATCGCGTCGAGGGCGCCGAAAGGTTCGTCCAGAAGGAGCGTGTCTGATGGGACGAGGAAGGTGCGGAGGAGGGCGAGGCGCTGGCGCATCCCGCCGCTCAGCTGGCTGGGCCAGGAACGCTCGAAGCCTGCGAGTCCGAACCGGGGGATGAGCTCCCGGGCGCGGGCCCGGGCTTCGGCCCGTCCGAGGCCGGCGACCTCGGCCCCGAGGGTCGCGTTGGCCAGCACCCGGCGCCAGGGAAAGAGCAAGTCCTTCTGGGGCATAAAGGCGACGAGGCCGGGCCGCCCCATGGTCGATTTCCCGCCCACGAGGGCCTCGCCGGCATCGGGCCTGAGGAGGCCGGCGAGCACGCGCAGGACGGTGCTCTTGCCGCACCCGCTCGGGCCAACGATGCTCACGAACTGGCCGGGCTCGACGGTGAGGGTCACGTCATGGAGCACCGGCAGCGGCCCGAACGCGTGCGAGATGTGCCGGAGTTCGATGCCTGCCAAGGGTGCTCCTACGGCAGCAGGTCGTTCGTGAACGCCTGGCTGACATCGACGGGCTTATCCGTGAGCTTCGCCTCACGCAAGAAGTTCTCGAATCGCACCCAGGTCCGTTCATCCTGGCGGCCCCACTTCGAGCCCTTGTCGGCGTAGCGTGAGGCCAGGTAGGCGGCGCTGGCCCGGGCGAGGGTAGCGTCGGTCTCGGGGGCGTTCTTGAGGAGCGCGTCGGCCGCCTCGGAAGGGTGGTCGATGGCGTATTCATAGCCCCTGGCGGTGGCCGCCATGAACCTCCGGGCGAGGTCCCCATCCTCTTTCAGGACCTTCTCGCTGGTGATGATGATCGGCGTGTACCAGTCCGGGATGCAGGCGGCGTAGTCGATGAAGCGGAGCACGTTGACGTCCTGCTTCGTGATCTCCGTGATCCGGACGCCGTCCCAGCCGTCGAAGATCCAGGCGAAATCAAAGCGCCCCTGCTCCATCCCGACGAGGTAATCGACCTCGCCGAGTTCGACGAACTTGACCTTCTCGGGGTTTCCGCCATCGCAGGAGACGAGTTTCTTGACGAGCGCTGTCTCGAGCGGTCCACCGTAGCCGCCGTACGTCTTGCCTTCGAGGTCGCGGGGCCGCTTGATGTTGTCGGCGGCCAGGGAGAGGAGGCTCGAGGTGTTGTGTTGGATGACGGCGGCGACGGAGACGACGGGCACGCCCTGGGCGCGGGCCGGGATCACGTTCTCTTGGAACGAAACGGCGAACTGGGCGCGGCCGGCGGCGACCGCCTGTTCGATGCCGGTGGCCGCCGGCTGGATGATGTCGATCTCGATGCCCGCGTCCCGGTACCAGCCCTTCTCCTTCGCCAGGTAGATCCCGGAATGATTCGTATTCGGCGTGTAGTCGAGCATGAACGTGACTTTGGTCAACGGCCCGCCGGACGGCCCCGGGACGCCCGTATCGCCGTCTCCGCAGGCTGTCGCGAAGGCGGCCAGGCAGACCGCGGCGATCCGCGTGATCATCCATCGTTTCATCGGTAATCCTCCCCTGAGTGGGCGTGCTTCCAGGGCATGGCGACGCGTTCGAGCACCGACACGGCCAGGAAAAGGGCGATACTCGCGAGCGCGATCACTCCGACGCCGACAAAGACCCTATCGACGCGGAAGCTCGCCTGCGAGCGGGTGATAAAGATGCCAAGGCCTTCATGGGCTCCCACCCATTCACCGACGACGGCGCCAAAGACGGCGTAGGCCGAAGCGATTTTGAGGCCGGCGAAAAAGCCCGGGAGGGCTGAGGGTATGAGGACGAAACGGAGGACGGTGAGCCGCCCGGCGCCCATGCTGCGGACGAGGCCGACGAGGTCACGGTCGGCGTTCATCAGGCCGTCGGCCATGCTCACGACGATCGGGAAGAAGCCGACCAGGGCGACCACCAGCACTTTGGGCAGGGTGCCGAAGCCGAACCAGACGATGAGCAGGGGCGCGAGCACGACCATAGGGATGGTCTGGGAGACCACCAGGATCGGGTAGAGCACCCGGCGGATGAACGGGACGGCCGCCAAAAGCATGGCCAGCACAGCGCCGGCCACGGCCGCCGCCACGAGTCCGAGGACGGCCTCGGTCATGGTCGCCCGGGTATGCGCGGGGAGGACGCTACGCGTCTCGAGGAAGGCCCGCCAGATGCGGCTCGGGGCGGGGAGGATGTACGGCTTCGTATCGAACACCTGGACCCACACTTCCCAGGCGCCAACCAGGGCGGCGAGGAAGAGGAGCGCCGGGAGGTACTCGACCGCAAGGCCCGCAGCCCCACGAAGGCCTCGCGCGGCCAGCCGCCTCCCCGCCGGGGGCGGCGGGCCGGCGGCCTGGACGGCCCTCGCGGCATCCACCTTCATCTCAGGTCCGGAACTTTCCGGTCAGGCTGGCGATGGTCGGCTGCGTGTCCACGTCAGCGGTCTGCTCGAACTTGACGACGCTCACGAGCCCGGCCGCACCGGCCGCGAGGCAGGCCTCGTGGGCAGCCCTGATCGCCCGCCAGACGGCGTCGGGGTCGCCCTCGATGGTGGTCCCGAGGGCGCCCACCTCCCACTTCAGGCCGGCAGCCTGAAGTACGGCGATGGCAGCGTCGATGTGTTTGTAGGGGTCGCCTGGCGTCCCGGCGGGGGAAGCGAGGCACTGAATTTCGGCGATCAAATCGTCCCTCCTCATGGAGGCACGCCACGCCTGACCGGCTCTGTTGACGGCGGTGAAGTTGGCCTCTCAGAGACTCGGCAGAGTCCCCGGAGAGATCCCGTGGTGGGCAACGGCGGTTGCTCGCCACGCCGCTTCCCTACGCCCGCATTACCGGGATCAGGTTCCTGGAGTTGCCCTTGCGAGCTCTCAGCCTTTCGGCTCCCCCAGCGGCATGCCTGTTGCAGTTCCTGACCAGAGGCTACACCGCTCAATGGCAGGCCAGCAAGCGCCGGGTGGGGTTCAGAGTATCGCGGCGGCCCGACATCGTTGAGACGCAAAGGATCAAAGGTACAAAGGGTGAAGGAGGATTCACGCTCGTGAATCGGATACCGCCGTTCGTTTCGGTACCTCGAACGGGAATCATCGCGGCCGCCCTTAGGCGGCTGTCGCAGCGCCGCACTCGCTCAACTTGATCCACAGCACGGACTGGCAGCACGCAAGAAAGTGCCGGCCGCCAGTGGCGGTGTGCAAAGCCACCGAACAGCGGTCGTGCCGTAAGATGAGGGGCGTGGCTATCGAAGTCCTCGTCTGCTGCGTCTGCACCGAAGAGGTGACGACGGTGATGGAAGCGTGGTGCGGCCAGTGCGGCCGCTCCTACCACCTCGCCCAGCGCTCCGACATCCCGGGCAAGGACTGCGGCCAGGTCTGGATTAACGAAGAGCACCTTGCCCTCGAGTTCGCCTGCGACGCCTGCCTTGCCCCGCCGGAGCAGCCCGCCGGCCTCGACGACATCCTCGACGCCGGTGAGGGAGCGTTCGTCGCCGGGCTGACCGAGGACGCGCTCATCGCCGCCGCCCTGGCCGGCACGATCCGTCACCGCAAGACGGGGAGCGGCGTCTATCTGTTCGAACGGCGGGACCTGCTCGCCCTCCGCCCCGGCCCATGACCGGCCGCGAACGGTGCACGGAGTGTCAGGAGCCGCCGGGCGGGCGCAGCGTCCTCGTCTGCGCCGATTGTGGCGGGATCTTTCACTTCCCGGATGCGCGTATCGAAGAGCAGGGCGTAGCCTGTGGGACACACGAGATCGGGGTGCGAAACCTCCTCGGGAGGGATGTTGTGCCACTCTGTCTGCGATGCGATGTCGCCTTCCGGCTCCAGTTCGGGATCACGGCATGAGCCGGAACGATCGTTCCCGCCGCCCCTCAAATGTCCCCCGCCCCGAGATGAAGCGGCCCGCGCCCAAGCGCGCGGCGCCGGAGGGGGCCCGACCCGCCACGCCCGCGGCGGCCTCAGGCAACGCCGATCGGGTGACCGAACGGCGGCCCATTCAAGCGATGCCGGATTGGAAGTGGACCACCTTTCCAGTGTTCTTTGCTCTCGCCTTCGGGTTGTTCATCGGCGTGTTCGTCGGCGTCCCTTCAGGCATCGCGAACGAACACGGCAACACCCTGCCCTCGCTCGTGGCGTTCCTCGGATCGGCAATCATCCTCGGGTTCGCCCTCTCCCGGGTCACGACGCGATGGCTCCTGGCCCGCAATTGGGCGCGGCCGAAGAAGCGCAGCTGAACCCGCAGGCTCCCCAGGGCGGCTCACGACCGCACCGGGCTGGTGCGGTAGAGTGGCCCATCCCCTGAGCGCTGGAGGCGGTCATGGTCTTTTCCGGTGTGTGCATCCAGGGCGCGACGGTCGCGCGCTGTGTCCAGATCGCCGAGGAGGCGGAGCGGCTTGGCTATGACACGGGCTGGGTGCCCGAAGTCCAGGCGCCAGACGCCGTGACGCTCATGGCGGCGACCGCCATGGCGACCACGACGCTCAAGATCGCGACGGGCATCATCCCCATCTACCTGCGCGACCCACTGCTTACCGCGATGACCTTCGCCACGCTCCAGGACTTGAGCGGCGGCCGGATGATCGCCGGCTTCGGGACGAGCACGCCGGCCATCGTCACCGGCTGGCACGGCGTCCCGTTCGAACGGCCGCTCACCCGCACCCGCGCCTTCGTGGACATCGTGAAGCGGCTGCTGGCCGGCGAGCGCGTCAAGAGCGAGGGCGAGTACACGATCCGCGGGGCCTCGCTCCGGGGGCCGGTGACGCCGCCCGTCCCGATCTATCTCGGGGCGCTGAACGAACGGATGCTCGAGCTGGCAGGGGAAGTAGCCGACGGGGTCATCCTGAACTTCCCGACCGCCGGCTACGTGGAGTGGGCGCTCGCCGCCATCGGGCGTGGCCTCAAGCGAGCAGGGCGCGAACGCGCAAGCATCGACGTGGTTGCGAACTTCCGCACCGGCCCCGCCGGCTTCGACGAATTCGGGCCCTCGCTTCGGCGCGAACTCCTCAGCTACTTCACGGCGCCGGTCTACCAGAAGGTCTGGCGGGCTGACGGCTGGACGGCCGAGGTCGATACCGTGAGCGGCCTCTGGGATGCGGGCGACCGGGCGGGCGCCCTCGCGGCCATCCCCGACAGGTTCGTCGATGCCCACGGCGTTATCGGTACCGCGGACGAATGCCGGGCGAAGGTGCGGCGCTATCTCGACGCCGGGATCGACCACGCGGTGCTCTTCCCGCTGGCCGACAGCGCCGGCACGAGCGAACGCTACTTCGAGACGATGCGGGCGGTCGCTCCCTGAACGGCAACCCAGCTTCGCATTATGTCGCCAAGAACTCCTTGATCACCCGCGCGAACTCGGCCGGCTGGTGCAGGGGCACCTGGTGCCCGGCCCCGGCGATCTCCACGTAGGTGGCGTGCGGGAGGCGCTCCACCATCTGGCGGCCGATCTCCTCGGAGAGGACCTTGCTCTTCTCGGCCCGGATCACGAGCACGGGGCAGGTGATGTGTTCGAGGCTCTCCCAGAGGTAGGGGATCTCGACCAGGGCGGCGCGCCCGGTGGCCTGGTTGATGTGGGGGTCGAAGCGGAAGACGAGGTTGCCCGTCGCCTCGTCGAGGACGAGCGACGCCATCAGCTGGCGCACGAGGAACTCCTCGGGCTGGCCCGGGTAGAGGCGGGCGAAGTGTTCGAGCGCCTCCTTCTCCGTGGGGAAACCCGGGGCCTCGCGCGCCTCTCCGGTGCTCTTGCGGATCCCCCGGGCGCCGGCCTCGGCCATCTGCGGGCCCATATCGGCGAGGACGAGGTGCTTCAGGCGATGGCTGTGGTCACGCGCATAGGCCATCGCGATCCGGCTGCCGATGCTGTGGGCGACGAGGTCGAAGGCCTCCAGGTCGAGCTGCTGGACCATCTCCCGGAGGTCCTGGGCGAAGGCCCAGACGAGATATCCGCCCGGCGCATGTTCGGTCTCACCATGGCCGCGCAGGTCCGGGGCGTAGACCGTGTAGTCCGGCCGGAAGTGCCCGGCGATGTGTTCCCAGTAGCGGGCGTTGTTCATCAGACCATGCAGGAGGACGACGGGGTCGCCCTCTTCATCGCCCCAGCGGATGTAGTGGTGGCGCAAGCCGTGGAGCGTCAGGTAGCCATCTTCGCCGGCAATCATGCGGTGATTATAGCCACGGGCGGGCAGCCTGTGGCGGCGGGAGCGCGGCGAGGCGTTGCCGAGGCTCCACATATGTGTAACATGCACCTAGAAAGGGGTTGCACCATGACTGCATCCACCACCTCGCCCCTCGACACACTCGCGCGGGTCCTCACTCCGTCCGACCGGTTGCGGGAGGCCCTCAGCGACTCGGTGGCCGCCCACAACGAGGCGACGGCGGCGCTCTTCCAGTCCCTTGCGGCGGTACCCTTCAACCCGCTCAAGACCTTCGGGCTCATGAGCACGTACTGCAGCGCCGCCGGCGCGCGGGCCGCCGGCCTCAACCAGGTCCTCATTGAGGAGTGGCGCAACGGCCTGGCTGGCGCCTCCGCCCCGGCCGGGGAACCCGCCGCGGAAACGAAAGCGGCCACGGCCGTTATGGCGTACTGCGTGCGCTGCAAGGCGCAGCGGACCGTCGCGGACCCGGTGGCCACGACCATGAAGAACGGCCGCGCCGCTATGAAGGGCACCTGTTCGGTCTGTGGCTCCGGGGTGTTCAAGATCGGCGGCTAAACCGCTACTTGCGCGTCGCGACGACGCGGGAGAAGCCAAGCGTCCGGCCAGCGTCGGTGCGGATCATCTCGTACTCGTGGAAACCGCGGTTTGCCGGGTCCGTCGTCTCGATCCAGGACTCCCAGTCCCTCGCTCCACCCGGGACCGTGTCGGCGTGCGCCACCGACACCAGTGCACTCCGCTCCCAGTGGCGTTGCCACCAGGCTGGCGTGTGGAAGCTCCAGAAGTCTGGATGCCAGAAGGGCGCCAGGTGCTCCGGCGCGGTCTCGACTTCGTAGACGAAGCCCGGGACGACGATCCCGAGTTGCCCGCCCTGCTTCAGGAACGGGGCCAGGTAGGAGAGGTAGAGGTCGGCGGTGCCGAAGTAGTGGTAGGCGTCCACGCTCACGATGGCGTCGAAGAAGCCGTGGGCGAAGGGCAAGGTGTGCGCCTCCGCGTGGATCGGGAAGACGCGGTCGCTCACCGCGGCCGCTTCAAAGCGGCGCAGGTTGTCCGTGGCGCCGATCCAGAGGTCGGTGGCCCAGACTTCAACGCCGAACTCTTTCGCCAGGAAGACGGAGGTCAGGCCCTTGCCGCAGCCGAGGTCAAGCACCCGCATCCCCGGCTGGAGCGGCAGCACCTGGCAGAGCGCCTCGGCCAACCAGAGCGCGTTCGGCCCCATCAGGTTCTCAACCGCCCAGTCGCGGGAGTAGGCTGCCGAGCGGGGGTAGGCCTCGGCGCTCCAGGGGAAGGCTTCGCCCAGCGTCACGGTCACGGCTTGTTCCGCTCCTCGAAGAGCTGAAAGAGGACGCCGCCGCTGTCCCGCGGGTGGATGAACGTGTGGCGGTGCCAGTCGCCCCCCTCGATCACGCCGCCAAACGGCTCGATCCCCGCCGCTTTCAGGGCCTCCACGGCCCGGTCGATCGACTCCACTTCGCAACAGATGTGGTGCATCCCCTGCCGCCGCGTATCGATGAACTTCTGGACGAAGCTGTCCGGGCGGGCGGGGGCGATGATTTCGAAGTTCAGCTTGCTCCCCGGGATGGTCATTTCGGCGCCGTGATAGCCGAGTTCGTCATCGGTCCAGCGGCTGATCCGCTCCATGCCGAAGACGCGCGCCTGCCATTCCAGCTGGCGGTCAAGGTCCTTCACGGCGAGGGAGACGTGGTCGATGCGCTTGAGGCCGACTGCGCCGCCCGTGGTCGTGCGGTCCGCCTCGGGCGGGAGCTTGTGGGGCACGAAGATCTGCCAGAGGATGCCGCCGCTCTCCTTCGGGTGGATGTAGGTGAGGTTCCAGGCGCCGTCGTCCTGGATGCCGCCAAACGGCTTCATCCCGAGCCGCTCGATCTCGGCGGCCGCCTCGTGGATGTCGGGGACCTCCACGGTGATGTGATGGAGGCCTGGGCCGCCTTCGTCAAGGAACTTCTGGACGAAGCTCCGGGGGCCTGCCGGGACGATCACCTCGAACTCGATCTCCGTGCCCGGCACCTGGCTGACGCAGCCCTCGAAGTCGGCGCCGTCAGCGGGGAAGTGATGAAGGAACTTGAACCCGAGCAGCCGTTCGAGCAGCGCCGACTGCTGTTTCCAGTCGGCGGCGCCCATGCTGATGTGGTCGACCCGTTTGAGTGTAATCACGCTGTGGCTCCAGGGGTGAAGGGTGGTCGCAGTATGGTACGTTTCGCGCCGTGAAGGGAAAACGAGCGACCCTCCTCGTCAATCCCACGGCGCGCCGGGTGGCCACCGGGGCGGACTTTGTGGCCCTCGCCCGCTTCCTCGAGGTGCGCGGCGTTGAAACCCGCGTGGTCCTGCCCAAGAGTCCCGAAGAGGCGACGGCCGAAGCCCGGCGCAGCGCCGACCATGGCGACGACTTCGTGTTCGCCCTCGGCGGCGACGGCACCCAGCGGAGCGTCGCCGAAGGCCTCGCCGGGAGCGAGACGGCGCTGGCAGCGCTGCCCGGGGGCACTGTCAATATCTGGTGTATGGAGGCGGGCATCCCGCGGCGGCTGCGGTCCGCCGTCATGGCCCACCTCACCGGCCAGGTGACGTCCATGGACCTCGGGCGGGCCGGCTCCAGGGTGTTCATGCTGATGGCTTCGGTGGGGTGGGACGCCGCCGTCGCCCGGCGAGTCTCCTTCGGTCTGAAGCGATGGCTGGGCTGGGGCACGTATCTGGTCGAGGCGCTGAGGGCGGCCCCGGGGTTCCGGCCCGTCGAAACGCGTTGGCGCTCCGGTATGGCCGTCTACGAACGGCCGCTCGCCCTTCTCGTCGCCAGCAACACGCGCCTCTACGGCGGACGCGTGCGCTTCTCGCCGGGGGCGGTGGCGAACGACGGGCTGCTCGACGTCGTGGCACTCTGCCCGCAATCGACGCTCCAAACGTTGCAGCTTGCCGTGCGCCTCGCCCGATCGAGTATCGGCGGCCACCCGGGCGCAATCGCGGCCCAAATGGCCGAGGTGTCGATCGAGACGGCCGGGTTACCGTTCCAGCTCGATGGGGATTACGCGGGCGAGACGCCGGTGACCTTTCGCATCGAACCCGGCGCCCTGATCGTGAGCGTGCCCGCCGGCCGGCTCCCGAGGGTCCTCGGCGGCTGACCTCAAGACGTGACGCTGAGGGCCGGCAGTGGCGCCGCGCTCGCGCCGGCCAACAGCGCTGAGTCGGCGGACGGGGGCGCCGGGCCGCCAGGCCGCATTCCGAGCAGCCGGTAAATTGGGGCCGGCGCTTCGTCTCGCAACGAACCTGAGAGCACCCAGAGCGCCACCGCGGAGGCGAGAAAGACGGCCGCGAGACCGACGCCGCCGAGGATATCGAGCGCCCTCGTGTCCGGCCCCTGTTGGCTGAGGAGCGCGTCACCCCAGATGACATAGACGAGGAAGTTCCACGAACCGTGGAGCGCGACCCCGGCGGGGTAGCCGAGCAGGTAGCGGGGTTTCTTCCGGAAGAGGCCGTAGAAGCCGATGGCGGCGAGGCCCGTGGCGAGCGAATGCATCGCCGCTGTCCCGGCCCGGGCCATCGCGAAGAACCACCATTCGGAGCCGATCGTCTGGTCCGCCAGGGCGCTGGGGTGGACGGCGCTGAGGCTGTTCTGGAAGGTCTCCAGCAGATTGAAGCCCGCCCCGGCGAGGACGCCCCAGACGAAACAGCGGGCCAACCCACCACGGCGGAAGAAGAAGAAGGCGACGAGCATCCCCTTCCAGAACTCCTCCGTAATCGGCGCCTCGACCGAGAGGACGCTCAGGTCGAAGGCGATGCCCCAGCCCTGGGGAAGCGAGCGGAGGCTGTCTCCGAAGCCGTCGAGCGGCCCGCCGCCGGCGACCGCCTGCACGAGTAAGTACCCGCCGGCGAAGAGGTAGAGCGTATTGATGAGGGCCGCGATCGTCGTGGCGCCGATCGCGCCGTAGACGATGCCACTCGTCCATTCACGCCAGCTGATCGGCCAGGCGAGCGGGTGGGCGCGGCTATACCGTGCCGCCACCCCGGCCGCCGCCGTGAGTGACGGGATGCTCACCATCGCGATGTTCACGAAGGGGAAGAGCCAGGGAAGGCGCTCGGGGTTATCGGCCTGGTACTGGCCAGCCCAGACAAGCAGCGGGAAGAAGGCGAGCAAGGCAAACGGCCACTTGAAACGCACCGGCGACGACGCGGTGCCGCCCAGGGCCGAGGCCGCCTGGACCACGAGGAACCCGCCAAGCGCGAGATAGATCGCGCCCGCGCCAAGTGAGGCGTTGATGAGGAAGAGCTCGTGGGCGGGCTTGCGTGGTTCATCGACGCTGAACGCGTTGAACACGAGGCCCACGCCGGTCAGGAAGGCGAAGGCGCCCACCACCACCGCGAAGCCCGTCACGGTCCCGCGGCGGCGGATGGTGCTACTCCCCTTCGAAGCGGTGGATGGTGCCACCGGAGACGACGAAGCGGCCCGAAGCGCGCGTCATCACCTCGCGCACCCGGTCGGGCTCGGCGGTGGTGACGATCGTCTGCTGGAAGTTGTCGAAGAACTCGAGGACACCGCGGCGGCGGCGGGCGTCGAGTTCGCTGAGGACGTCGTCGAGCAGCACAACCGGGTCATCGCCAAGGGCGCGGCGGAGGTAGCTCGCTTCGGCGATACGCATCGACAGCGCGGCGGTTCGTTGCTGGGCGCGGGATGCGAACGAATCCGAGGGCATGCCGTTGATCTCGACCACAACATCGTCGCGGTGGGGGCCGATGAGCGTCGCCCCGGCGTGGATTTCACGTGACCGCAGGTCGGCCAGGGCATGCAGCATGCGGGCCGTCCACTCGGTGTCGTCGATCGGGCAGTCGATCGCGTCCTGGCCGCCGAGGGCGGGGCGATAGGTGAGCTGGAGCGCCTCCTGGCCGTCGCTCAGGCGCTCCATGTGGAAGGTCGCCTGGGGCACGAGGTGGCCGAGGGCCTCGGAACGGGCCTGCATAATGATGCCGCCCGAATGGGCCAGCTCCTGATCCCAGAAGCTGAGTTCGCTGGCGTTTGCTTCGCGCGCCTGGACGCGCTTGAGCAGGCTGTTGCGCTGCTGGACCACGCGCGCATAGCGCTGCATCGCCCGCAGATAACCGCGGTCCACCTGGGAGATCATCATGTCGAGATAGCGCCGGCGGAGGAGCGGCGGCCCGGCCACGATTTCGATATCGAGCGTCGTAAAGAGGACGGCGGCGAGCTGACCGACCGCGTCCGAAGCCCGCTTGGGCACGCCGTTGACGCGGACGCGCTTTCCTGCGCGGTGGGTCGGGTCAGTCGTCCGGCCGACGATGGCCAGCTCAATCTGAAGATTTCCGGCCGACCGTTCGACCTGGGCGGCCAACCGGGCAACCGGGAAGTCACTGTTCAGGACATCGCCGCGGACCAGGTCGGAGTCACTGCTGGCGCGGCTCGAACGCATGGTCGAGAGGAGGTAGATGCCCTCGAGGAGGTTGCTCTTGCCGTGGGCGTTGTCGCCGATGAAGAGGTTCAGCCCGCGGTCGAGCTTCAGCCCGGCGCGGGCATAGTTCCGAAAGTTGGCGAACTGCAGGTCGAAAATGAACACGGCGCATACCCAGTATAACCGGGACTTGTTCGCCTGTGACAAACAATTCTCTGCATTCGGCCCTCCGTTGCGTCCGCTTGACGGGTGCTATTGGTAACGTGCATATGCATTTGTGGTTGTGGCGCGGGCGCAGCCGCCATATAATCGGCCCATTGGCTTAGGCGGGTGAACGAGGTTGAAAGTCCAGGTCCTTCAAGAGAATCTCCAGCGCGGGCTGAGCATCGTTGGGCGGGCCGTGGCCACGCGGTCGACGCTCCCGATCACGGCGAACGTCCTCCTTCAGACAGACAAGGGCAGGCTGAAGCTCGCCGCCACCAACCTCGATATCGGCATCAGCGCCTGGGTGGGCGCGCGGATCGAGGCCGAGGGCGCGACGACCGTGCCTTCCCGGCTCATCGCCGATTTCGTCGCATCCCTCCCCCCCGCCACCGTCACCTTGGAGATCCCTGAACGCGGCCGCCAGGTGAAGCTTGAGTGCGCCCGCAACGAGTCGGTGATCAACGCAATGGACGCGGAAGATTTCCCCCGCATCAACTCCATCACCGACGGCGTGGCTGTCGAACTCGACCCGAAGGTCCTGAAGAAGACGATCGAGCGGGTCGAATTCGCGGCCGCGAGCGACGACTCGCGCCCCGTCCTCACGGGCATCCACGTGAAGGCCGAAGGCACGCGCCTGACGTTCGCCTCGGCCGACGGCTTCCGCCTGGCGGTGGCCGACGTGACGCTCAGCTCACCGATCAGCGAGCCGCTCGAAGTCATCGTCCCGGCGCAGGCGCTGCGCGAACTGGGACGGCTTGTCGGCGACTCCTCCGAGCCGGTCGAGATGCGCGTGAACGCCCAGAAGACGCAGGTCCAGTTCACGATGACGGACCTGGAGTTGGTCGCCCAGCTCATCCAGGGGACGTTCCCGAACTACTCCCAGCTCATCCCGGCGGAGTTCACGACCAAAGCGACGGTCTCGGTCGAGGAGTTCAAGCGGGAAGCCCGGATTGCGGCGATCTTCGCTCGCGATGGGAGCGGGATCATTCGGCTCCAGCTCTACCCGGGCGAAGGCGGCGGCCCCGGCCGGCTCACGGTGAGCGCCCGGGCCGACGAAATCGGCAACAACGAAGGCGAGATCGACGCGAAGGTCGAGGGAGACGCTTCGAAAATCGCCTTCAACAGCCGCTACCTGCAGGACGTCCTCGGGGCCCTCTCCGTGGAGAGCGTGGACCTGGAGATGACGAGTCCGTCGAGCCAGGGCGTCTTCCGCCCGGTGGGCGAAACGAACTACGTGCACGTGGTCATGCCCATGTTCGTTCAATGGTGACTAAAATCAGGTAGGTAACCCACTAGCGAGGCATTGTCAGGCGAGGCTGAGACCTCGGGGCTGAGGGCGTCGGCGACGAGCGCCATGTCCTCTCCGGCGGCTTCCGTAAGCCACTCGCTCACGCCATTGCACACCGCTTCGAGGTCGATCCC
>JBJXGC010000131.1:0-3766 GCA_046154545.1 Dehalococcoidia bacterium | reverse complement strand
GCTACGCTGGCCGCTTCGGGACCATCACCTTGCGCTTGAAGTAGCAGACCTCTTCGCCGCGCTGGTTCACGCCCCGGGTTTCGACCGTCACGATGCCGCGGTCCCCAGACGAGGTCTCTTTCTTGTCGAGGACGAGGGTCTCGGCGCGGATGGTGTCGCCGTGAAAGGTGGGCTTCGAGTGCTTGAGGGTTTCGATCTCGAGGTTCGCGATCGCCTTCCCCGAGACATCGGCGACGCTCATCCCGAGCACGACCGAGTAGACGAAGTTGCCCACCACGACGTTCTGCTTGAACTGCGTCTCCTCCTCGGCGTACCAGCGGTCGCTGTGGAGGGGGTGGTGGTTCATGGTGATATCGCAGAAGAGGTGGTCTTCTGATTCGGTGATCGTTTTGCTGGGCCAGTGCTTGTAGATATCACCGACCTCGAACTCTTCGTAGTAGCGCCCGAACTTGTCGCGTCCGTCGTAGATGGTCATTTCGTTACTCCTGGGTAGATTCACCGCCAAGGCGCCAAGAGCGCCAAGTTTGGAGCAAATATCCTTGGCGACCTTGGCGTCTTGGCGATTAAACCGGGTAGTCCTTCACGATGCTGCGAGCGATCACCGTCTTCTGGATGTCGCTGGTGCCTTCGGCGATGATCATGAGTGGTGCGTCGCGGTAGTAGCGTTCGATCGGGAGCTCCTTCGAGTAGGCGACACCGCCGTGGATGCGCATCGCGTCGAGGGCGCATTCGTTGGCGATCTCGGTGGCGTAGAGCTTGGCGATGCCGGCGTCGAGGTCGCTGCGGACGCCCGAGTCCTTCTTGCGGGCGGCGTCGAGGGTAAGGAGGCGGGCGGCGCGGATCTTGACGATCATGTCGGCCAGGCGGATCTGCTGGGCCTGGTGCTGGAAGATGGGCACGCCGAAGGCTTCCCGTTTCTGGGCGTAGCGGATGGAGTCGTCGAAGGCGGCCTGGGCGACGCCGACGCCGCGGGCCGCGACGTTGATCCGGCCCACTTCGAGGGCGCTCATGATGTGCTGGAAGCCCCGGCCCTCCGAGCCGCCGAGGACGGCGGTGGCGGGCACGCGGGCGTCCTCGAAGGCGAGTTCGGTGGTCTCGACGCCCTTATAGCCGAGCTTGTCGAATTTCTTGCCCTTGATGAAGCCGGGCGTCTCGTGCGGTACGAGGAAGGCGGTGATGCCCTTGTGGCGCGGGTTCGCCGTCATGTCGGTCTTGGTCATGACGAGGTAGACGCCAGCGCGATGGCCGTTCGTCACCCACATCTTCTGGCCGTTGATGATGTAGTCGTCGCCGTCGCGCCGGGCCTGGGTCTTGATCGCCTGGGCGTCGGAGCCGGCGTCTGGCTCGGTGATGCTGAGGGCGCAGCGCATGTCCGGCTTCACGAACTTGGGCAGGTACTCGTCTTTCTGCGCCTGCGTCCCGTACTCGCTAATGGCGTAGCCGACGAGGACGTGGGTGTTGATGATGCCGGCGAGGCTCATCCAGCCCCGGGCCAGCTCCATGCAGACCCCGGCGTAGCACTCGAAGGAGAGGTCGAGGCCGCCATACTGCTCCGGGATCTTGATCCCGAAGAGACCCATGTCGGACATGCCCTTGAGCAGCGGCTCGGGGAACTCGTCGGCATGTTCGAAGTCGCTGGCGACGGGCCGGACCTCCTTATCGACCCACGTGCCCACGTTGCGGACGACGTCCTGGGCGAGTGGTTCCTGGATATCGGCGGCGAAATCACGGGCCATGGTCGGTCACCTTTTCGAGGAGCGGAATGTGCGGGGGAGTATCGCGCGGCGGAGGGCTAAGGACGATCAGGAGGGGGCGCCTCACCCGAGTCCGTCCTCTGAAGAGAGCGCTCGGCTCGCAACCGATGCAGTCCGGGGAGCGCGGCATGGTCCTTGGGACGGTCTGCCGCCTCCTTGGACGCGATAATGTCGTCAAGCGACGCTACCGCGATCGTCAGCCCACGAGCGCTGACGCGGATCGCTCGCGGCTCGAAGTCATGGTAGCGGCCGATGCCGCCCGGCTCGGAGAGGATGTCGAGATCACCGAATCGGGTTTGAAGATTCCAGATCGCGGCACGCCCGAGCGAGGCGCCGTCGTGGCCGAAAGGGAGGCCGTCCGGGACGCCGGCCGTCCGGACGCGCGCGCCCAGACTGGTCAGGGCCGCCGAAAGCCGGTCGAGATTCTCACGGCCGGGTTCCGGGACGATATCGAGATCGACGGTGAGTTGCGGCGAGCCATGGAAGATGGCGCCTGCGCCGCCAACGACGATGAAATCGACGCCGTGCCGGACGAGCACCGCAAGCATCTTGTCAGGTTGGAACGGGGTCACGGCGCGGCGAGCGCTGAGGCCATCGCTTCGCGGCCTTCCAGTGCCCAGTTAGCCGACGCGATAAGGAAGTCGAGCCGCTGATCCGGCGTCATGGCGAGGTGGCGCTGGATCTGGGCGATGTCCACGCCGTCGTCCTCGACGAGGCGGACGACGGGTGCGAAGCCCGCGGCGGCCAGGAGCTTCACCCATTCATCGACACGCGGGCATTCGCGCTCGTACTCCCAGTCGGTGATGAGCGCGGCTTGGAGGCCGGAGCGGGCCGCCAGCTCTTCGACGGTCAGGCCGGCTTTGGTGCGGGCATCGGTGATGTAAGCGCCCCAGTGCATGAGGCGATTGTACTACCGCCGGAGACCCGCTACCCGGGCACCACTTTGACGGTCCCCCGCATTCCGTACTGTTCGTGGCCGGGCAGGTGGCAGATGTAGAGATACTCGCCGGGCCGCTCGAAGGTGATGGTGGTCTGCTTCGTGGTGTAGGGGGCGACCGTCACCTCGGTGGGCACCTCATCGTGGTACGGCTCGGTGCCTGTGCGATGGCGGGCGTGGATGTCGGACGGGCCGACGATCCACTCATGCTCGATCGGGTCGTTGTTCACGAGCGTGAAGGTGACCGGCTCGCCGGCGCGGACGGTCACCTCCTTCACATCGAAGCGGGAGTGGTAGAACTCGATGCGGACATCGCCTGTCGCTGCCTCGGCGTCGCTACAGGCGGCCGAGACGGCGAGGCAGAGGAGCGCGGCGATTGCAACGGCCAGCCGCTTCATCGAGCACTCCGCGGGCGGCGGTCGATGAAGCGGGAGACGACGAGCAGGGCGACAAGACCGGCGGCGAGGGCCCCTGCCAGCGCGACCTGGGTCCAGGTCTGCGACCGACCGCCGCCGCTCTCGGCGGGCTGGGCGAGGCCGGCCGCGACGGCCGACGGGTTCCCTTTGCCGCTGGCGTCAACGGCGAGGTCCATGGTGAGGTCCCCGGCGGAGGAGTCGATGCTGAGTTTCGTTAGCCATGCCGACGCCGGGACCCACTCCATGCCGACGTCTGAGCGAAGGTCGTCGAGGAGTGACGTGGTCGCCTTGCGGCTGTGGGTGACGCTGTAGGCGCTGGCCGGGAGCGGCATGATTGCTGGCTTCTCGTCGGTGAGGAGGAAGACGTCGGCTTCGATCCGGTCGTCCGCCTGCTTGCCCAGGCCGAGGATGCGGAGGGGCACCCAGGGGTTCTCGAGGGGGATGGTCAGATGCACGGGCGTGCCGTCGCCCACTTCCTGGCCACGCTCAGCGGCTGCTTTCCCGTCGAAGACGGCGGCGAGGAAGATGGGGCTGCGCTCGGCGTAGAAGTCGAGCACCTCGGGGGCGTCAGGTGAGAGGCGGAAGCCGTGGGCCTGGGCCCATTCGGCCACGGCCGGGCCGCCACCCTTGAGGACGGTGATGTCGAGGGCGTCGATCCG
>JBJXGC010000226.1:0-4877 GCA_046154545.1 Dehalococcoidia bacterium | reverse complement strand
CCCGGCCGCCATTCAACCAAACGAAGCCCCGGCGTAGACTGCGCCCGTGCCAGCAGAACGCAGTCCCGAACAGCTCCTCAGCGGCGTGCCTTTCCTCGTCCGCCTGCTCCCCGACGACCGGAAGGCGTTGGCCGCCCGCGCCCGGCCGAAATCGTTCGCCTCGGGGACCGTCATCTTCAACGAGGGCGAGGCCGGCGACGCGCTCTACGTCGTCGTCGAAGGGCACGCCCGTATCGTCGTCTCCAACGGCGCCGGTGAAGAGACGACCGTGGCCGTCATCAACGCGGGCGACGTGATCGGCGACCAGGCCCTCCTCGATGGCGGCCGCCGGTCGGCCACAGCCGTCGCGGGCACGCTCACCAAGACGCTGACAGTGACCCGGGAGGCCTTCCTCGAGTGGCTCGTGGAACGGCCCACGGCGGCCCGCGTCATCATCGAGACATTGAGCCAGCGGCTCCGGCGGATGAACCAGCAGCACCTCGATATGGTGTCGCTCGAACTGGCTCAGCGCCTCGCCAAGCTCCTCCTCACCCTCGCTACCAACTATGACCTGACCCCTCAGGCCAGCCCGGCTTCGCTCAGGCTGCAGTTCACCCAGGCCGACCTCGCCTCAATGCTTGGGGTCAGCCGGGAGAGCGTCAACAAGCAGCTCAACACCTTCTCACGCGACGGCCTGGTCGCCATCTCCCGCGGAGCGGTCACCATCAAAGACGTGGCCGGCCTTCGCGCTCACGAGTGACCGGGCGCCAGGGTGACGTGCAGGTCTTCGCCGAAACAGACCAGGTCGAGCTTGCGGACCACGGCCAGGGAGGCCGTGTTCGTCCAGGCCGTGCTGTAGAGCGGCGTCCGGCCCTTCTCCCGGACCTCGCTCGCCCAGGCATCGACGGCGAGGGCGGCGCAGCCCTTGCCCCGAAACTCCGGCGCCGTCTCCACGCCCGCCTCGGCTCCACCTGCCGAGATCCGCGCCGAATAGCAAACCGAGACCGCACAGCCGTCGCGCATGACCGCGAAGGCCGGCCGCCGGTACCGGAGCTCCGGCCCCAGCGTTGCAAGCGCCGGGTGCAGCAGGTGGGCGTGCCCCGGGTAGAGCTGGACCACGCCCATCGGTGGGAAGAGCGCCGGCGGAAAGGCGAAGGCTGGGCCGGCGAAGAGGCTGGCGCCCCCACTTTCGCCGCCAGCCAGCTCCACGAGCGCCCGGGCGAGGCCCTCGTCCGGGACCCCAAGCCGCCACGGAGCGGCCGCCGCGACCAACGCCGCGACCGCTTCCCCGGTGCCGGGCGCGGCTCCCGCGCTCACCCGGACCAGCGTCCCCTCCGCCGTCTTGCCGATGAACACGAGCGGTGCCGGCCCACCGGAACGCTCGTTCACCCCCGCCAGGCGGCCGTCTTCGTCCTGCACGAACAGCGTCCGCGCCTGGAGGTCCATCAGCTCCATGGGGCTCAGGGCCATCGAGCGCTCACAGGAGGACCAGGTTGTCGCGATGGATCACTTCGTCGCCATAGGCATAACCGAGCGTCTCGCTGATCCGGTCGCTGCGCAGGCCCCGGATGCGGCTCAGTTCGTCGCTGCCATAGTTCGTGACGCCGGCCGCGACCCGTTCGCCGCTGCCATCCCGCACCTCGACGGTCTCGCCCCGGTCGAAGGCGCCCGTGATTTCCGCGACTCCGGCCGGGAGGAGGCTGCGGCCGCGCTCGCGGAGCGCCCCCACCGCGCCGCTATCGACGACGATATGTCCGGACCGGCTGATATTGCCGAGGATCCAGCGTTTCCGGCTCTCCAGGCGATCGCCCGCGGCGGGGAAACGTGTGCCTATCTCCGCACCAGCAACGATCGCTACCAGCGAGTCCGCCGTCCGGCCGTTCGCGATCACGACCTCGACCCCGGCCTGGGTGGCGATCCTCGCCGCGCTGAGCTTGGTGACCATGCCGCCGAGGCCCGCTCCCCGCGCCCCCCCGGCCAGCCCCTCGACGGTTGCGTCGATCCGCTCGACCCGGGGGATGAGCTTCGCCGCCGGGTTCGTGTGCGGGTCGCCATCGTAGAGGCCCTCGACATCCGTCAGGATGACCAGGAGGTCGGCGTCGATCAGGTTCGCGACGAACGCCGAAAGGCTGTCGTTCTCGCCGATCCGGGTGGCCAGCACCTGGTCGAGGGCGACCGCGTCGTTCTCGTTCACGATCGGCACCGTGCCACATTCCAGCAGCTCTCGGAGCGTGTTCCGGGCGTTCAGGTAGCCCTGGCGGTCGCTCAGGTCGCGCCGCGTCACCAGCACCTGGGCGACGATCGTGTCGTGCCAGTCGAAGAGCTCGTCCCAGCTCTGCATGAGGTGGCTCTGGCCGACGCTTGCGTAGGCCTGGCGGCTGACGGCCTGCCCCTCGGCGAGGCGCCCCTTCAGCCGGTGCTTGCCGGCGGCCCGGGCGCCGCTCGAGACCACCACCACCTGGCAGCCCTGCTCACGCAGCCGCACCACCTGTCCGACGAGCCGCGACATCGCTTCGAGGTCGAGCCGGTCGGACCCGGCCGTAAGCAGGCTGGTGCCGAACTTCGCCACGACACGCCGGTAACGCATGCCAGAGATAGTACCTCAGCGGCCCGTTCCGAAGACCTCATCGCGCCACGACGCAAAGGCCATGGGGTCGAGCCGCCGGACGCCCGGGACCGTGTCGAAGCCGCTGTCGGTGGAGATGATGTCGGTGATCCCGAGGCGCGCCATGACGGCCAGGTGGACGCGATCGCGGGCCTGGAGGCGGGGCGTCCCGGTCATCCGTGCCGCGTCGAGGACGTCGTCGCGAAGGACGGATTCGATTCGCCCCCTGAGGATCCGGTCGAAATCCGCGACGGCATCACTCGCCCGGGCGGGCTCACCGCGCCGGGAATAGAGGTTGAGCAACTCCTGGAGTACCTCCGCACTGGAAACGCAAACGTCCGATGTTAACGCGCTCGCCAGCACCCGGCGGCAAGGCTCGCGCAGAGGGTGAGGCTTCCCGCCGGCGAATGTCGGGATGTTGGTGTCTACGAAGGCTGCCACGAGTCGTCCACCGGTGAATCCTGCTCGTTGATCATCGCATCCAACGCAGCCGGATCGTCGGGGATCCACTCCACGTTCATCGAGCAGAGCCGCTCGAATGCCGCGCGGCGTTCGGCGAGATCAACGGCCTCCCGCTCTTCATCGATCTGCTGGCGAACCCAGCTAGAGATGCTGTGACCGCTCGCTCGAAGCCGAGCTTCCAGGAAGCACCGATCCTCTTCAGACAGCCGGAATTCGATTCTTGCCGTTCGTCGTACAACCATGGAGCTATTGTACGGCGTGATGCGGCGGTTGTCACCGTACACTACGTCAGGCTATGGCGATCAGGTCCGCTAAATCCTCGTCGTACGCTTCGTTCATCATACGCGTCAGTTCCTCAGGGTTCTCCGGAATCCACTCGGTATTCATCGCTCCAATGCGCTCAACAGCGGCCAGCCGGCGGGCAAGTGCGACCGCCTCCCGCTCCTCCTCGATCTGCTGTTGCACCCACCCGGAGATGCTCTGCCCGCACTCGCGAAGGCGATCCTCCAGGAAGCGGCGATCCTCTTCCGAGACCCGAACCTCGATGCGCGCGGTTTTCCGTACGGTCATGAGACGATCGTAGGGCACTTCTCGGCGCCCCGGCGCGTACACGCGCGCGCACCATCGCCTCAGCCGATCTCGAACCGGTGGATGACGATGATCGGCCCGCTCGATTCAGTCCATTCGCCACTCGCCGCGCCTTCGATCACTTTCGGCCAGAAGGCCAGGGCGGGCGTGTTCTTCGGGTGAATCGTCAGGTCCCACGGCCCCGGAAACCGCCGCAGCACAGCCTGGGCGGCGGTCCGGCCGATGCCCCGGCGCCGGTACTTCCGGAGGATGCAGAACTCGGCCAACTGGTTTCGCCCATTGTTCATGTGGCGCACGAGGGCGAACCCGGCCAGCTTCCCCTCGAAGCGGATGAAGAAGGCGTCGCGAAGCTCCGAGGGGTACAGCGACACGTCCCAGTAATGCTCGAAGAGGGCGTAGTGGTACTCACCCGCCTCGTCCACGTCCGAACCGTCGAACTCCGAAAGGTCGTGCAGATACGGCTGCATCAGCCGCCAGAGGATCGGCTTCCGTTCAACGCCCACCGGATCGAGAGACACACCATCCACACCGGCATTCTACCGCTGTTGCCCCGGCTACCGAGACTCAGACTTCGGCGCGAAGGTAGGCCGTCGATAGCGCGTCCGCGTATTCGTTCCAGCGCGAGCCGTCGTGCGCCTTGATCCACTGCACCCGCACGTTCGGGTGCTCCTTCGCGAGCGCATAGGCCCGCTGGACGAGGTCGAGGTTCTTGACCTCGCCTTCCTTCCGCTTCCAGCCCAGCTTCTCCCAGTTCGCCGCCCACTTCGTCACGGTGTTCACGACCAGCAGGCTGTCCGTGTAGATGGCGGCGTCGGCCCCGGGTTCGAGCAGTTCAAGGCCGGCGATCATCGCCGTCAGCTCCATCCGGTTGTTGGTGGTCGCCGGGTCGTGCCCATGCTTCTGGGCCACGATCTCGCCGTCCCGTACCTGGACGACGCCCCAGCCGCCCGGGCCGGGGTTCCCCGAGCACGAACCGTCAGTGAAGACGCCGTCCTTCGGACCGGCCGTAAAGCGGGTGAGGATCTCGGCGACGGGAAGGTTCAGCTCCGCCGTGCCTGACGCGCCCGCAGCCGGCCGTTTCGCGCCGCCGCCGCGCATCTTGTTGAACTTGTCCGCGCGGGCCGCCTTGGCCGCCGGGCGGCAGGTGATGCAGGTCTGCGGCGTCCAGTTGGCGTAACGGTCGAGCGTCGCCTGCGGGACTTCGAACCGGTCGCCGCAGCGGGTACACATGAAAGCGGGCATG
>JBJXGC010000121.1:0-8971 GCA_046154545.1 Dehalococcoidia bacterium | reverse complement strand
CCCGTCCCCGGCGAGTGGTCGGCGTTTCACGTCCTCCGCCATATGCGCGACGCCGCTCTCGTCTACAGCATCCGCTTCCGCTGGATGGCCTTCAACGCCGACCCCTTCCTCCCGGACTACGACGAGGACCGCTGGGTCGCCCTCGCCGCCGATACCGCCGCGGACCTGCCGGCCCTGTTGGGCGAGTTCGCGGCCTCGCGCTCCGGCCTCGTCAGGCTGCTCACCCGCCTCTCACCCGAAGCCTGGGGCAGCACCGGCCGCCACGAAGTCCTCGGGACGGTCGTCCTCGAGCCGTACGTGCGCCACCAGCTCAAGCACGAAGAGCTGCACCTCGAACAGCTCTGGGCGGCGCTGGCGCTTGCCGCCGCCTCGTCCCGATGAACGCGGATGAGGCGGTCCGCTTCGCGGATGTCCTCACTACCGCCTCCGCCATCGCGAATTACCATGGCCTCCCCGATGTGACGGCCGTCCACCTCCTGGACGCGATCGCCGTCCTCCGCGGGGCCAAATCCATGGCCGACCTTGGCCGTCCGGTTTCACCGCTCGTCCCGCGTTCGCGGACGGCGGCGGGCGGGGTCGAACCGGCCGTCAAGGCGCTCATCCAGCGTTGGCATGCGCGGCTGGGCTCCCCCGGCGCGGTGTTGAGTGAGGATGCACTTGCCCAGTTCGCCGCCGATCTCCACGCCCTCGCCTCTTGAACGCCACGGAGACCGCCCGCGGGGACATAACCGAGATCGCTCGCCAACGATGCTTGCTTGGGGTATAACCACGCCCAGCAGCGTGGGATAACGGGTGGCATCGAACCTCATCCTCCAGTGGACCGACCAGCAGGGGCAGCCGCAGGAGATCGAACTCACTGACGGCTCGATCACCCTCGGCCGCGCGCACGAGAACGACATCGTCCTCACAGGCCCGATGGTCTCGCGCCAGCACGCCCGGATCACGACCGCGGCCGGGCGCGCCACGATCGAGGACCTGAAGAGCCGCAACGGTACCCTCGTCAACGACGAGCGCATCACCGCCGTCGAACTGCGGCCAGGGGATAGCCTCTCGGTGGGCGGGGTGACCATGACGGTCGCCGGCGCCGGGGGCCCGGACCAGGAGGCGACCGTGGCCGGGACCATCCTCCTCGACCTCGCCGAAGTCCCGGCCGCTCGCCCGGCAGCCCGCGAGGAGCCGCCCGCCGACCCCTCCCGGACGGTGATCGTGCGCGCGCCCTCGGCCCTTGACGCCCCGGCCAGCGCGGCCCCGCCGGGTCTTGTTTCCGAGGAGATGCTGGCGAGGCCGGTCATCTCCGAGCGCGAGCTGGCCGCGGCCGGCGTGCCCGTCCAGGTGGTCGAACTGGCGGCCCTTGGCGGCGGGATCGGCAGCTTCGTCCTCGTCGATCTCCTCCGCTGCAGCGGCATGGCCGCGGCGGACATCGCTGTCATCGGCAACGAAGCGGCGCCGATGGCCCGCTACGCCCGCCTCTGCCAGAACTCGCAGATCCCCCTCTACGAGCGGTTGCGCTCGAACTCCGATTCCACGCCCGATAACCCCTGGGGCTTCCCCGGCTACGCCATGCGCGAAGGGGTGCGCGAACTCGTCCACGGCCACCTGCGCCTCGCTGGCTCGATCTTCTGGAGCGTCTTCGGGGAGCCTGCAGTTGCCCAGACGTACACGCCTCGCCTGGGTGACGTGGTCAAGTCCGTCGAAGCTGAGGCGGTCCGGATCGGCTGGCCGGGGATGCTCCAGTTCGGCCGTATCCGGGCGATCCGGAAGTCGGAGGAGGGCCGCCTCCTGGCCATCGTCTCCACCGGCACGGCCCAGGAGCGGAAGCACGTCGTGATAAGCGCGAAGGTGCTCCATCTCGCCGTGGGCTACCCCGCCATCCAGATGCTGCCCGACCTCGCCCAGTTCCGCGAACAACACGAGGACTTCAGCCGCGTCGTCAACGCCTACGAAGACCACGCCCACATCTATCAGTCACTCCGCGAAAAAGGCGGCGTGGTGCTCCTCCGGGGCCGGGGCATCGTCGCCTCGCGCATCATCCAGCGCCTCTCGGAAGAGCGCCGGACGAACGACAAGATCCACTGCATCCACCTCAACCGCTCCCGCGCGGTGGACGGCCATCACTGGGGCCGCGCCCGCCGGAAGGTCGAAGAGCAGTTCGAGTTCCAACCCTTCAACTGGCCCAAGGCCTGTTGGGGCGGCGAGCTGCGCCGGACGCTCGAGAAGGCGAGCTGGGACGAGCGCAAGGCCCTCCTCGATAGCTGGGGTGGCACGACCACGGCCGCCCGCTCCGACTGGCGCGCTATCGTTAAGAGCGGTGTCCGCGAAGGCTGGTTCCGGCCGGAGTTCGGGACGGTGACGTCAGTCACTCCCACGCCGGATGGCCGCATCGCGACCGCGATTGCGAGCACCCTCGCCGGCGGCGGCGAACTCGATGTCGTCGCCGACTGGGTGATCGACTGCACCGGCCTGGTCGCCGCCCCCCAGCGGAGCCCGCTTCTTGGCGACCTGATCAAGATGTACGACGTGCCCCTCAACCCGGTCGGCCGCTTCGCCGTGAGCAACGACTTCGAGATCGAAGCGATGCGCCATGGCGACGCCCGCCTTTACGCCTCCGGGGCGGCCACCCTCGGCGGGCCGATGGCTGCAGTCGATAGCTTCCTCGGCCTCCAGTACGCGGCCCTCAAGGCGGCTGACGGCATGGCCTCCGCCCGGCTCAAAGGCCACGGCCGCCTCAACGGCTGGCGCTCGGCTGCGGCCTGGTGGCGCTGGGCGCGGAAGGCGGCTCCGTGACCCCGACACTCATGGGCCGCTGGCAGACGCGCAGCGCCATGCTCGCCACGATCGGCGTCATCGTGACCCTGCTCTTCGCCGTCTCCTACAAGCCCTTCAACGAGACCTTCTTCTACGTGCTCGGCTGGGTCGCCGTCTTCGGGCTCGCCTGGGACATTCTCTTCATCCTCATCCAGCGATTCCGTTGGGACCGGGACTGGCCGCCGGCGTTCCAATGGGTCGCGGGCGGTCTCGAAGCCCTCCTCCTCTACCTGCTGATCGACAACACGGGGCTCTGGATGATCGACGAGGGCACCGTACCGGCGGGCATTTTCACGGCCCATTACACCGCTGTCTTCGTGCTCACCTGGGCCTGGACACAGGGGCCTATGCGCGCCGTCCTTCCGCGCTGGCGTTTCAGCGGTGGACAGATCCTATGACTCGCATCTCAGGGCATGAGCACGAGCAGGGCGCTGCCCGCGACCAGCAGCCGGTCGCCGTGCGCGAGCGGCGCGCTTGCGCTCACCTCCGCGCCGTTGCGGCTGACGATGCCTTCCGCCCCGGCGACGACGAAGACGCCCTCGTCCTCGGCCCGCACCGATCCGTCACACTCACGGCCCAATCCCGCTGGGGCCGGGAAACAGTGCTCGTCCCCGGCGAACAGGACGATCCGCGTGCCGTCGGACTGGACCAGGGCACAGGAAGCGCGCGCCCGCGGGGTGGAGGACATGGTCGCGTTCACGAGGTTCTCGCCGCAGAACCAGCAATCCGGCCGGTCCGTGGCGTTGAACCGCCGGCAGTGGGGACAGCTCACCCTCCCGTGGAGCGCCACCTGGTCCAGCCGGTGGAAGGTCAGCACCACAGTCCCCATCTCCAGGCGATTCCCATCGGCAAGGACGGCGGGCGCCTCGATCGCCCGCCCTTCGAGCCGAGTCGGGTTCGTGTGGCTCATGTGCTCCGCCCGGTAGACGCCCGCCGAAAAGGTGATGCGGGCGTGCTGGCGCGAGACTGTCCCGTGCGCGACACAGACGGCGGACTCCGGGGCACGGCCGATCACTGCCTCGCCCTCTCCCAGGTCCGCGACGTGCAGGCCGTCTTCTATGCTCCAGGTCAGCGATGCCATCGTCCAAGCTCCATCTTCCGGCTGGCCCATGATTATGGGGCCCGCGCGCCAGCTGGGGCGAGCGCGCTCTCTTCACCCGCCGCGGCCCAAATCACTCAGGGAGGCCTCCGATGATCCCCTACTTTCTGCAGGTCGCAGCCCCGGCCCTGAGGCCCGACGCCGTGCTTGCGTTCGTCCTCCTCGACATCGCCATCATCCTCGTGGCGGCCCGCATTCTCGGGCGGGTGGCGACGCGCTTCGGGCAGCCGCGGGTCGTCGGCGAGATCATCGCTGGCGTCCTTTTGGGTCCGACGCTCCTCGGCCCCGAGCTTATGAGCTGGAATTCGACTCCCGGTTGGCTCCAATGCGACGTCTCGACGCCCAATGCCAGCCTGCGCAGCGTCTCCGAGTGCTTCTTCCCGGCCCAATCGCGCTCCGTCCTCCGCGTCTTCGGCCTCTTCGCGCTCACCTTCTTCATGTTCCTCGTTGGTCTCGAACTGGACTTTGGCCTTTTGAAGGGACGCGTCCGGGGGATCATCATCGTCGCAGTCTCGGTCGTAGCCATCCCCGTGGCCCTCGCCTTCGCCATCGAACCAGTCCTCTATAACGCAAAGTTCGTCGCGAACTTCGGGGCAGCCACGGCACCCTCAGAACTCGCCTTCACCCTCTTCGTCGGTGCCATGCTGGCCGTCACCGCCTTTCCCGTCATGGCCCGCATCCTCCAGGAGAAGGGCCTCCAGTCCAGCGCCATGGGTTCGATCGGTATCGCCGCCGCCGCTGTGGTCACCGTGCTGATGTTCCTGCTTGTGGCCATCGCCTCCGGCGTCCAGAAGGACCGCAGCACGGGCGACCAGCTGCTCAAGGTCATGTGGGTCGTCGTCTACGTCGCCGTCATGATGCTCGCCGTCCGCCCTGCACTGAAAGCGACGATCGGCAAGCAGGTGGACGCCCGCGGCCTGACGATGGATGTCTTCGCCGGCGTCCTGATCGTCGTCTTTCTCTCCGCCTACGTCGCGACGAAGCTGGACGTGAACGTGATCGTGGGCGGCTTCCTGGCCGGCGCGGCGATGCCGTCGCGGGTCGAACTCTTCAAGCTCATGTCCGCCCGCCTTTCCGACCTCACGGCCACCATTCTCCTGCCTGTCTTCCTCGCCTTCTCCGGGCTGCTCACCGATTTCACGAAGCTGCGCGGCGAGCATATCGCCGGGATCGCCCTCTTCCTGGCCGTCGGCATCGCCGCCAAGTGGGCCGGTGGGGCGCTCTCCGGCCGGCTCGGCGGGCTGACCTGGCCCGAGGCCAATGTCCTTGGCATCCTCATGAACTGCCGCGGACTGCTCGTGCTGGTTGTAGGGTTGATCGCTTTCCCGACCGTGATCACCGCCCCGCTCCAGGTCGGAGGCGTGCTCATGGCGCTCGTCACCACCATGATGACGGGTCCGCTGTTCGATGCCTTCATCGGGCGCGCGACCCCGGCGAAACCGGCGAATCAGGCGACAGTATAGCCGGGGAGAGGAAACCGCCGAGGATGACGTATCTTCCTGCACGGGCCTGCGGTGGTGGGTTCGCCACGCGGCACCTCTCGGCCGGTGCCTCTTGGCGGGCCTTGGCGGCCTTGGCGTCTTGGCGGTTTTCCGGCCAGCAGGGGCCGGGAGGCGAAGCATGAGCCACACCGACGTGGTGCTCTACCTCCTCTTCGACCTCGCCATCATCATCGCCCTGGCGCGGGTGATGGGGGCGGCCGCGCGCCGCCTTGGCCAACCTGCGGTCATCGGCGAGATCCTCGCGGGCATCATCTTCGGGCCGACCGTCCTCGGCCGTCTGAACGAGTCCTGGCCGACCGACCTCTTCCCCCCGGAGGTCCCCCTCGGTCCGATTGCGCAGCTCGGGCTCGTCTTCTTCATGTTCCTCGTCGGGCTGGAACTCGACCCCAAACTCCTTCGTAGCCAGGGACGGCGCGCCCTCCAGATCTCACTCAGCGGCGTGATCGTGCCGCTCGCGCTCGGCATCGCTGTCGGTTTCGCCCTCTTCACCACGAACAGTGGCGGTGATTTCCTCCCCGAGACGGAGCGGGCCAACCGCCTTACATTCGCCGTCTTCATCGGTGCGGCCATGTGTATCACGGCCTTCCCCGTGCTTGCCCGCATCCTCGTCGAGACCGGCCTCTATCGCACGGCGGTTGGCACCGCCACCCTCTGCGCCGGGGCCGTCGATGATGTCATCGCCTGGATCCTGCTGGCCGGTGTCGTCGGTGTCGTCGAGAGCGGTTCCCCGGTCGAAGCGGTGTACGCCTTCCTCCTCACGGGCGTATTCATCCTCGTGATGTTCCTGGCCGTGAGGCCGCTGCTGGAGCTGATGGCCCGCCGCTACGACGCCACCGGGCATCTCACGATCGATCAGGTGGCGACGGTCCTCGCCGGTTTGCTCCTGGCCGCCTGGGCGACCGAGCTGATCGGCATTCACGCCATCTTCGGCGCCTTCGTCTTCGGGGCGATCATGCCCAAGCGCTCCGCCCTCACGAAGGAGCTGACCGATAAGCTCGAGGACTTCACCGTCATCGTCCTTCTCCCGGTCTTCTTTGCGGTTACGGGCCTGCGCACCAACCTCCTGACGCTCGACAGCCTCTCCCTCCTCGGCTGGCTGGGGCTGATCCTCGCCGCGGCGGTCGTGGGTAAGTTCGCTGGCTGTGGGATCGCCGCCCGGCTCACCGGCTCGTCCACGCGCGATTCCGTGGTGGTCGGCGCACTGATGAACACCCGTGGGCTCACCGAGCTCGTGATCCTCACGATCGGGCTGAACCTCGGTGTCCTCTCGGACCGCACCTTCGCGATGATGGTCATCATGGCCCTGGCCACCACCGTTATGGCCGCACCTATCGTGAACCGGCTCATGCCAGCCGCCCGGCGCGTCGCCACGCTTGGCAAATCCGATGAGGCGGCCCCCGGACTCATCGCCGCACGAGTCGTCGTCGCTATCGACGACTTCGAGCACGCGCCGAAACTCGTGGAGACTGCGATCGCCCTCACCGGGGACCGGCGCCCGGCCGAACTGATCCTCGTCCGCCTCATCCCGCCGCCGCGGGGGGAGGAGTTCCGGACCGGCCTGCTCGAAGAAAGCATCGAAATGGCGGACTCGTTCGAGGCGCTCCGCGCGCTCGCGGCGCGAGTCGGCGGGGCCGGGATTTCGGTGCGTACACTGACGTTCCTCTCGTCCGACGTTGCCCGCGACCTGGCGAACCTGGCCCGCGAACAGGGCGCCGACACCCTTGTGGCGGGCTGGCACGGCGCGGCCCTTCCCGCCCGGACGGCCGCCTCGCCCGCGGCCCCGGTGCTCGCGCTGGCGCCCTGCGACGTCGCCATCCTTGTCGATCGTGGCCGCGAGCGCCTGTCCGCCGTCCCCGGCGCCGGTCTCCTCGCGGGGTTGCCCGGCGGCAGCCACGATGCCGCCACGCTCCGGTTCGCCGCCGCCTACGCCCGGCGCGCGGCTGCCCCACTTCGGCTCACGGGCTACCTCGCGGGCACTCCTCAAGGGGACCACGAGCGTGCCAGCAAGGCCCTCGCGCTCGCCGCCGATGCCCTTGCCAGCTCGTCAGGGCAGACCGTCAGCCTCGACTTCGAGCCCGGCCGCGCCCTCGAGTCGCTGGTCGAAGGTTCCGCCGCCGCAGCAATCGCGATCGTCGGTGTCGCTGATGACGCGACGCCCGCCGAACCGTTCGGCCGCGAGGTCGGTGCGTTCGTCCAGCGCTCAGCCTGCGACGTCATCGTGGTGCGGGCGGCGGACGGTGCCGGCGCGCCTTCCCGGACGGCCCCCGCCGGGCAGGAGGATTGGCCGTTTCTCGCCCCTGCCGGTGAGGCTCCCCCAACCGGCCCCGTCCCGGCTGCGGCGGGCCCGAGCCTTCAGCGCCTGGACGGTTGGGGACGGCCCGTCGTCGCGGTCGAGGTTGGCGAGGCGCTGACGATCGGCCGTTCGCCGGGGAATCGCCTCGCGCTTGTTGACGACGCCCTGGTGAGCCGCGCCCACGCCGTTGTCGAGCCGCGCGGCGGCAGCTTTTACCTCCGCGACCTGGGCAGCACGAATGGCACCCGAATCTGGCGCGACGGGGACTGGCGCGTCGTGGATGATGAAGCGATGAACAACGGCGACCTCCTCGTCATCGGCGCCAACGTCTTCCGTTTCGTTGCGTCGCCGGCCCTGGAGGCCGCCTGATGCCCGCCCACCTCCGGCGCACCGACGCCGGCGCTGAAGCCCTGTACGTTCTGGCGACACCGTTCACGATAGGCCGCCTGGTATCGAACTCCCTCCCGATCGACGGCGACCCGGCCGTCAGCCGCCAGCACGCTGTCATCACCGCCCATGGACCCTCGTACGACATCGAGGATTCGGGCAGCCGGAACGGGACCTTTATCGAACGCGGCACCCGGAAATGGCGCGTCGCCTCGATCACGATGCTCGAACACGGCGATGTCATCCAGGTCGGCGCGGCCCACCTCCGATTCGAAGACCCGGCCCCCTCCGCGCCGGCGTACGACGAGAGCGCGACGGTTGTGCCCGCCGGCACGGTCGTCGGAGTGGTGCTCCCGGTGCCACGGGCTGGCCAGGAAGGTTGACCTGGCTGCGGGCGAGTCACCCGTCCGCTCTGGAGGGCGGCTGGCGGCCCCGCCTACCACCTTCGCCGCGCTCAGCCGATAGTTGACGCCATGGATATCGTTCGTCCGCTGATCGCTGCCGCCCTGTTTTTCGCCGCAGGCTGGGCCGCCGGGGTGTTCCAGCACTATCTCTATCGGGATGAGCAGCATCGGACGGATCACGCCCGGGGCCGCAGGGCGCTGGCCATCCGCGGCGGGGTTGGTGCGGCGGCGGCTCTGGCCGCGGCGGTGGCGTTCCGGCCGGACCACTACAGCTTCGGGCCGGCGCTCCTCACGGCGCTCTTCGCCCTCGTGCTCATCGTCCTGTCGAGCACGGACTTCGAACGGCGTCGGATCCCTGACCGATTGAGCTACCCGGCGCTCGCCGCCGCTCTCGCGGTCTGTTGGGCCTGGCCTGACCGCGACGTGGCGGCCATCTTCCAGGGCCTGGGCTTCGCGGTCGCCGTGGGCGCCGTCGTGTTCG
>JBJXGC010000118.1:0-7805 GCA_046154545.1 Dehalococcoidia bacterium | reverse complement strand
GGGCTATCGGACGTGGTGTTCGCGACGAAAGGTTCGGCGATCGGCATCGGTGGGCCACCGCTGGTCGAGGCGGCGCTCGGCCTGAAGCTCACCCCGGAGGAGCTCGCGCCGGCGGAGATGCACGAAGCGGCGGGCGGCATTGACCTGCTGATCGAGAACGATGCCGAAGGGGCCGCCCTCGTCCGGAAGTACCTGGCCTACTTCCTTATCGAACGGACCGATGGCGCCGTCTCGCCCACCCACGACACGATCCGGGCGATCGTCCCGGACAACCGGCGAGGCGTGTATGACATGCGCAAGGTCGTGCGGGCACTCGCCGACGCGGACTCCGTCTTCGAATTGCGGCCCAATTGGGCGACCTCCGCCATCACGGCGCTCGTGCGGCTCGGGGGGCACCCGGTAGCGGTCATCGCCAACCAGCCACTGTCGCCGATCGCCGGCGCGATCGACGCGGACGCGTCGGACAAGCTGGCGCGATTTATTCAGCTCGCGGACGCCTATGACCTGCCCATCGTCTCGCTCATGGATAACCCCGGGTTCATGCTCGGGCCCAAAGCCGAGCGGGCGGGCATTGCCCGCCACCACGCGAGGCCGCTCATGGCCCAGGTGCACCGCTCCGTGCCGCTCTTCCTCGTGCATATCCGCAAGGCCTACGGCCTGGGCCCGATGGCGATGGGCTCGATGCAACAGCCGACCGACCTGCGCCTCGCCTGGCCGACCGTGGAGGCGGGCGGCATGGCGTTGGAAGGGGCGGCTGCCCTCATCCGCAAGAAGGAGATCGATGCCGCGGGAGGTCAGCAGGCGGCGAGGGAGATGCGCGACGAGCTCGCGGCCGAAATGCGGGAGCGAAGCCTGTCGCTGAGTGCGGCCAGAGGCTTCGCCTACGATGAAGTGATCGACCCTGCCGAGACCCGCGACAGACTTGTCCGTATGCTTGCCTTCCTGCCGAAGCCGGCGCAGCGTGACCGCAAGAAGCACTACATCGACTCCTGGTAAGAGGGCAGCACTACGGAGTCGCTATAGTGCCCGCCACTCGCGAACGCACGAATTCCAGCGTGGCCTGTGCGATCTGGAGCGCACGCTCCGCGTCGAGTGCGTCGTACGCCTCGGCCGGGACGCCGCCGGGCAGGGCCGAGGGGTAACGGGCGCCCAGGTAGTGCTTGTCGAGCAGCATCGCCTCGGACTTGAGGACGTCGAAGCTGGCGTCGAAGTTCATCGCGTCCTGGCAGAGGTCGGCGAGGGCGTGGCCCCAGACCCGTTCGGCGCCGGATGCGAAGAGGAAGGCGGAGACGGCCTTCTCGGCGGCCTGGTGGGCGAGGAAGCAGGCCAGGGCATGGCGCCCACCGGCGGCGGCGTACTCCCCGTCAGAGAGGTCGAAGCGGGCCTGGCGCAGCCAGCGGTCGGCCTCGGATTCGCGCCGCGGTTCAGCCACCGGTCACCCCGGCGCCGCTCCCAATGACCGCTCTGAGGAACGGGTCATCGTCCTGCCAGCGGTCGAACTCGGCCGGGGTGTAGACGATGAAACGGGTGCTCACGCACGGGCGGAGATGCGTCGTAAAGAAGTCGGGCCGGCGGTGGAAGGGCTCGGCCGTCTCGTGGACGAGCACGATTTCGAGGTCGCTTTCGACCCGGACGGCGCCGCCTGCGAGGTCTCCGGCGAGGTAGGCGCGCTCCACGCCGAGGCGGGGCAACTCCTCAGCCATGCGGCGCAGTTCGGCCTCCAGCTGCTGGCGGCGGTGGCCGGCGAAGCCGAACATCATGCCCATGTCCTCACTCCATCGCGCCCGGGCGGTCCGCTGCCAGGTTCAGGTGGTCATCAGGGTGGGGGCGCTCATCTCCGGCAGGATCTGGTCCTGGGCCAGGACGTAAGCCTCTTTGCGGTAGACCTGGACGCGATGCGACGCCTGGTCGCAGACGTAGAGGTCGCCGTTGGGCCCCAGGCGCACGGAGGTCGGGGCGCGGAAGAGCTTCTGCGGCTCGAGTTCGGTCATCTCCCGCAGCCTGAGCGTCTTGTGATTCGCGAGGATGTAGACGCGGCCCATGCGGGAGATGGTGGCGTCGCCCGTGAACTTCTCGACGTAGCGTCCACGATGGTCGAAGAGCTGGACGCGGTTATTGCCGCGGTCAGCGACGATGATGTCGCCGTGCTCATCGACGGCGACCCCTGACGGCCTGGTGAACTCGCCGTTCCCCGTCCCGGAGCGGCCCACGGACATGATGAAGCGCCCGTTTGCGTCGCAGCGCTGGACCCGGTCATTGCGCCAGTCGGCGACGTACACGTCGCCGCCGTCATCGACCGTGATGCCCCAGGGCATGGCGAACTCACCGGGGGCGTCGCCGTGAGCGCCCCAGCAGGCGATGAACTCGCCGTCCTTCGTGAACCGCTGGATGCGATGGTTCTGGGTGTCGGAGACGTAGAGCGTCCCCTCGCGGTCGAAGGCGAGGCCTGAGGGGCGGTTGAATTGGCCGGGGTCCGAGCCGAACTCGCCGAACTTGCGTTGCAGTTCGCCCTGGCGATTGAAGACCGAGATGTTGTGCGCTCCTTCGTCGGAGACATAGACGTTCTCGGCCGCGTCAGTGGCGATGCAGGTGGGCCAGGTGAACGGCCCGTCGATCGTGCCGAGGTCTTCGTCCTGCTGGTTGAGCTTGCGGATGTTCGGGCCGTACTCGCCTCGGGAGACGACGTACATCCGGCCCTCGCCGCCGAAGGCGATATCGGAGGCGAAGGTCGTCACCCGGCGCATGCCGTAGGTGGTGAGATAGGGGTAGCCCGCCCGTAAGAGTGCATATGCCTTGGTCATCGAATCGACCCTCGTTTCTGGAATTCTGCCGCTGGCGGCGTTGTGCCTCGCGAAGGTTCCTTGCCGCTGTCCCGTCCCCCTCGCCTCCCCCTCGCCCGCGAGGCACGAGTCGGGAGAGGGGGCCGGGGGGGCCCGACTTACACGGCTGCGAGTTCGCGGTATGGCAGGACCTGTTCGTACGTCCCGCCGACGATGGGCACGGGATCGACGCCCATCCACTGCTCGATGACCGTCCCGTAAATGCCGCGGAAGTCGATCGTGTGGCGTAGGTCCTCGTCGTTCAGCCAGTTCTTGCGGAGGACCGAGGGGTACTCCGCATAGAGGCCGCCATTGACCTGGGTGCCGATGATGTAGGCGCCGCCGCCTGAGCCGTGGTCGGTGCCCGAGCCGTTATCGACCATCCGGCGGCCGAACTCGGTGAAGGCGAGGATCGTGACCTCGTCGGCCGCGTCGTGGTCGCGCAGGTCCTGGAGGAAGTCGGAGATCGCGCCGGACAGCTCGCCGAGCAGCCGTCCGTGGTTCAGGGGCTCGTGGGAGTGGTAGTCGTAGCCGGCGTGCTGTGTGTAGAAGATCCGTGTGCCGAGGCCGGCCGTGTGGACGCGGGCGACATCGCGCAACGACTTCGCGATCGGGTTCGAACCCCACTCCACGTTCGTGGTGTATTTGGGGGGCGCCTCCTTCAAGCGGTCGGCGCCCTTGAGGACGTCCCGGCCGGTCTGAGCGAGGTAGTCCATGACGAGCCCGGCGCCGATCGCGGGGGTGTACATCCGCTTGAAGAGGTCGAGGTCGGCCTCGCGCTCTTCCTTGACCTGGACTGAGGTCATTAGCCCGTAGTTGTCGAGGTCGCCCACGGAGGTGGCGGTGACACCCGGGCCGGCAAGGGCGCGGGGGAGTCCGCGTCCGAAGTTCACGCAGGTCAGCGGGTCGCGGTTCTGGGGGTCGAGTTCGCGGATGAGCCGCGCCACCCAGCCTTCGGTGGCGATCTTCACCGGCTCACAGGTGTGCCAGATGTCCATGCCTCGGAAGTGCGACCGGCTGGAGTTCTCGTAGCCGATCCCCTGGACGATGGCGACGTTGCCGGCCTCGTAGAGGTCCTTCAGCCGGGCGGCGTCGGGGTGGAAGGCGAGGGTGTCGTTGATCGGCAACATGACCTCCCGGGCGATACCCACGGTCGGGCGGGAGTCGTAGTAGATCCCCTCGGTGTAGGGGATGAGCGTGTTCATGAAGTCCAGCCCACCGGTGAGCTGAATGATGACGAGGACGGGGTCCTTTCCGTTGACCTTTGGCATCTTCTCCCTCTTTCTCTCAGGCGAACTGGTATTCGGGCGCGGCCACGATGAGCGAGAGCATGCGGGCCACTCGCTGACCGCTCTCCGTCGTCGCTGCTTCGTCATCGAAGCGAAGGTCGCCGCCCGCTTCGGCGGCGGCCTGGAGGACGGCCCGGGTGTCTGCGCTCGCCTGGACGGGCCCGGCCAGCTCCAGCGCGCGCCGGACGAAGTCGGCGGGCGTGACGGGGCTGCCGTTCGCCCCCAGGCGGCGGATGATGGCCTGGACGCCAGGCTTCTTCGGGTCCCGAACCTGGGCAACGGCGAAGTTGACGCGGTCGGTGAGCGTCCCCCCGTCGATCCACTCCTTGCCGGTATGCCAGCCCTCGACGCTGGGGGCATCGAAGAGGGCCTGGCCCATGATCTGCGTCTGGATGCCAACACCGGCGAGGGCTGGCTCTGGTTCGCGCATGGCGCCGCTGAGCTTGAGGACGGCGGCGATGAACTCGGCCGGGCACTTCACCCGCTTGAAGCGGGCGGCCTTGAACCAGTCCGCGTTCAAGAGCACGCGCATGACTTCGCGCATGTCCCCATCTGACGCCATGAAGGCGCCGGCGAGGGCGTCGATGGCGGCCGGGTCCTGGGGTGGCATCACGCTCCAGGCCGAGACCTGGGGCTCGTCGGCCACGAAGAAGTTGTAGAGGTGGCGGGCGATGAAGCGGGCCGTCGCCTCCTGCTTGACGATGATGTCGATGATGTCTTCGCCATTCAGGCGCCCGGTGTGCCCGAGGAAGGTCTTCTCGCTGTCGTCGTGGTCGGCGGCGTTGTAGAGGAACTTCGCCGGGTAGAGGCCGTAGGGGTAGAGCGGGATGGGCTGCTGGAAGGTCCAGCCCGTGAAGGCCCTGCCGGCCATCTTCACGTCGGTCTCCGTGTAGTTACCGATGCCCATCGAGAAGAGCTCGAGCAGTTCCCGGCCGTAGTTCTCGTTCGGGGCTGCAGCGTGGCTCTCGCAGTTGTCGAGCCAGAAGATCATCGCCGGGTCGCGTGAGAGCTGCAGGAGGATGGTGCGGAGGTTACCCAGTCCGTTCTCGCGGAGCATCTGGACCTGGGCGACCATCGTCGAGGTGTGCTCGCTCTTGAACCAGCCGGTGGCGAAGACGTGGTGCCAGAAGAGGGCCATCTTCTCTTCGAGGGGGCGATGGGTGTTCGCCATCCGCCAGATCCAGCGGCCGCTCCAGATGTGGGGCGTGTCCGCGTTCACCAGCGCCGGGAAGTAGCGGAAGAGCAGGTCATCGTCGAGGTCGGGGGCACGCTCCGGGTGGAGCAGGTCTTCGACCAGCTCGGCATAAGGCTGGGCGGCGGCCGCTTCGAGCTCCTCGCGGGTCGCGCCCGCTCCCGCCCGCCGCAGCAGGTGGGCGGTGAGTTCCAGGTGTTCGTCTGCCAACAGTTGCCTCCTTCCCGATCTCCAGGGGAACGGCCAAGCCGTCAGCGACCGGCAGAGGCGCAGCCGCAGGGCCGTACGCGCCGACTATACACGGATCCAATCCTGTTTCGGGGAGGGCGGTACGGGGCGAGGTGCTTCGCGGCTGAAGACCGGCCGGAACCCGGCGGCGCCATCCTCAGCCGACATCGGCAGTTCGTCGTTGCCATCCCGCGATGGTCTTCGTATCGTTGGGGGTCGCTCGTGGAAGGATGCCAGCTGGCGAGTTGAGCTTGCGCCCTCGGCCGCGGCAGAAGGTGGACGCCGCGTCATGAGAATCACAACCCAACCCGAAATCTCAGAGTCCGTTCTCGACGCTCAAGGCAAGGTGATGCAGGGGCTGATCGGCCGCCCTGCCGAATTGGGCGGCACCACTAACCATTCGATGTTCTACGTGGTTATCCGCCCGGGTCATTCCTTCCCGGCCCACTACCACAAGGTCATCGAGGAGACCTACTACATACTGACCGGCGCGGCCTACATTGTCGTTGACGGTCAACGGTTCTCGCTCGAACCGGGCCAGGCGGTGGTCCTCCTCCCGGGCGAAGTCCACGAGATAGGTTGTGCTGGCGACGGACCGCTCACGTTCATGGCGGTGACCGCGCCCACGTTCGATCCTGCCGACGTGTACCTTGTCTGAGGGCCTCATCCGTCCCCCTGGCGGCGTCAAACCGTTGCGCGTCGGGCGGCGCCGGGGTCGGACCGGCGCCTGACGTGGCGGCCGCCGCTACATGCGTAACACCGCCGCTGCATCCGCTACTATCGGGCGGGAGGATCCCGCCAATGCCGTTTGTCGATGACGCCACCGCGCAAAGCTACCGTGAGGCCTGGGAGGCCTGGCGCAAGCAGATCGACCATGTCCACCAGGTCTTCCTGGAGGGCGAGAAGCTACGCCCCGACATGATCAAGGGCCTGCTCAACCGCGAAGCGCGGGCGAAAGAGAAGTACGACGAAGCCCGGCTGCGGCTCCTCGGCCTTGACCAGGCGCTCGACCAGGCGCCGTTGGGGCCGGGCTCCGAGAGCCGCCTGAGGTAAGGAAACGGACAGGGCGCCACGCCGCCCGGCCGTATACTCTGGGGCGATGGCAACGCGATCGGCGGCCGGCCGAATCTCCTCCGAACGCTGGTTCGTCTACGCCGTGTTCGCCGCGCTGGCGCTGGCGCCGATCCTCGCCTTTGGCGTGGGGCCGCTGACGGGTGACGACTTCAGCCTGCGCGGGCCGGGGGGGCCGATCCTCGCCTTCTCGGCCGGCGTCCTCTCGTTCGCCTCGCCCTGTGTGCTGCCCATCGTCCCGATCTACATCTCCTATCTTTCCGGTGCGACGGTCGAGAAGGGCAAGGTGACCAAGGACCGGCGCGTCACGTTCACCCACGCGCTCGCCTTCATGCTCGGGTTCTCGGCCGTCATCATCCTCTTCGGGACGGCCGCCTCGTTGCTCGGCGTCTACTTCTTCGACGACAACAAGCGCGAACTGACCCAGGCAGCCGGCGTGCTGATGGTCGCGATGGGCATCATCCTCATCCCAGCCTACGGCAAGGGCTCGCCGATCAAGTCGGCGGCCTGCCTGTTGTTGCTGGCCGTGGTCTTCTTCTTCGTCGCCGAGCTGGCTGACCTGCGCGGAGACCGGCGCGGGTTGGCCGAGCTGTCGGGAGGGCTGCTGCTGGCCTGGCTGCGGTTCTCCGGCTATCTGCCGCTCTCCGTCTTCTCACGGACGTTCGAAGTGCGGCTGGGCCGGAACCAGAAGGTTGGCTACGGGCGTTCGGGGCTGGTCGGCAGCGCCTTCGCGGTCGGGTGGACGCCCTGCATTGGGCCCATCCTGGCGGGCATCTACGGGTTGGCTGCCGCCACCAGCGCAGACGCCGACCCGACGCGCGCGCTCTACCTCCTTGTGGCCTACTGCGGCGGGTTCAGCATCCCCTTCCTGATGACGGGGCTTGCGGTGTCGGACGCGTCGGCCTTCTTCCGCAAGATCCAGCGCTACACGCCGGCGATCGAAGTGGCGAGCGCGGTGATGCTGGTCGGGATCGGGATGCTCCTCTGGTATGGGCGGCTGACCGGCTTGAACAGCTACTTCGACTTCGGCGGCTACACGCCAACGATCTGACGTAGCGGACGCCTGGAGCGAAGGAGTGGGCGCGCCTCGCGGCTACGGCGTGGGCCGTGCTACGCTTTGGGGGCTGCGGCGCGTTCGTCTAGAGGCCCAGGACGCCGCCCTTTCAAGGCGGAGATCGGGGGTTCGAATCCCCCACGCGCTACCAG
>JBJXGC010000102.1:0-22065 GCA_046154545.1 Dehalococcoidia bacterium | reverse complement strand
TGTTTCCCGAAGCTGTCCTTCTTCAGCGAAGCGTAGATCTCGCCGAGGGCGCGCTGGCCGATTTTGCGAGTGCCGCGGGGCGTGAGCTCGTAGCCGTTGCCCTTCTTTCGGATATAGCCCGCGTCTTCGAGGATCTCGAGGAACTGCTTGAGCTGGTCAAGCGTGTCCCGGGCTTCCGGACCGAGGAGCTCTTCGAGCTTGTCACCGTCGATGTCCTCGATGTCGCCGCCGTACTGCGTCCGCTCCAACTGGCGCTCGAGCTCGTCGATCGACTGCATCTGGTTCATGAGCTGCATTGCGCTCTGGAGGTCGATCTCCTCGTCGCCCCGGAAGGGGTACTGGTTTCGCAACTCTCGCATGGGGTAGAGGTATTCGAGGCTCTGCGCGAGTTCGTTCAATGACTGCTGGAGGCCCGGGTCGCCGACCTTGTCGGAGAGCAGATCCTGGAGCTGCTGGCGCATCTCGCCGGGGAGGCTGTCCATGAGGCTCTGCATCTGGCCCATCTGGTGCTGCATCTGGGCGATCAGCTCTTCCAGGGACTGCGGCGGGTTCTCGCCGAACAGGTCGCCATACTGCTCCATGAACTTGTTGAAGTCCGGCTCCTTGCCGGCCATCTTGTCCTGCAGCATCTGGTTCAGGTCGTTGACCATGTTCTTCATGCGCGCGAGGTCTTCGGGCGACATGTTCGCGATCTGGTCGTACATGTCCTTGAAGAAGGTGTCCATCATCGCCTTCTTCAGCGATTCGAGAAGCTCGTTGAACTTCTCCTGGGCCTCGGCGTCCATGAACTCGTAGTTCTGGAGCTGCTTCATCTGCCCGGCGACGTCTTCCGGGAGCTGTTCGAGGTAGTCCTTCTTCTTGTTGGCGATGTTCCGGAGCATGTCGGCGAACTCGCCCGGCTGCTGCTGGCCACCCTGCTGTCCCTGTTGCCCTTGCTGGCCGGGCTGCTGCTGTCCCGCCTGGGGCGGGCCCTGTTGGCCGCGTTGCTGGCCCTGGGGCTGCTGCCCGCCTTGCTGCCCCTGCGGCTGTTGGCCGGACTGCTGCTGGTCGCCCGCCTGGGGCTGGCCGCCGTCGCCCTGATCCTGGCCCTGGTCACCCTGAGGTTGGCCGTTCGCCTCGTCCAGGCGGCGGTCCAGGGTGCCGCGCTCCATATCGACGATCTCCTCGAGCTGGCGCTTGATGTCATCGAAGATGGAGTTCAGGTCGAACTTGTCGAGCTGCTGGCGCCGCTGCTGCCGGAGCTGTTGGAGCAGGTCGCGGAGCCCGTTCATGCGGTCTCCAGCCGGGTTCCGCATGCCCCGCTGCATCAGGTTGCGGAGGGCGTGCTGGAGGTCGCCGAAGTTCATCAGGTCGTCGGTAAGGTTATCGAGGATCGAGTCCGCCTCAAGGGCGGGGACATCCTGGGTGCCGTCCCACATCGAATACCGGAAACGCACGACCATCAGCGGGCCTCCAACGAGCCATTGCGGCCCTTCGGAGTACGGTAACGAAATTCGCGGCGCCCTACAAATGCCCGTGACCCCCGGGTGCCAGAGAAAGTCCTGAGATCGGCCGCGATGCCCGAATTGGCGGTTCAGGGCAACGGGGGCCCGGCCGATACTTCTGGCGTGGCACGCGACATCCAAGAACTACTTTCCCGAATTGACGAGCTTCCTCCGCTCCCGGCGGTGGCCATGAAGGTCATGGCCATGGCCGAGGACGACCGAACCAGCGCCCTCGACCTGGCCCAGGTGCTCAGCACCGACCAGGCGATGACCGCCAAGCTCATCCGCATCAGCAACTCCTCCTACTACGGCTTCGCCCGGCGCGTCAGCACCGTGCGCGAGGCCGTGCTCGTACTCGGCTTCAAGCAGGTCCGCACGGTTGCCGTGGGAGCCAGCGTCATGTCGGCCTTCCAGGGCGCGAAGCGGGACGACGTCTTCGACCTCGACCTCTTCTGGGGACACTCGGTGGCCGTCGCCGTGGCCAGCGAAGCCGTGGCGAAGAAGACGCGCACGGCCAAGCCCGAAGACGCCTTTACCGCGGGCGTGCTTCACGACATCGGCCGCCTCGCCCTCCGCCAGCTGATGCCCGCCGAATTCCGCCAGGCTGTTGAAATCGCCCGCAGCGGCGAACTCCCCCTGCATGACGCAGAGCTGGAAACGACCGGCTACTCCCATGACCAGGTCGGGCGCGTGCTCGGTGAAATGTGGAAGTTCCCGACCCACCTGATCGACGCCATCGCCGGCCACCACGACGCCCGGCTGACGCCCGAGCGGGACGGCCTCGCTGGTGTCGTCGCGCGCTGCAACAGCCTCGTCCTTCACCACGGCCTCTACTGCGGATTCGACCTCGAAGGCGAACCTTCGCCCGTCCCAGCACAACTGGCTGACGCTGAGCGCGACTGCGGCGGCATCGACCGCGTGCTCGAACGCGCCTTCTCGTTCATCGAGAGCGCGACGGGCACACCCGAGACCTGGTACGCCCGGGCGAGCTGAGGCCGGGCCGGCGGAGAATGCCGCGCACCACAGAGAGCCATTGACCGGCTCGACCCATCGGCCCACGATCTCGCCGTGGCGCCCCGCCCGTTTCGCCGCGACCCCTGGTTCATCGCCTTCCTGGCCGCGCTTGGCTCGCTGACCGCGGGCCTCGGGTTCCTCGGCCTCGCCCTGGTGCAGTACGCGGACGACCCGGCGGATAACCCGGCGGCGCGCGCCGCCACCCCTGGCGCCACGGCCACAGGCGCCCCCACCGGCCCGTTGCGGGTCCAGGGAAGCATCCCCGCTCACGTGCCAGCGGACGGGCTGGCCCTCGCCGACGATGCCCATCCGCCCGACATCGTACTCAGCACGCCCTCCCAGCCCGGCGCCGGCGTCGTCACGCGGTATTGGGCCTGGGTCGCGTCCCCGCATGCCGGCCTCGACGCGCTTACCACCACCCAGCTGCGGCTCATGCTTGATGGCACGGGCGCTCCCGCAGGCGCTGGAGGCCTGGGCGCTTCCATCCTCGTCGTCGCGGCAGCGGCCGACATCGACCAGGTGAAGCGCCTGAGCGGTACTGCCACGACCGTCCAGGACCGCGCGACTTACGGCACCATCCGGGCCGAAATGAGCGACCCCCGCAACCCGCTCCTCCTCGCTCTGATCCCCCTCGACGAGGTCACCCCTGGTATGACGGCGATAGCCATCGACGGCACCGACATCGTCCGTGGCCGCGGAGATACGGCTACCTGGCCCTTCGCCGACCGCCTGGAGGTGACGCCACGAACACCCAGGGGGCAGGCCGAAGCGCCGCTCATCCGCAGCCGGTTCAGCGCATCCTTGCCAGCCGTGACGACGGTCGTCGCCACCGGAGACATCCTCATCGCCCGCTGCACGCTCACGAAGGTGCGGGCCCTGGGCGACTGGGCGGCGCCGCTGCGGGGCCCGGTCGGCGAGTACCTGGCGGCCGCAGACCTCGCCCTCGCGTCGCTCGACGCCAGCATCCAGGACATCGGCCTGCCGTACGGCTGTGTCGAGACGACGAACCTCACGTCACCTCCGCAGGTCATCGAATCCCTCACCCTCGCCGGGATCGACGAAGCGACCGTGGCCACCAACCATGCGGCCGACTGTGGCGAGGGCGGCTGTGGCACGGGCATGAAGGCGCTCCTTCGCACGCTCGCCTTACTGAACGGCGCCGGGATCAAGACCGTGGGCGGCGGCAGCACCCTGGCCGAGGCCCTGGCGCCCGCCATTTTCACGGTGGACGGCGTGACCTTCGGCATCCTCGGCTTCGACGACATCGCCGCCGAAGAGCTCCAGGCCACCGCTACCGAGCCTGGCACGGCCCCCCTCGACGATAGCTACGCCGACGAACGGGCGGCCCTCCCCCGCGAGCCGGCCTTCTACAAGCCCGCCTCCATGCTCGGCGTCACCCGGCTCCAGGAGACGGTCCGCCAGCTCAAGACCCAGGTCGATGTCGTCATCGTCCAGGTGCAGAGTGGCACGGAGGACACACACGACCCCAGCCCCCGCAGCATCAAAGCGCTCCGCGCCGCCGCTGACGCCGGCGCCGACCTCGTTGTCGGAAACCAGGCCCATTATGTCCAGGCCGTGGAGCCACGAGCGGACGCGTTCGTCGCCTACGCGCTCGGAAACTTCATCTTCGACCAGCGGCACACGCCCGAACACCAGCAGGGCTACCTCCTGGAGGCCACCTTCTGGGCGAAGAAGCTGGTCAACGTCCGCCTGGTGCCCTACCAGATCCGCGACCAGTACCAGCCGGTCTTCGCCGAGGGCGACCTCCGCGCGAAGATCCTGGGAGATGTCTGGGACGCCTCCCGCCGGCTCGCCGCCGCGACAGCACCGTAGGCCCGCGCTGCCCGGCGCGCGGTCCCCATCAGCGCCTCGCCACGAGAAGAGTAGGTTAACGGCTACTTGACGGCCCCAGGCGGCCGTAGATCAAGATAGAAGCCAGGGAACCATTACCGGATAGTGGGGCCATGATGAGAGCCGACCTCGTAGCCGAAGAAATCGGGATCCTGCGGGACACCATCCGTGCGAACGACGGCTCGAACGTGGCCGCCGGCCCCTTCAAACGCAAAGTCGAACAGCTCATTAGCGACTTCTACGACGAAGTGGGCGAACTCACCGCCCTCCGGCTCTCCGACATCCTCGACCTCTTCCTGATCAAGGTGCTCTACGTCGATCGCAAGAGCCGGGACGCGGAGACGCTCTGGTATCTCGGCCGGCTGATGGAGCGATACCTCAACGCGAGCAATCTCAGCCTCGGCCCCGGACAGGGCTTTGTGCCCTACCTCAGCGACCTGATGGAGGAGACCTCGCACCCCTCCGGCACACACCAGAACCTCTTCGAGACCTACCGCAAGTACGGGGACAACGCGCTCTTTATCTCCGGGCTCTTCCCCGACAGCATCGGGAGGCGGCGGCCCGCCGGGCGGCTGGGCGGCAGCCCGTTCGTCGATAAGCGCTACTTCATCACGGTGGGCCGCTCGTTTTACGAACGGGCCGCCGGGGAACAGCTCGCCGAAACCGTGAGTCTGCGGACGACCCTCCTCCGCCTCGCCCAGTGGTTCGATCTGTACGTTGAGGCGCTGAACGAGATGAGCAGCCGCTACGTCCTCGGCATGGACATGTCACTCATCGCCGACAAGATGCTCGACGCCTTCAACCTCTATCGCCAGACGCACGAAGCAAAGTACCTCGACGCGGCCCGCAAGTACGCAGCCCTGCTCAAGCTCGACGGCCGCCAGTGGCCCGGCCTCGACCAGGCGGCCCTCGACCTGCGCTGGTAGCGCTGTTGGCACCTCTCCGTGACAACGGCACACCGCAGGCCTGAAAATCGCGCGGCTGGGCCGCGGCTCTGAGGTGAAGTGTGGACGTTACCGTCGTTGGCGCCGGGGTGATTGGCCTCACCACCGCCCTGGTGCTCGAACGGGCTGGTCACGAAGTACGCATCATCGCCCGCGAGCGGGCCCTCGATGCGACTTCCGGCGCCGCCGGTGCGATCTGGCTGCCCGTCCGCATTGAGCCCGGAGGCCGTGAGTTCACCTGGGCATTGCGCACCTACCGCGTCCTCCGGGAGCTGGCGGCGAGCCATCCCGAAGCCGGTGTCGACGACCTCCGCGCCTGCGAGGTGGCCGGGGACGACGAGCGGCCCTGGTGGGCCGATGCCGTCGATGGCCTCGAATTCAGCGACATCCGGGACCGCTACCGCCGGGCGGATCACGCATGGACGTTCATCGCGCCCCGCGTCGATCCATACGTCTACGTGCCCTGGCTCGAAGCACAACTCAAGGCCCCGATCGAACGGGCGGAGGTGGACGACCTCGCGGCGATCGGCGGCGAACTCGTCGTCAACTGCACAGGCCTCGGCTCCCGGCGGCTCTGCGGCGACCACGAACTGGTCGGTGTCCTCGGCCAGACGGTCCTGGTCGAGCCGGGTGAATTGCGCACCGACACCTTCATCGGTGACGAACGGGACCAGTCGGCCATCTTCTACTCCATCCCCCGGCGCGGGGAGGTGGTGCTGGGCGGCTGCCGCACGCCCGTCGAGGGCGACGCGGTGCCTCCTCCTGACCCATCGCTTCGTGAGGCCATCCTCGCCCGCTGCCGGGAGGCCGGGTACGAGCCCGGGAGCGTCATCCGCGAACGGACGGGCTTGCGCCCCGTCCGGCCCCGCGTCCGGCTCGAACGCGAGGACCGGGTGATCCACAACTACGGCCACGGTGGCGCCGGCTACACGCTCTCCTGGGGCTGCGCCAGCGAAGTGCTCGCCCTTGCCGGGCGCTGACCGCCCGGGCACGCCGGACGCAGGCGCGATGTCGCACGCCGGACTCTGCGCTCTCTGTACCCACGCCCGCCCGGTGAAGACCGCGAAGGGCTCGACCTTCTGGATGTGCGGCCTTGCCGCGACCGATGCCCGCTTCCGGAAGTACCCGCCGCTGCCCGTCCGCGAATGTCCCGGGTTCGCCCCAACGCCCGGTTAAGCCCGGGTCCGCGGCTCCGCCGGCAAACGCTGCGCGAGTTCGGCCACGCGCCGGCCGAGGGCCTCGGCCTGCGCCCGGTCTTCGGCGGTTACCTCCCCGTGGGCGGTGACGCCGTAGTACGAGCCGCTCCGCCGCATCAGTTCGCTCCAGGGCAGCCCGATCACGACCATCCCATGGGCGAAAAGCAGATGAAGGATCTGGAGCAGCGTCACTTCGATGCCGCCCGACCGTGAATAGCCCGCCGTGAAGGCCGCCCCGACTTTCCCTGCGAGCTCCCCCGTCTCCCAGAGGTCGCCCGTGTAGTCGAACCAGTCCTTGAGCTTACCCGTGACGCCACTCCAATTCGGTGAGCCCACGATGATGCCATCCGCCGCGAGCAGGTCGGGGACGCCAGCCTCCTCCACGCGGCGGCGGATAGCGGTCGCACCGGCTGCCTCGACGCCAAGCACGACGGCGTCCGCAAGCTGCTCAGTCAGCCCACCGCGGCTGTCATACAGCACGAGGATGGAGGTCATCGCAGCCCCAGCCCCAACCGAAGTGCCATCAGCCGGCCCGCGACGGTGAGGCGCGCCATCAGTCGGTCACCATGGGGACGACCAGCCAGTGCGCGAGGATGTCGCCGCCCGGTGAGATGCTGCGCCCCGAGGGCCCCGCCCGCCCGAACGGGTCGGGCAGCGGGAAAGCCGCCGCCAGGTGCCCGTCCGGACAACGGAAGTTCGTGTCGAAGCCGAAGTCGTAATACTGGACCATCACCACCGTCCCGCCCGCGAAGGCCGAGGCGGGGCTGCAGCGCGACAACGCCTGGTCGATCCCCTGCGCCCCGGCCGCCCAGACCGGGAGGCCAGGCGCGTACTCGCCCGCGATGATCCGCCACTGCCGGGGCGTCCCATAGATGCCTGCCGGTAGCCTCCGCTCGCTGAAGAAGTCGATCGTGCCCCGGATCACCTGGGCGTTGTAGACCGGGTCGTCCGACCAGTAGTTCCCCGTCTCGATATCGAGCCACCACATACTCGGCGTGATTCGGAAGGCGGCCGCGCGGTTCGTGACATCGCGGCCGATACCGTAGCCGTAGTTGTAGGCCTGGCACCAGAGGTCCTCTTCCGTACACGTCCCGTAGGGGCCGGTCTTCGCCTCCACCCTGCCCGGCTTGGGATAATCCACGTTGATGTACACGGCCGGGTGGCGTTCGGCGCTCTGGGCCCAGCGGTACTGCTCGAGGAAGCAGGGGTTGGCCGTGTACGGCTTCCCGCCGGTGAGCCCGATGATCGCGAACGCAACCGGACCCTGCGGCCACGGATTGCCGCACTGCGGCCAGGAGATGTCATAGCCGGGGATTCGAGGCGGCCCATGGTCCGCCTCGACCGTGACCACCCGCGAGGACGCGAATATGACCGCAATCGCCGCCACGGCCACCATGATTGCGCGTTTCAGTACCGTTGGACGCATCGCCTTGCCCTTCTCGCCATCGCAAAAGGTACCCGCGCCCGCGCCCGTGTTCAAAACGCCGGTCAAGACGCAGAAAGCCGCGGGCGACGGCGGCGGCGTGGAACAGGGCGCTACGGAGCCGCGCCGGGACGGGCCCAGGCAGCCGCCTCACGCGCAAGCACGCGCACGACATCGTCGAGCGTCTCGAACGCATAGATGCGCGGATGCTCGTCCTTCAGCCGCTCCCAGAGCGTCGAGCGGGCGAAGACGGCGCCCGCGAGCCGGGCGGCGGGCACGTCCGAGGCGCCATCCCCGACGTACGCCACAAAATCCCCGCTGTCTTTGAAGGCCCGCGCGTACGAAAGCTTGAACCCGTCCTGCAACTCGATCCCTCGCGGGCTCAGGTAGCGCGCCCGCCAGCGGTAGTCGTTCTGTGTCCGGCCGGTGTGGCTCGCAATCCGGTCGAATCCCAGGTCGGCGATCACCGTATCGACGTAGAAATCGAACCCGTTGCTGACGACGGTGACCGGCCATTCGTTCCAGTGAGCCCAATCCACGAGCGCGCCGAGGCCGGGGCGGGGCCGCACCACCTCGCGCACGAACTGGCGCAGCTCGGCGCCAGTGACGGCCGTATCGACCAGGTCCAGGGCGGCGGCGTTGAACTGCTCCACCGAGAGACGCCCCGCCTGGTAGTCCGCTTCGAAGTCGCGCCAACCAGGGTCGGCGAAACGCTCGAACACCTGGCGGGCCGTGTTATCCAGGACGACGGTGTCGTCGAAGTCCAGGCAGATGATGTTCGCCATCGCCAGAGGATAGCCGAGAGCGGGCGGCTACACTCTCCCGATGGACCTCGGACGCGCCCGCTTCCTCGTTTCCCCTCGCGGCCGGCAGGCGCTTACATCGCTCCCGGCCGAGCTCGCCGGTCAGGGGGTCGTCGCCGTCAGCAGCGCTCTCCGCAAGAGCTATGAGCCGGCGGAGGCGGCCGCCCTCGCCGAACAGGTAGATCTGCGGGCGCGGGCAGCCAGGCGCTTCGACCGTCCCGGTCCCTTCCTCTACTCCAGCGAGGGCCTCGATATGCTCACCCATCCCCTCGTGGCGGCGCGGCGCGCCGGGCGGCTGGCAAGGCTCGGGGTCACCGTCGCCGACCTCACCTGTGGGGTTGGAGGCGACCTCGCCGCCATCAACGAGGCCGGGGCGCACTGCCTCGGCCTCGACCGTGGTCAGGCGACCGCGCTCCTCGCCGCGGCTAACGTCCCCGGCGCCCGGGTGGTGGTGGGCGACGCCGGCCGGCCTCCGTTCGCGCTCACCGGCCTGGCGATCATGCTCGACCCCTCCCGCCGGAGCGACGTGCGGCGCACCTTCGACCCGGCCGCGTTCAGCCCACCATGGGACATCTGCCTCGGTCTGCTCGGCGAGGCTCACGCGGGCGTCCTCAAGGTCAACCCCGGGATAGACCACAACGACCTGCCCCCGGATGCGGAGGTGGAGTTCGTCCAGCTCGGGCGAGGCATGCGCGAGGCGGCGGTCTGGGCCGGCGGGGACGCCGTGCCCGGCTTGCGCCGCGGCGTCTTGCTGCCGTCCGGCGCGGAGGTGCGGTCCGACGAGCCCGCCTGCGATGCGACTCCCGGAGAAATCGGGGCCTACCTCTTCGACCCCCAATCTTGCGTGACGCGCGCCGGGCTCGTCCGTCAGATCGGCGCCCGTATCGGCGCCCACCTGATCGACCCCCAGGTCGCCTACCTCTCCAGCGATTCGCCTGCCTCCGATGTCCTGGCCGAGACCTTCGCCGTGCTGGACGTCTTGCCGTTCTCGATCTCCCGGCTCAAGAAGCGGTTGCGCGAGTCGGGTTGGCGGCCACAGGAGATCCGGCGGCGGGCCTTTCCTGTCGAGCCGGACGAGCTGCGGCGGCTCCTCGGCCCGGCTGCGGGCGAAGCGGTCACCTTGCTTTGTACGACCATCGCGGGCAAGCGCACGGTCGTTGTCGCGCGCCCCGTCCCCCTGCCCGCCTGAGCCGCGACTGAACTGCGAAAGGGTATAGACAATAATCGGCTGCGTTTGCTAAGCTTTCCTTCTGCTTACGCACTTCAACCATTAGCCATGTGCTGAGGTTGTATCGGGAGAGGGCCATGCCGGTGATCACGCCGTTCGATAACTATCTCGACCTGGTGGAGGCGGCTCGCGAACTCGCCATCCACCCCCAGAGCCTGCGCAGACTGATCAAGCAGCGGAAGATCCCCGCGACCCTGTTCGCCGGCAAGTACCTGATCGAGCGGGACAAGCTGGAGATGTTTAAGAGCAACTACGACCCGCGCCCCGGCCGAAAACCGATCCGCCGCCTGCTCTAACCGCCCCGACCGCGCCTTTTTTGACGTCCCACGCGACAACCATGCGGGGCGGTTTTCGGCGCGCCTCAACGGCGCCGCTACGAAAAGCTGGGACTGATCGTGCCCGCGCTGACGAGTACCACGAACGTAATCAGGAGGGCTGCCTCCACCGTCAGCACGAATCCAACGATCCCCGCCCAGAGCAGCTGCTGCGTGCCCCGGTTCGCGAAGACGGGGATACCGAAGATGATCGACGAAGCGAGGAAGACGACGGCGGAGATGACTCCCGCATCATTCGCGCTCATGAGAAACGGCAGTGAGGAACCCATCGGATCTCCGGTCAGTCAAATGTAGGCACCGGCTACGCGCCGATCGACCCGGATGATAAACGGCCCTGCCGTTAAGGCGAACTCAACCCCACGGCAGCCCGCCGCCGGTAGTCGCCGATGGCGGCCCGCAGCGCGTCAGCGGCCAGGACACTGCAGTGCACCTTGTCCTTCGGCAGGCCGCCGATGCCCTCGGCGAGCGCCTCGCGCGTGAGCGCCGCCGCTTCCTCGAGCGTCAGCCCGCGGACCAGTTCGCTCGCGTAGGAACTGGTGGCGATGGCCGGAGGGCAACCGCGCGTCTGCCACATCATCTCGGCGACGCGGCCCTCCTGGACCCTGATCATCACCCGCATCCGGTCACCGCACACAGGGTTCGCGGTCGTCGCCTCACCGTCAGGGTCGGCCATCTCCCCGCTGTTGCGAGGGTTCTGGAAGTGTTCGATGACCAGGGGGGAGTAGGCAGCCATGCAACATTCTCGTCACCGTCACATGGCCGGGTCAACGCGCGGGCGCCCCAGCCCCTGGCTCGTCCCCCGGAAGCTGGCTTCTGAACGGTCATTCGAGCGCCTGGGGATGTCGTTCACGCAGTGTTAACGGCCAGCGCCACCGATCGTCCACCGGTCCGCAACCGTACTGCAGTACTTATGACAGGCCGCCATGGCGCTACGCCGGGGACGCTTTTCACCCTGCACCTGGAGGACGGATGTTACGAAACGCGATTCAACGATTCCCGGGCGTGGGCCAGGGTTCAGTTCGCCAGGGGACTCGAGCGCACGCGGCCGGCGACCGAAGCCACCTTGCCAGGCGCCAGGCGCACGCCGAAACCGCCGCGCTCGTCCGGGAGGCGAGCTGCCGGACCATCGCCGTCGTCGGCATCGAGCACGGTGACGCCGCACTCGCAATCGCGACCGCCCTGGAGGGCGCCGGCGAGATCCATCTCTTCGACGAAAGCGACCTGGTTGACGCCGTCGCCATCCGCCTGCTGACCCGTGGCTACCGCAACGCCGTCCGGCACGGAGATTCGCCGCCCATGCCAGACCCATACAGCCGAAGCCTGATCCGCATGCTGGCCGCCCACCCTGAACCGATCTTCGACTACGTGGTCATTGATGGTGGCCACCGCTGGCACCGCCAGGCCCACGCTTTCCTGCTTATCGACCGCCTGCTGCTGCCCGGCGGATACGTCGATTTCAATGATGGCCGGCGGAGCATCGACGGTTCACCTTCCGTCGAGCCGCTACCCTTTCCTGCCACGGCGCCGACCTACGTGGAGGACAGCTTCGAGGGGCCCCAGGGCCAGCTCGCCATCGACCTGCTCGTGCGAAGGGACCAGCGCTACGAAGAGGTAATCCCGAACAAGGCCTACCGCAAGGCGCCTTGACGCCCCACCGAGGCCTCCGGCGCCGTCACCCGAATGAGGCGTCCATCACCAGCTTCTCGAACGCGCTGTTCGTGAGCGCCCCGGGACGAGTCCGCCGGATCAGTTCGATCGCCTCCGCGCCCGGGATGCCGAGGTGGCGGAGGACAAGCCCCGTGACCAACCCGCTGCGGTTCAGGCCCTGGGAGCAGACGATGTAGGCCTCGGGCGGCGCCTGCGCGCCAAGGCGGGAGGCTGCGGCAATGGCTGCAGCCGTCGCGTGGATGCGCTCAATCACGGAAGGCACCTCTTCGATGTCAGCAAACACGCAGTACAAGGTCCTGGCCGCTGTCTGATGGTAGGCGGCGGGCATATCTCCGGCCGTTTCCACCAGCCACGCCTCACGCATCTGCTCCACCACCACGTCCACTCCGCCGAGGCTGTGGGCCCCGCCCATCCAGATCGCCGTACGGTTCGCCCGCGCCCCGGCCGGGAGGACGAGGGTGGCGCGCGGTGGTGCCTCCGGCCGTCCGGTCCCTGGAATCTCGTCCTCGAGCATCGGCCCTGAGCTTGCGGCGAACGGCGGCTAGGCGGTAGCGCGATCTCGCCCTACGGCGCGTGCTCCCAGTCCAGCATCATCACCTCGATCTCGTCGCCGGGCATCGCCACCACAACGTCCTCAGGGATGATCGTCAGGGCGTTCGCCGCGCTCATGCTCGTGAGGATGCCGCTCCCCTGTGGGCCGGTCAGGTCGGCGTAGTAGCGCCCATCGTCGCCCTTCGTCACGATGCACCGCGCGTAGAACCGCCGGGCATCGGTGTTTCGCACTTCGTCGCGGGTGATGGCCTTAATCACCGGACGCTCCCAGCCCGCCCGGCCGAGCATTTTGAACAGCGCCGGGCGCCCGAAGAGTTCGAACGACACCATCGAACTCACGGGATTCCCGGGCAGGCCGAGATGCGGCACTTTCCGGCCCGATGGCGTCTCGAAGGCGCCGAACGCCAGCGGCTTCCCCGGTTTCATGCGCACGGTCCAGAAGTCGATGGCGCCTTCTTTCGCCAGCACATCCTTCACGACGTCGAAGTCCCCGCGCGAGACGCCAGCGCTGGTCACGATCATGTCGGCCGAGTAGCCCTCGCGGATCCGGTCTGTCAGCGCCTCAACCGTGTCCGGGGCGATGCCCAGGAGCTTCGGGATGCCTCCGTACTTCTTCACCAGGGCCGCCAGTCCATAGGCGTTCGAGTCGTAGATCCGGCCGGGGAGCAGCGGCTGACCGGGCGCGGTCACCTCGTCGCCGGTCGAAAGGATGGCGACAACCGGGCGGCGATACACATCGATTGCGGCGACGCCCATGCTCGCCAGCACGCCGACCTCCGAGGGCCGCACCACCCGTCCGGCGGTCAGCACCGCCGAGCCGGCGTGCACGTCCTCGGCCCGGTAGCGGATGTTGGCGCCCACCCTGGCAGCCTTGAACACGGCCACCGACGAGCCCCTGGTGGGCGCCTCGCCCGGCCCTCTGAGCGGTTCATCCGTCTCTTCGAAGGGGACAATGGCGTCGGACCCCGGTGGCATCGGCGCGCCAGTCATGATCCGGACCGCCTCGCCCGGCCCAACCGCCTGGTCCAGGACGTAGCCCGCCGCGAGGTCGGCCACCACGCGAAGCGTCCGCGGCGACGCTTCGGATGCGCCCGTCGTGTCGGCAGCCCGCACGGCGTAGCCATCCATCGCCGTATTGTCCAGCGGCGGGATGTCGAATGGCGCCCTCACATCCTCCGCCAGCACCTGTCCCAGCGCGTCGAGGATGGGCGCCCGCTCCACCTCGAGCCGGGAGAAGAACGAGAGGATCCGCTCGCGCGCATCCTCGACACTGATCATCGAAGTCACCGGGAACGACAATGCACACCACCCCAGATCGGGGCGAAGGGCGCGGGGCACTCCGCCAGGCGTTACAGCCCACTGGCACGGCCAGGGCCGCGACCCACGGCCCCGGTCAGGCGAGCCGGACTGCGAGGCAGGTCGTCGTCCGTTGGACGCCCTGCACCTTCTGGACCGCCTCCGTGATGGCGTTTCCAAGGGCGTCGAGGTCATCCGCCTCGATCTGCACGATCACGTCGTACGGACCGGTCACCGTATCGACGGCCGAGATCTTGGCGCCTGGGTAGGTGAAGTCGGTGATCGAAGCGCCGACAGCCTTCGCCTTGCCAACGTCAGTTTCAATGAGGACGTACCCGCGGACGGCCATGGTCACTCTCCCGCCAGTCAATTGCGTGGGCATCATGCTGCACGGACATGGCGGGCGGCAAGGAGGTATCCGGCAGAATGCTCGGCCATCGGCCCCGCTAGTTGGCGCCAGGCAGCTCGTAGCTGAAGCGAAGCTCACCAGCCGTCGAAGCAAGAGTCACCGTGACGGGCAGCGTGATCTCCACCTGGTGGATGAAGCAGAGCGCCTCCTCGCCGCCGCGGCAGTAGTAGATGGAGCCGGTCGCCGTGAGCTCCGCCGTGCCCTCGCGCAGTTCAGCAGGCACCGGGAACGAGACGGAGGCCTCGTCACTGCTCCAGCGCAGTGACGGCTCGCTAACGGTGATGACGCGCGCGTCGCTGACCGTGAACTCCAGCGCCGCCGGCGCCTGGCTGTTCAGGTGGTAACCGCCGGGTGACGTGATCGAGACGCGAAGGGTGCTCACGCCCGGGGCGGCCTCCACACCCGGCAGCCGCACCCGTGTCTTCTTGCCCGGCCCGGCCGCCACCAGGAGATTCGAGAGGGTCAGCGTCGTCACCTCGCCCGAGAGCACATCGACGCGGCGGACGGCGTGGTTGTTCGTGTCCGCCACATAGAGCTTCCCGGCGGCGTAGCTCAGCCCGCCCGGCTCGTCGAACCGCGCCTCAGCCGGCTCACCGTCAGCGCGCCCCCGTTCGCTGCCAGCGAGTGTGCGCAGCGCCCCGCCCAGGTCGAGCATCTTTACCTTGTGGTTGTAGGTGTCACTGACGAAGAGCCCACCCGCCGCGAAGGTCACCCCCTGGGGATGCTGGAGCTTCGCCGACTTGCCGCGGCCGTCCTGGTCGCCGTAGTCAAACAGCCCCGTCCCCACGATCGTGTCCACGTCACCCTCACCGGCGATGCGGACCATCCGCACGGAGCTCGATTCCGGGTCCGCCCAGAAGAGGCTGACGCCATCGCTGCTGAGTCCACTCGGCTGGGCGAGGGTGGCCATCGTCCGCCGCGGGCCGTCCTGGATGCCCTCCCGGCTGGTCCCGGCGAAGATCGAGATGACGTTGCTCGTCAGGTCGAGCGCCCAGATCTGGTGGACGCCGGCCACGGAGATAAAGAGTGTGTCCCCAACGTTCACCACGTCCCAGGGTGAGGCGAGGGCTGTCTCCCGCCCCAACGCCTGGCCCGTTGGGAGCCGGTCGAGCTGCTTGCCCGTCCCCGCGATCGTGGTTACCTCGCCGCTCGCCAGGTCCACCGCGCGCACCGCATGGTTCCGCGTATCGGCGACGAACAGCGTGCGCCCGTCGCCCGAGAGCGCCAGGCCCTGCGGCTGCCGGAAGGCCGCCTCGCTGGCCGCTCCGTCGGCGAAGCCCTCCACGCCGCTTCCGATCGCCTTCTGCAATTCACCGGTCAGCGACGCCACAAGCACCCGGTTATGTCCCGAATCCGCGATGAACAGCCGCCCGCCCGCTTCGTCCGCGAGCACCTTCCCCGGGTAGGAGAGGACCGTCGCGGCCACCAAGGCGTCGAGTCGCAGCGGCAGCGGCGTGCGGTCGATTTCGCCCCGGCCATCGAACTCGCTGACGAGCGAGGCGATGATCGGCTGGAGGAGCGCATAGACACCCTCACCAGCGTGCCCCCCGACCAGCTTCCCGGCCGGGTCGATGAGGACGAAGGTCGGCCAGGCGTTCGCGCCGTAGGCGTTCCAGAAGTCGAAATCAGGGTCGTTGACGACCGCGTGCTCGAGGCCGTACCGGCGAATCGCTTCCCGGATGCTCTCGTCGTCGTGTTCGGTCGCATACTTGCCCGAGTGCACCCCGATCACGGCGAGGGAGGGACCGAACTCCGCCTCGAGCCGCTTCAGGTCCGGGATGACGTGCTGGCAGTTGATACAGCCGAGCGTCCAGAAGTCGAGCAGCACCACCTTGCCCTTGAGTGCGGCGAGTTCCAGGGGCTCCACGACGTTGAACCACCCCAGGCCATCCGGAAAGGCCGGCGCGGCCTTGCTGCCGGCCCACGACTTCCCGGACGCCCCGGGCGTCTCCCCCGCATCACTCACGTTTGACAGCCTCCTGGGTCCCCCTCCGCCGCCACAGGCCGCCAGGAGGGTCAGGCAGGCCAGGAGCATTGTAACGGCGGCCACGGCCCGGCGCCGGGGGAATGCTGACGTCATGCCCCTATCGTACCCGCCTCGCGCTCGCCCCCGGTTACGGCTTCCTTACCGCCGCCCGTTACCCGCCCACACCCTTGCCCCGGACCCGTACCGCAGGCTCAATCGGCGCGCTGCTGTATACTCCATCCTTCATGAGTGCATCCCTCTCTGACGTTGACGGCCTCCTGGCCGAGGCCCTCGCAGCGCTGTCCTCTGCTCCTGGCGAGGCCGCGATCGAGGCCTGGCGGGCCGAGTGGCTGGGCCGCTCCGACGGCCGCGTGACCGCCCTCCTCCGTTCGATCAAGGACCAGCCCGCGGAATCTCGCGGCGCCTTTGGGGCCGGCGCCAACCGGCTGAAACTCGCGCTCGAGGACGCACTGGACACAGCCAGCGAACGCCTCCGGGCGGCCACCATCGCGGCCTTGAGCACGACAGAGGCACTCGACGTCACCCTCCCCGGCCGGCCCCAGGTGCACGGGCGCCTGCACCCGGTGACGCAGACCCTTCGCGACATCACCGCCGCCTTCGCCGAGATGGGCTTCCGCGTCGCCGAAGGCCCCGAGGTCGAATGGGAGCGCTACAACTTCGACGCCATGCGCATCCCCGACGATCACCCGGCCCGCGACATGTGGGACACCATCTGGGTCGACTCGATCGTGGACGGCAAGCGCAGCATCCTCCTCCGCACCCACACGTCGCCAAACCAGGCGCGCGTCATGGAACGCACGGCCGAACCGCCGGTCCGCGTCATCGTCCCCGGCAAGTGCTACCGGCAGGAGGCGACCGACGCCACCCACGAATGGATGCTCACCCAGGTCGAAGGCCTGGCCGTGGACGAAGGCGTCTCCATGAGCGACCTCAAGGGCACGCTCTACGGGTTCGCCCGCAAGATGTTCGGGCAGGACCGCAAGATCATCTTCCACCACAGCTACTTCCCCTTCGTCGAGCCGGGCGTGGAGATGGCCATCGACTGCTTCATCTGCCGCGGCTCCGGGGCCGCCTGTCACACCTGCCACGGCACCGGCTGGATCGAGATCCTCGGGGCCGGCATGGTCCACCCCGAGATCATCGCGAACGCCGGCTACGACCCCGAACGCTACACCGGTTTCGCCTTCGGCCTCGGCGTCGAACGGGTCGCCATGCTCCGCTGGGGGATCGACGACATCCGCCACTTTTACGCGAACGACCTGCGGTTCTTGGGGCAGTTTTAGCTGCTGGCCATTAGCTGCTAGCTGCTAGCCGCTAGCTGCTAGTGAGACCAACTTTACGGGAGGGCAGTGTGCGGCCATTTCAAGACCTCATCGTGTGGCAGAAGGCCCATAGGGTGACGCTAGAAGTTTACCGCCTGACGACCACATTCCCCAAGTCGGAACTCTACGGACTGACTTCTCAGATGCGCCGCTCAGCCGCCTCGATTCCCACGAACATCGCTGAAGGTTCCGTTTACGACGACAACTTGCAGTTTCAACGTTTCCTGGGAATAGCGCTTGGAAGCGCTGCCGAACTCGAGTACCAGCTCATCCTCGTCACTGACCTCGGCTACGTCGATCGCGAGACTTCAGCGACGCTCGACGGTACCCTCGCCGAAGTGAAGAAAATGCTGGTGGCGCTCCGCAAGCGGGAGCGTTCCGCACAGTCCACTAAAAGCTAGCAGCTAACAGCTAAGGACCACCCCCCATGAGACTCCTCCTCTCCTGGCTCCGCGAATTCGTCAACGTCGACCTTCCGCCCGTCGAGCTCAAACGCATCCTGCTCGACGCCACCGCCGAAGTGGAGTCGTTCGAGGTCATCGGCGCGCAGTGGGACGCCGAGCGCATCCGCGTGGCCGAAGTCGTGGCCGTCGAACCACACCCCAACGCCGACCGGTTGCGCCTTGCCACGGTCGAGACCGGCGCCGGCCGCCAGCAGGTCGTCTGTGGAGCGCCCAACCTCGCCGTAGGGCAGAAGGTGGCCTTCGCGACCGAGGGCGCGGCCCTCATCGATGGGCATACCGGCGAGCGCACGAAGCTCAAGCTTCGGCCGATCCGGGGCGTCGATTCCGCCGGCATGGTCCTCAGCGAAAAGGAGCTCGGCCTCAGCGATGCCCACGAGGGCATCCTCGTCTTGCCCGAGGACGCCGTCGTGGGCCGCTCACTCGTCGAGCAGCTCGGCGACGTGCTGTTCGACATTTCGACATGGGCCAACCGCGCCGACCTCCTCGGCGTGCTTGGCCTCGCCCGCGAAGTAGCCGCCCTCACCGGCAAAGCCCTGCGCGAACCAGCGAACACTTACACCGAATCCGGCACCGCCATCGAAGAGCTCGTCTCCGTCTCCATCGAAGACCCCGCGCTCTGCCCGCGCTTCACGGCATCGATCATCGAGGGCGTGAAACTCGGCCCATCGCCATCCTGGATGCAGGAACGGCTGCTGCGCCACGGCATGCGGCCCATTAACAACGTCGTCGATATCACGAACTACGTGATGCTCGAAACCGGCCAGCCATCCCACGCCTTCGACTTCGACCTCGTACGCGGCCGCCGGATCGTCGTCCGCTGCGCGAGGGAGGGCGAGAAGCTCGTGACGCTCGACGGCCTGGAGCGCGAGCTCGACGGCCGGATGGGACTGGTCTGCGACGGCGAGGGGCCTGTCGCCATCGCCGGTGTGATGGGCGGCGGGAACAGCGAGGTGAGTGAGCGGACCACCACCATCCTCCTCGAAATGGCCAACTGGAACGCCGGCTCCATCCGCAGGACCTCGACGCACCTGAAGCTTCGCAGCGAAGCAAGCCTCCGCTTCGAAAAAGGGATCGGTGCCGAGATGTCGCTCTACGCCCAGAAACGGGCGCTGCATCTCTTCGAACAGCTCACTGGCGGGCGGGCGGCGAAGGGCATCCTCGACATCTACCCAGGGAAACAACCGCCGGGGACTATCCTCCTCGACGACGCGCGCATCCGCCGCGTCCTCGGTATCACTATCCCGGTGGCAGAGGTGCGGCGGATCCTCACTGACCTGGGGTTCACCGTCCATCACCTCCCCCCGGACCGCTATAGCGTCCAGCCGCCGTGGTGGCGGCCGGACGTCTCCATCCCTGAGGACGTGATCGAGGACATCGGCCGCATCTTCGGCTACGACAGGTTGCCCGCCACCATGCTCCGCGGTGGGCTGCCCGCGCCCGAACCGCGGCCCGTCGAGGACCTCCGCGAACGGCTGCGTGACCTCGCCGTCAGCCTCGGCTTCCAGGAGATCATCACCTACACGCTCACGGACCCGGAACGCCTGGCCCGCTCCGTCGCTCCGGATGACCTGCTGCGCTCCTCGCCGCTCCGGGTCATCAACCCGGTCGCCGCACGCCACCAGTACCTCCGCACGACGCTCCGTTCCGGCCTGCTCGAAACCTACGCCTCGAACCGCCACCAACACGACGGGCCGCTCCGGCTCTTCGAAGTTGGCTCGGAGTACCTGCCGGTTGAGGCGGACCTGCCCGCCGAGCGCCCGGTGCTTTGTGCGGTCCTCGGTGGCCCCCGCGAGACCCGCTGGGGCCGTCCCGGCGACGACCGTCTCGATTTCTACGACGCAAAAGGGACCGTCGAGGCAGCCCTCGACGAACTGGGCCTCGCCGCCGCCTGGGCGCCGTTGGACGCGTTCGGGCTGCTCCCAGGGCACGCCGCCAGCGTCACCGTCGGCAAGGAAGCGGTTGGCGCCGTCGCCCAGGTCCACCCGGCGACCGCCTCCCAGTTCGACATCGACGAACCGGTGTTCCTCGTGGAACTCTGGATAGCGGAGCTCTCCCGCCTGCTCCCCGACCGCCCCGCGTACGCCGCGCCCTCACGCTTCCCCGCCGTCCGCCACGACCTCGCCCTGCTCGTGGATCTTGGCCTGCCTGCCGCCCGGGTGCTGGACGTCGTGCGGTCGCACCGCTCGGGCACCGTGCACATCACTGGCGACCTCTTCGACGACTACCGCGGCCGCGGACTGCCGCCCGGGAAGAAGTCGCTCGCCCTCGGCCTGGAGTACCGGGCGGACGACCGCACCCTCACCGACGAAGACGTGGCGAAGGTCGAAACGGGGCTCCTGAAGCGGCTGGAGAAGGAGCTGGGTGCCGCGCTGCGGGGCGGCTGAGCGTGGTATGCTGAACGCATGGCAGCCGCGATGCGCCCCCCGCTAAGCGCCCTCCTTGAATACCTCCGTTCGCTGGGCCCTGATGAGCGGGAGAGCATCGCTGTCGAGCTGTTCCAGTCATTGGAAGACGACCGCGAGCCAGGCTACGAGGAGGCGTGGGCAGCCGAAATCAAACGCCGTATCCAGGAGATCGACGACGGGACCGCGGTGATGGTCGAGGGCGAGGAGGTCATGCGACAGTTGCGGGCCGGGGTGGCTGGCGTTGGCTCCGTTCGCGTTTCTGGATGAAGCCGCTGACGAGGTGGGCCGGGCCGTTGCCTGGCGGCTCTCCCGCAATCCGCGGAGCGCACAAGATCTGGTACGAGCGGTCGTCGAAGCGGTCGACCGAGTACGAACGTACCCGGAGATCGGCCCGCTCATGCCAGACGGATCGCGACATCTTTCGATTTCCGGCCAGCCGTACCGGCTCGTCTACCGGCAGTCCGGAATCGGTGTCGAGTTCATCGCCTTCGCCCATACAAGCCGTAATCCCGGCTACCGGCGCGACCGTCTGTAAGCCCGCTCGTACCGCGAACCGGCGGGCGGCGCTACCCTTGGCGCCATGACGAACCCTTCTCCTGCCATCGCCGCCACCGAGACCGTCGTCGGCTCCTTCAGCCGCCTGTTCGAAGACGATTCGCCCTGGCTCCAGGCCGCCTTCGACCTGCCCGGGGGCCAACGCTGGGAGTACAAGGAGCCCAACGCCGTCGTCCTCGTGCGGGACGGCTGGCTCCAGGTGAGCGCCGTCCCCTACACCCGCGGCAACGACCGCGTCCAGATCCTCGACAACGCCAAGCACATGTACTTCTCGAAGGAGCGCTTCCTCGTGCCACCGGGTGGCCGAATCACCTTCGAAATCCAGGTCGCGGCCCGCACCGTGAACACCCAGCCCGGGAACCTCTACGACGGCTACGTCTCGTGGAACCTCCTCGACCTCACGACCGGCTGGGCGCTCGACTTCTTCACGGGTGGCGACACCGTAGCGACCGTCTACGGCCGCCTGCCGTTCCCCGGCGCCGCTGTCCCGGAAACCGGCCCCGCCCGGGCGTTCTGCATCTTCAACGAGCTCAAGGACCTGCCCGCCGCCCAGGGGCAGGTGCACGCTTACCGCATCACCTACGACCAGGCCGCCGCCACGGTCGAGTTCGAAGCCGACGGCCGCGTGGTCGATCGCTACACCAACGTCCCCGACAAGATCACCGGTTTCACGGCCGCCGTCGGCCTCATGTCCGAGATCGACATCGTTGACGGCAAATCCGTGAGCTGCCACGGCCAGGGAGTGATCGGCCGCTGGAGCCCGATGCGGGTCGCGACCGAAGGGTAACGCCGGTGTCCGGCGCTGCCGCTGACGTCAGACCACGAGTGGGGTGTTGTCCCGGTTCGCCCAATCGCGCATCGAGCCGTCGTAGACCCGCACGTTCTCGAACCCGAGGAGTTCCATGACAAACGCTACGTGCGCCGCACGTATGCCTCCCTGTCAGTAGGCGACCGCCGGCTTGCCCCGCCGTATCCCGGCGGCGGCGAGCAGCGTCTCCAACTCGTCCGCCGGGAGAAAGCGGCGCGTATCGGTGGTCTCGACCAGGCGCGTCCACTCCAGATGCTTCGCATTGGGCACATGGCCAACGCGCTTGTTCCCCCGGCTGTTAGTGCCGTCCCACTCCGCATC
>JBJXGC010000100.1:0-14179 GCA_046154545.1 Dehalococcoidia bacterium | reverse complement strand
GTTGGCCTCGCGGGCGTCCTGGCGATTGCGACAGTGGGCACTGCCCTCGCGGGCTGGTGCTGGAGTGACCCGGTGATCGGGGTTACGGCCCCGGGAATGAAGGAAGCGGACGTCAGCATCGACGTCGGCGTCCCCGACGAGAACCGGTCCGGCATTTCTGTCGTCGAGATCGTGGTCACGGTGCCGTCGAACGTGAACGCCCGGGTGAAGTTCATGGACAACGTGCTGCCGGAGAAGGTGACGATCCTGAAGTCGTCCGAACTGTGGCAGCCGGGCCAGACGGTGAAGGTGAGTACGAAGGTGCTCGTCGTCTCCATCAAGACGTTTGACGTGGCCCATACCATCCACCGGGTCAAGGCCGACGGGACGGTCGACCTGGAGATGAAGACCGGCAAGAGCAACGAGTGGGTGACGAACGAGTTCGGCCTCGAAGTCACGAAGTAAGCTGCCCCACAGTCTCCTTGCAAAGAGGCGCCTTCCGATGGAGGGCGCCTTTTTTGTTTGCGTTCGGGGTCACGAGGCTGCGGGCGTTGGCGAAAGGGTTGCCGTCATCGGGCCGATGCCGTGGCGCCCAGGCGGGCGAGTGTGGGCGCCGGGTAGGGGCATGCCTTCCCCGTCAAGGCGAGGTCAGGCCCGGTGTCCGCGGCGGCTCATCAGGACGAGAGCGGCTCCGAGGGCGGCCAGGACCGCCGCCCATGCATGCCCGCTCGCTTCGCCCGGGGCCTGGCCGGTGCCTGTGGCGGGCGGCCCGGGGATGGCGACCACTGCCGGCGATGCGTCGGCTGCGGGCCGGGCAAGGCATGTCTCGGCAGACGGTGGGCCCAGGGCGGTCACCGAATTGGCCCGCACCCGGTAGCAGTACCAGCCCGGCTCCGAGACGAAGCGGTCGTCGTGTGAGGCCGTACCGCTGGCCGGGTCAGGTCGGACGGGGATGGTTGTGATCTTGAGCCACTGCCGCGGCCCGTCGGCGCTTCCCGTGATCGAGCGCTCGACGACGTACCCGTCCGGGCTGGCCGGCGCCGCCCGCCAGCTGACAAGTATCGAGCGGAAGCCCGCGTCGGCGCGGGCGCTGAGCCCAGACGGCGCGGCGAGCGTGGCTGCCTCGCCAGCGGGCGCTGGGACGCCCACGCATTGCCCGAGGACGGCCTCGCCGGGGGGACTTTCGGCGGCGAGGTAGACACGGTAGCAATTCAACTTCCCACGGACCGGTGCGGCATCGAGGTACTCAGCGGTGGCGCCGCTGGCGGGGTCGGGAAGGCGGGCGTACTCGCTGTAGGCCGGGAGGGCGCCAGCGCAGGCGTCACCGGCACAGCGAAGTTCGGTGACCCCCCGCTGGATGACGTAGACGGCGCCATTCGGGGCCGTGGGCCGGTCCCAGCTGAGCGTAGCCGTGCTGCCGCCGCCCGTCAGGCGGACAGCCAGCCCGGAGGGTGGTGCGGCCACGGCCACTGTCGCCAGAAAGAGCCCCAAGAAGCTACCGAGGGCCAGGACGGTCCGGATGATGACTGTCACGCTCATACCTTACGGGCATTCCCCACGGCCGAACCGTGGGGAATACCCGGCTAATGGAGGTCAGGCGCCCGCTCCACCGGCGGCGCCGGCGAGGGCGAGGGCACGAAGGTCCTGGAGCGCCGCCGGGATGGGGGCGGCCCGCTTCTCAGCGGCCAGCGGCTTCGGCATCCAGTAATCGACGTATTCGCGCTCGAACTTGTCTTTGAAGCGCGGCATCACCTTCTCGGCGAACATCTGGGTGTTGTAGAGGGTGAGGTCGCGCGGCATGTTGCCGATCTGCTGGAGCAGCATCAGGTGGCCGACGTGGAGCTTGTCGGCGAGCTGTTCGAGCTTCTCGCTGACCGTGTCCGGGCTGCCGGCGATGACGTAACCGTTCGCCACCATCGCGTCCCAGCTCTGGCGCTCGACGGCGATCGCCTTCTGCATCTCGATCTGGCCCTTGATGCCCTGCTTCACGGTCGCCTTCGTCTGGTAGCCCGGGGCCGCGGCGAAGCCGGGGTAGACGTGGAGGCAGCGATTGTAGAAGTAATCGACGTGCCGTTCGTACAGTTTCTTCGCCTCGGCATCGGAGTCGGCCACGCAGATCACCTGGGCGAAGCCGGCCTGGAACGGGTTCCGCTCCTTGTTGCGGGCATCGACGCGGGCCCACCACTTGTTCATCATCGTCTCGGCCCGGAGGTAGCCGCTGTAGGAGAGGTAGGAGTAGAGGTAGTCCATCTCGGCGCACCAGTCCCAGGTCTCGACAGAGCCGCCGCCGGGGATCCAGATGGGCGGATGGGGCTGCTGGAGCGGGCGCGGCCAGGGGTTGAGGTAACGGACCTGGTTGTACTTGCCGTTGAAGGTGGAAACGCTCTTGTCGGTCCAGGCCTGGAGGATGAGGTCGTGGGCCTCGTAGTAGCGCTCGCGAAGGGTCGCCGGCGTGATCCCATAGGCGAAGTTGTCGTCCATGGAGGTGCCGACGGGGAAGCCGGCGATCAGGCGGCCACCGCTGATCACGTCGAGCATCGCCATCTCTTCGGCGACGCGGACGGCGGGGTTGTAGAGGGCGATCGAATTGCCCATGACGAGGAGGGCGGCCTTGCTCGTGCGGCGGGCGAGGGCGGCGGCCATGATGTTCGGGCTCGGCATGAGGCCGTAGGCGTTCGAGTGGTGCTCGTTGATGCCGAGGCCGTCGAAGCCGCACTTCTCGGCGAACTCGAGTTCGTCAAGGTATTCGTTGTAGAGGGCGTTCCCCTTCTCCGGGTCATAGAGGGCGTAATCGGGATCGACCCAGACCGAGCGGTGCTTCTGCTGGAAGTCGTCTGGCAGCTCGGACCAGGGCATGAGATGGAACCAGTGGAACTTCATCTGGGCGATCCTTCTGTGCGGTCGCGCGCGTCGTGCCGGCTGGCCGCGAGGTGATAGTCCGGAAGCATACCAGAGCGGGAGCCCGGCGTGCGGGCCGTTCAGGGCCGAAAGATGCGGAGTTTGTCGGAAACGTCCCAGATGGCGGCCCAGTGCTCGATGTAGGGCCAGTCGAGCCTCTCGCCGAGTAGGTCGATCAGGAGCGCAATGTCTCGTTGGTCCTGGCTGCGCATCGCGAGCAGCTTCAGGACGATGAGGTCTTCGGGAGTAGCGACACTGAACCCCGATGTTTCGGATCTCGCGGCCCGGTCGAGCACCACCATCTGGTAGTCGGTTTTGGCCACCTGCATATCGACCGCGAGGTTCATCGCGAAGTTCTTCAGCTGGGAGAAATCAGGTCCCGAGGGTTCACCCTGGTCCTGGCGCCGTACGTGGCGAAGGCCAAGGGCAAGCAGCTCTGCTTCTACCGCCTCGATCGCGGCGCGGTCAGGAGCGACGATGAAGTCGTAGTCATCCGTCTCGCGCGGCATGATCCACGTGTTCACGCCATGCCCGCCGATGAGGGCATATCGAAGACCGGCGCGGGCGAAGATGGCGGCGAGTCCCGGCGCGTGGGTCGGCTCGCCATCAGCCATTGTGAAGGCCCAGCCGCCGTGCCCGGTCGTAGAAGGCCTGCAAGTCTTCTGGCTCCCGTCGCTCGTATGGCTTGCCGTGCTCGGTCCGCGCGAAGCTTCGCCGGAGGCGCTCGTCGATGGTCAGGCTTTGGAGGTAGCCGAGCCACTCGATTCGCCCTTCGCGCTCGTACTCACCCAGGCGGCGGATGTACGCCTTGTCCCACTCGGAGGCTTTCTTCACTTCCACCACTCCAGTGTACATCCGTTGGCGAGGGCTTTGCGCGACATCCGCCTATCGCGGGAGGGCGTCAGCGTGTGCGTCGAGGGACGTGTGGCCCGCCAGGAGGGCGAGAGATGCGAACGGTGGGGTTGCGTCTCGTGCGTCACTCACGAATCCGGCGTGACCCCAGACACCCGCCGGCGTCACGCCGAGCCGCGACCGTGAGGGAGTGCTACGCGCTTGAACGCCGCGATTCGTCCAGGCGCGCCGCCCTGCAGGCCGTGCCGCGGGCAACGTCGCAGCGCTTGCTCACGCGCGCGCCTCTGACGCGCCGCCTATCGCCTGCCCGCCCCGGTCGCCGATAATCGGACGATGTTCGACCGCGTCCGCAGGGTCCGCCGCACCGCCCGGGTCGTCCGCACGGCCGGGCGGATGTACTTCGGCTACCGGCGCACGCAACGAACGGTCCGCAAGGCGACCCCGGCTGAGGCGGACGCGGCCTGGGCCGCCCGCCACGAGCAGTTCGCCCAGGACCTCTACCGGCTCGCGGTCGACCTGAAGGGCCTCTACATCAAGACCGGCCAGTTCGTCGGCACCCGCTCCGACATCTTCCCCGAGGCCTATACGCGCTCCCTCTCCCGGCTCCAGGACCGGGTGCCGCCGCAACCTGTGGCACGGGTGCGGCGGACGATCGAGGAGGGCCTGGGCCGCCCCGTCAGCGAGCTCTTCGCCGAGTTCACCGACGAACCGCTGGCCACGGCGTCGCTCGCCCAGGTCCATCGAGCGCGGCTTGCCGATGGGCGGGAGGTGGCCGTCAAGGTCCAACACCCGGAGGTGGCAGGGCTCGTCCGCCTCGATGTCCGGAACCTGCAGACTCTCGTGGGGATCGTCGCCCGGCGCCAACCGAACTTCGATTACCGGGCGATCGTCAACGAGATCGGGACGCAGGTCCCCCTTGAGCTGGACTTCGTGCGCGAAGCGGCCATGACGAAGCGGGTGGCCGCGAACCTGGCGGCGATGCCGGGCATCGTCATCCCCGCCGTCATCGACGAAATGGTGACGCGGCGGGTGCTGGTGGCCGAGTTCGTGACGGGCGCGCGGCTGTTCGGCGCGGACCACCTGGCGGACGCATCGGCCGATGGCCCGGCCCTGGCGAAGACGATCACCGCCGCCTACGGCCAGATGTTGCTCGTCGATGGGCTCTTCCAGGCCGACCCACACCCCGGCAACATCCTCGTCCTGGGCGAAGGCCGGGTTGGGCTGCTGGACTTCGGCCTGACGAAGGAGCTGCCGGACACGATGCGCCTGGGGTTTGCGCGCCTCGTACTCGCCTCGGCCGCCCGCGACGTGCCGGCCATCCTGGCCGCCTTCGGCGAACTCGGGGTGCGCACGAAATCGGACGACCCGGAGGGGGTGCTGGGTCTGATGAGCGTCCTGTTCGAGCCCCGCCAGACGACGCCCGGCGGCTTCGAGGGGACGCGCCGGCAGGCCCTCAACCGTAACCCCGTTGAAGCAATCCCGGGCGACCTGGTGCTCCTCGGGCGCGTGATCGGCCTGCTCCGCGGAGTCTGTGCCTCGCTCGGCTCACCGCTGAGCCCGATGCAGATGCTCCGGCCGTTCGCCGAGCAGGCCCTGGCTGGCGGCACGAGCGAGGGCGCGGCCGCAAGCTGACCGGCTACTCCACCAGCTTGTCGAGCTTCGCCTGGACCGCGTCAATGGTGGACTTCACGAGGGCCGCCGTGATGTCCTCTTTGTCGCCGCTGATACTCACGGACACCGAGCCGTTGAGATACCGCCAGCCGTACGTCTCGAGGCGGAGGTCGAGCGCTTCCTTGTCGTCGGCGATGTGCACATCGAGCGCCTTGGCAACGCCCTCACTCGGGAGCTTGCCGAGGGTGCCGGATTCCTTGACCTCGATCGTGAGCGATGGGTCTGCGCCGTCCTTGAACGTGTCTGAGAAGCACTCGCGCAGGTTCGCGTCGAAGGCGGCGCGCTGGAGGCGGAGCGACTCGGTCGGGGTATCGGCCGTGTCGAAGATCTCGAACTCGATCTCGACTTGCGTCGGGGTGTTCGTGCCCGCGCGGGAGAAGTCCCGTTTCGCCCGGCCAGCCCGCTCCGGGTCGGACTTCTTCCTCGCTTCGTCGCGCCTGGCCGAGAGGTCGGCGCATGCTTTCGTTTCGGCAAACGGGGAATCTTCGAAGTTGTCGTCTGCATCGACCTCCCAGCCATTCCCGGACAGGTCTCCGGCAACGAGGAGCGCCTCGTGGGCGAGCGCGTCGGCCTTTTCTACATCGAGGGTCTTTTCGTCTCCGCCGCCGCCGCAGGCGGCCGTGAGGACGAGGGCGATCGCAGCCACCGCCGGGATGGTGGCGTCGCGCCAGGAGGAGGCGAAAGTGCGGGTCTTCATGCGATTGCCTTTCTTCGCGGCTGCCAGTCAGGCAGCTGCTGATGCCTGCCGCGAAAATGATCGTGGCAAGCGGACCGCGATTGGCTACAATCCTCTTCCCCGGGTAACCGTGGAGAAATCGGTGAGGTTCATGGTTATGGGCGACAAGAGCCCCAAGAACACTCAGAAGACGACCAAGCAGAAGGTCCAGGCGAAGACCGCCAAGCCGGCGGCAGCGGCGGCGGCGGCGGCGCCCAAGAAGTAGCGCCTGGTTCGATGTTGCGGCGAGCGTGACCGGGGCAGCGGCTGCCCGCCCCGGGCGTGGAGCCGTGTGCCCGGAGGAGGCGGCGTTGTATCAAGAGTTGACGGCTGATGACCATCGCCGGGTGTTGGGCCTCGAAGCCTCCGAGGTGCCCGATGTCCTGTTGCTCCTTGGCGTCTTCGGCATTCAGTCCGGTGGCGAACGGTTCGCGGCCTACCTGGACGGCGCCCAGCCGATGCGCCGCTTCCCGGCCTGGCTGGGGACGAAGCGCGGCCTCAAGGTCGCCCTGGCGCCCTGTTTCGGCGGCCCGATGGCGGCGATGCACGCCCACACCTTCTGTGCCGCGGGAGTGAAGACGGTTGTGCAGCTGGGCTGGTTTGGGGCGCTCCAGCCGGGGATGGCGCTGGGCGACGTGCTCGTTCCCCGGCACGCCGAACGCCAGGACGGCGTGAGCGACTGGTACCTGCCGAAAGGCATACTGGCCGACGCCACGCCCGAACTGGCCGCGGCGATCACCGAAGCGCTGCGGCAGATGGGCATCCCCGTCTCGGAGCACGCGATCTACTCAACTCCGGCGCTCCTGGCCGAGTCCCGGGAGGTCATCGCCGACTGGAGCCGTCATGGCTGGCAGGGTGTGGACATGGAGACGGCGGCCACCTTTGCGGTCGCGAAATCATTGGGGGCGCAGCGGGCGGCCGCGCTCATCCGCCTGGACGACCTGATCGCCGAGGAAGACGGGGTGGCTTCACACATGCCGAAGGAGCGTGTTGCAGTCCTGCGGGCGCGCGAGCGCGAAGTTGTCGAGGCGGTGATCGACGCGGTGGCCGGGTGAGGGGAAGCGGAGCGGGAGGCCGTTCAGGCGGTAGCGACGGGTTCGGTGAGGACTGGCTCGGGCGCCAGTTCGGCGGCCGGCTCGACCTTCTTCAGAACCATGTGTTCCAGCCCGGCGATGCTGAAGCCGAGGTCACCGAGTTCGCAGAGGAAGCTGCAGTAGGTCAGGCGGAGGGCGCTGCTGGACTTGCCCGGCATGTAGCTCAGGTTGCAGCGGGTGCACTTGAGCAGCCGCGGGAGGTCTTCATCCCGCACAGGCAACGCCACGCGTGGTTTTTCTTGTTCGCGGTCGCCCATCAACGTGCTCATCAGTCGTATCCCTCAACCTGCGCAGTATAGGCGCTCCCGGACCAGAACGGTAAAACGGTCGCATCCGGGTGGAATGTCGAGGTAAAGCCCGCGGCCGGAGTGCACGACCCACGGGCGGGGGCGTATCGTGCCGCAGACACGGCGGGGTAGCCGCCATCGGAGGCATCGTGGGTAAGCTCGACGGAAAACACGTTATCGTCACCGGCTCCAGCCGGGGCATCGGACAGACCATTGCCGAACTCTTCGCGGCCGAGGGGGCGCGCGTCATCTGCACCGCCCGGACGTTGCACGAAGGCGACCACATGCTCGCCGGGTCGCTCGACAAGACCGTCCAGGGCATCCGCGCCAGTGGCGGCGAGGCCCACCCGATCGCGGTCGATATCTCCCAGTACGAAGAGTGCGTGCGGATGTTCGAAGAGGCGCGGGCGAAGTACGGCCCGGTCGACGTGCTCGTCAACAACGCGGCGCTCACCTACTTCATCCCGATCAAGGACTACCCGGTGAACCGCTGGCTGCGTTCGTTCGCGGTGAACTTCCACGCGCCGTTCTACCTGAGCCAGTTGGCGCTGCAGGACATGATCCCGCGCAAGTCCGGCTCGATCGTCAACATCTCGAGCGGCGCGGCCATCGGCCCGGGCCGGGGGCCATACCCCGACGACCCCACCCTCGGCCGGGGCGGCACGCTCTACGGCGCGGAGAAAGCCGCTCTCGAGCGCTTCACCCAGGGCCTCGCCGCCGAGGTCTACGGGGACGGCGTCAGCGTCACCTGCGTTTCGCCCTCCCAGGTCGTGCCCACCCCCGGGACGCTACATCACCACCTGGTGGAAAGCATGGACGACCCGCGGGGCGAGCGTCCGGAGCTGATGGCGAAGTCGGCCCTCCTCCTCGCCACCGAACCGCTCGACAAGGTGACGGGCCGGGTCACCTACAGCCAGGAGATCCTCAAGGAGTTCGGCTGGATCAAGGATGGCAAGGGGACGGGGATCGACCGCAAGGGGTCGGGCTACAGCCTGATCTAGGCATGAGGGATCAGCGGGCCCATCGCCGTCCGGACCCACGAAGCCAGCCCGAACAACCGGCGGCGGCCTCGAATGGCCGAACGCGGGCGCGGTTGGCCACTTGCGATATGATCGGCGAATGGAGAACACGGGAGCGCGCCCGACCGGGTTTATGCCTCCGCTGTCGCCGGACTGCGCCAGGGCGTTGGACGACGCCGCCGCTCTTTGGGCGCGCAGCGTCGCCAGCCTCATTGAGGGGTACGCGCGCTACCTGAGTGCTGGGCATCGCCCGCTCGATGGCCAACAGGAAGACGCGGAGGCGGATCTCGCGGCGCTCGCGTCCGGCGCCGGAGCGTTCGATTGGCTCGCCGACGAGCCAGACCTGTACACGGCCCAGGACGGAGAAGCCTATGGCGGCAACGCCTGAGCGTGGCGACGTCGTCACTGTCCCATTCCCGTTCACCGAACTGACAGCAGCGAAGATTCGGCCTGCGCTGGTCCTGGGCGGCTGGAGGCGTGACGTCACGCTTGCCTTCCTCACGACTCAGCCGACCGATGACCCTTACGCGGTGCTCCTTCGGCCAGGCACTCCAGAGTTCCAGGCGACGGGCCTGCGGGCTGCCTCCACCGTCCGGCTCTCCCGGTTGGTGACGGTGAATGTCTCGACCATTCTGCGCCGACTCGGGACAGCCGGCCCGATGATCATGGCTGACGTGAACACTGCTCTCCGCGCATATCTCTCGCTGTAGGCCGCTCGCCGTCGCCCAGGGCTATACTCTGGCGGATCCCGACGGAGGCTCCATGCCAACCACGACCTTCACCCTCATCGACAACGGTTCGCCGCACGCGTTCGAGGCGACCATGGGGCCCGGCGACACGGTGCGCGTCGCCGCAGCTGCACTCGCGGCCGCCCTTGGCTGGGAGCTGAAGCCCCAGGGCTTCTGCAAGGGCGACCTCTGTTACCCGGTGCCGCCGCGGAGCGATATCGCGAACGGCGACGGCATCGACCTCGGGGCCTTCGCCTCGCACATCGGCCGGCCCCTCGCCCTCGATCGCGACGAGAAGGCGAGCTACCTGGGTGAGTCGGCGGCGGCACGGGCGGGCCAGCTCACGTCGTTGCAGGCGCCAGACTTCACCCTCCCCGACCTCACCGGCCGGATGCACTCGCTCTCCGATTACAAAGGCAGGAAGGTGCTGCTCGCCGCCTACGGCTCCTGGTGAGGATGCCGCGATGACCTGCCAGGTTGGCAGGCCCTGTACGAAGAGCTGAAGGACGACAACTTCACGGTGATCACGATCGGTGTGGAGAAGGACCCCGAGGACGCCCGGACGTTCATCGAGGCCGCGAACCCTACACACCCGAGCCTCATCGACACGGAGCACCTGGTGCCCGACCTCTACAACTGGGTAAACGTCCCGACGGTCACCTGGATCGACGAGGAGGGCCGGATTGCGCGGCCGAACGACGCTCAGTTCGGGAACGACGCCTGGAGCCACGTCACCGGGTTCACCTCGGCGGCCCACCTGGAGAAGGTGCGGGCCTGGGTGAAGGGCACGGCACCGGCACCTGAGCCCGCCCGCGTGCACGCCCTCCTTGACCTGCCGACACTGGACGACCAGCTCGCCCGCGCCCACTTCGGCCTCGGCTGGTGGCTCCACCAGCAGGGCCGGGCCGAAGCGGCCGAACGCCAGTTCGTGCGGGCCGGTGAACTCGCGCCCCACGACTTCATGATCAGGCGGGGCAGCATGCCCATCCGCGGGATCAACTCGGGCGGCCCCGAGTTCTTCCAGATGGTCCAGGACTGGACGGCGGCCGGCCACTCGTATTACGTGCAGCTGCCGGACTGAGGCCCAGGACCTGATGACGAACACCGGGATAGTCCCGGAGCGGCGCCCCTCCGTGGACGCTTATGTCCGTACGCCGTTGTGTGTGTCGGCGCCTGGTCCATGGCCTCACCCGGCCGGTGCCCCGCGGCGGGCGGCGGATCGACGGAGGATGCGCCCGGCACGACGCGGAAGTAAGGGCCCACTGAGGGGCCCGGCTCCGGGCGTTTACCGTCCGCTTTGCGCTCGTGGCCGCAATTACGTTCAATTGGAGCGGGACTCGTTAAGTCCCATTCCCCCAGGAGACGGCGCGAGATCGAAGAGCACCACCCCCTCCCGGATGAACGCCCCCAGCGTCGGCGCGAATACAGCGGACCGATGTCCACGCTGGGCATCGCCATGCTCATCATCGTGGTCGTCGGGGTTGGCCTCTGGTGGTTCGAAATCCGCGGTGCCGCTAGCCCCGGCAGTCAGCAGCCGGAGGGGCTTGGCGTCGTCGCCCTGCCCGTAGGCCTGAACCCGACCGGGCGTCCCGCGGTCGCCGACCTGGGCCGGGCCGCCCCCAACTTCACGCTCAGCGGTCCGGCCGGCGAAGTCCTCACCCTGACGGACTTCCGTGGCCGCTACGTGTTGGTCAACTTCTGGGCCTCCTGGTGCGGCCCCTGCCGGGGTGAGACGCCCGCGCTCGAAGCGCTCTACCAGCGGAGTGGCCGCTCGCTGGTCGTCCTCGGCGTGAACCAGCAGGAGTCCGCGGAGACCGCCCGGAGCTTCCTCGAAGAGTTCGCCGTGACCTACCCGGTCGTCCTCGACCTGGACGGCGAGGTGAACGCCGCCTATCGGGTGGCCCGTGGCCTGCCGATCAGCATGCTGATCGACCCGGCCGGCATCGTCCTCCGTGTGTATGTTGGCCGGGTGACCGACGAGCAGTTGGCGGCCCTGGAAGCGGAGTACCTGCAGTGACCAGCGTCCCCGGCGCCCGGCCGGCCCCGCAGCCCCTGGACCGGACGGGCATCGACCCGTTGCGGGCGGTCTGGAGCCTGCTCACGAACGTGAAGTTCGCCCTCGTCCTCGTCGGCTCGGCCGCGGGAGCCGGCTTGCTCGGGGTCGTTATCCCCCAGGTGCCCGGGCCCATGCGCGGGAACCCGGCCGCCCGGGAGGCCTGGATGGAGCTGCGCCGCCAGGACTTCGGCGGCGCCTTCGCGGGGCTCATGGACCGCCTGCAGCTTTTCGACGTCTTCTATTCGCCCTGGTTCAACGGCCTCTGGGCGCTGATCATCGTCTCGGTCACCGTCTCGACCGTCAGCCGCTTCCGGCCGACGGCACGCAGCGTCCACCGGCCGCCACGGACGGTGCCGGACCGCTACTTCGACCAGGCCCACCACCGGGCCGACTACTCACACCCCGGCGGAGCCTCGGCGGTTGAGGCCGCTCTGCGGAAGCGGCGGTATACGGTCGAGCGCACGGCTGAGACCGCCGACGGGACCTACCTGTTTGCCCAGCGCTTCTCCTGGGCGGCTTATGGAACCTTTCTGAGCCACCTCGCGCTCCTGATCTTCCTGGTCGGTGGGCTGCTCACCCGCTACGCCGGTTTCGACGAGGTGCTCGCTCTCGCCGAGGAGACGCCCGGCGCCCCCGTCTTCGCCCATCCCGGCCCGGGCCAGATGTTCGTGCGGATGATCGACGCCCACCGCGGCATGGACGCACAGGGGAACATCATCGACTACCACAGCGACATCGAGGTCTCCCGGGCGGGCGAGACGCTGCGCTGCACGACGACCGTGAATGACCCCTGCCATGCCTTCGGCTACAAGATCCACCAGGCAGCCTTCTTCGACGACATCGCCCGCCTGCGGGTGGTTGGCCCGGATCGGACGCCCCTCTTCAGCGACAACGTCGATTTCGAGAACAAGACCGCGGCCGTGCCGCGGATGAAGGTGACCGACGGGGCCGGACGCGTGCTCTTCGACCAGATGGTGCCGCAGTTCGGGACGGAACCCGGCAGCGACCCCGGGCCGGCCGACGACGTGGCCCTCGGTCAGCTCGTCTTCCCCGTGGCTCCCGGCTCCGACACCATGGTGTCCTACGTGGTGGCCTGGCGGTTCGTGGAGGGCGGCATGCGCCTGGTGGCGCTGGGCCGTGGCCTGGAGGAAGGGCGCGAACTGCAGCCCGGCCAGGACGTGTCGATCGGGACCGGTGCGGAGGCCTACCGCCTCGCCTTCTCCGGCGCCGTCAGCATCCCGGCCCTGCGCATCGACGACATGCCCGGGGCCGGCCCCGGCGGCGCCACCATCCAGATGGCGGCCGATGGTGAAGGGCGGCCCTATCTCTTCGTCAGCGGCCTCGATGATGGGCCCGTGACATTGCGCCTGGATGGGCCGGTGACCACGCCGAGCGGTTACAGCTACACCTTCGGGGGCCAGGTCGAGGCGTCAGGCTTGAACGTGAAGCGGGACCCGGGCAGTACCTTCATCTGGGTCGCGGTGGCGATGGCGATCATCGGGTTGAGCATCACGTTCTACGTCCCCCGGCGGCGGCTCTGGGTGAAGGTGAGCGCCGGGCGGACATACTTCGCGGGCATCGCCGAGAAAAGCACCCGCCTTGGGCGGGAGCTCCGCCAGATGGGCGCCGAGTTGGGCTCCCGGGACGCGCTCAGGCCTGAGGACCTGCGCGAAGAGGGCTGACCGGTACGTGTGCCACGGCCCATCAGAGCCGCGCGCGTAAGCAAGCGCTACGACGCTGCTCGTCCACGGCCCGCAGAGCGGCGCGCCTGGGCCCAATCCCGGAGTCGTGCGCGGCGCGTCAGAGCCGCGCGCGTGAGCAAGCGCTGCGACGGTGCCCGTCCAGGGCCTGCAGAGCGGCGCGCCTGGACGAATCGCGGAACACACGCGCGTTGCACTCCCTCACGGTCGTGGCTCAGAGGGGCGCCGGGCGCCGTCAGAGCCGCGCGCGTAAGCAAGCGCTACGACATTACTCCTCCACGGTCTGCCGTTCGCCCGGCACGTGGCGGACATTCGACACAACCGCGGCGGGATCGAACGCCCCGGCGTCTGCTACAATTCTCAGTGGAGAGGTGTCCGAGTGGTTGATGGTGCCGCTCTCGAAAAGCGGTGTGCAGCAATGCACCGGGAGTTCGAATCTCCCCCTCTCCGCCACGAACACACCAATCGCCATGTCCACGGCCGCGGCTAACGATCGCCGGCGGCGCGCGACCGGTCAGCGCCCGCGTGTCCGCGGTGCTTCCGGTAGAATCCAGCGTGATGGACGGCGACGCGCTCACCTTTCCCCAGGTCGGCCCCAAGGGCGGGCTGGACGACGACCCGCGGGTTCATCCTGAAGAGTTCCACCTCGCCTTCCGCAACCACGCGATGCCACTTGAGGCGTTGCGCTACGACGTCACACCGGCCGGCCTCCACTACACCCTCACCCACTACGACATCCCCGACGGTGACCCTGACGGCTGGGTCCTGGGCATCGACGGCGCCGTGGGCCGCCCGCTCGCCATCCCGCTGAGCGAGCTTCGATCCCGCGCGCACGAAACGCAGCGGGTGACTTTCGAGTGCGCCGGGGATGGCCGGGCGCTGCTCTCGCCCCGTCCCATCAGCCAGCCCTGGCTGACCGGGGCCGTCGGCACGGCGGAGTGGACGGGCATCCCCCTTCGAGAGGTGCTCGACAGCGCCGGGCTCGCCGAGGGCGCGGTCGAGGTCCTCTTCACCGGCGCCGACAGCGGCGTTGAGGGGAAGATCGAGCAGCACTACCAGCGCAGCCTGCCGCTCGAGGAGGCTCTGCGCCCGGAGGTGCTGCTCGCCTGGGAGATGAACGGTCAGCCGCTCCTGCCTCAGCACGGCGCTCCCCTGCGGCTGGTCACACCAGGTTGGTACG
>JBJXGC010000094.1:0-2868 GCA_046154545.1 Dehalococcoidia bacterium | reverse complement strand
CGGCCGATGGGGAACATGGCGTCGATCGCCTTGATCCCCGTCTGGACGGGCTCGTTCACGCTCTTGCGGAGGGTGACGCCGGGGGCGATCCGCTCGATGGCCCGCGTCCGGGTCGTGTTAATCGGGCCTTTGCCGTCGAGCGGTTTGCCGAGGGGATCGACGACGCGGCCGATGAGGGCGTCGCCCACCGGGACCTCGATGACGCGGCCCGTCGCCCGCACTTCGTCGCCTTCTTTGATGTCGGTGTAGTCGCCGAGGACGACAGCGCTGACGGACTCCTCTTCCAGGTTCAGGGCGATGCCCATCGAGCCGTTGGAGAATTCGAGCAGCTCAGAGTACATCGCGCCCGAAAGCCCGTGTACGCGTGCCACACCATCGCCAGCCTCAATCACCTGGCCAACATCGGTCGCCACCACCCGTGTGGAAAAGCCTTCGATCTGCTCTCGCAGGATCGACGCGATCTCTTCAGCGCGTACTGCCATAGGACGCTCCCTTTTCTCTCTGCCCGGTTTACCGGGACCCCTGTAGTTCTTGACGCAGGTGGCGGAGGCGTGTGCGGACGCTCCCGTCGAGGAGTTTGTCGCCGACCCGGACGACGACACCGCCGACGATCGACGGGTCGACGGTGGCCGTGGCCAGCACCCGTTTACCGAGCGAGGCGCCAAGCTTCTGCTCGATATCCGTCACCTGGGCGCTATCGAGGGCAACAGCCGTGGTAATCGAGGCGTGCTCGATACCTTCAGACTGGTCCGCCATCTTCGCAAAGGCCACCGCCACCGCCCGGGCCTCAGCCGCCCGGCCCTTTGAGACGAGCAGGCGGGCAAGGTTCAGGGCAAGCGGACTGACGTCCAGCACGCGCTCGACCATCCGCAGACGGTCGGCGATGGAAACCCGGGTATCGCCGAAAACTGGCGCCATGGCCGATTCAGCGAGGACATGAGCGACGTCCTCGAGTTCAGCCCGCCAGGTGGCGACCGTGCCCTGATCGACAGCGATGCCGAACACGGCCTGGGCATAGCGCTTGCCGGCCTGGTAGTCCGCCATGGTGGTCAGCTCCCGCCAAAGCGCGACTCAGCCAGCGCCTCGTCGATGATGCGCTGGTGAGCCGGACGATCGACGGCCTGGTTAATCACCTTCTCGGCCGCGGAAACGGTGATATCGGCGAATTCGCCACGAAGGTCAGCGATCGCCCGGTCACGTTCCAGCTGGATCTCAGCACGCGCGCGTTCAACCGCCTGCTCGCGGTCGCGAGCCGACTCTTCGCGGGCGTCGGCCTGGATGCGGGTGGCGATCTGCTGGGCGTTGCCGACGATCTCCTGACCCTCTTTCCGGGCAAGGTCGAGCTGCGCCTGGACGTTCGCTTGGGCCTGGACGGCTTCGGCGCGGGCTAGTTCGGCGGCGTTCAGGCCGTCGCTGATCTTCTTCTTCCGCTCATCGAGCATCTTCAGGATCGGCTTGTACAGCGTCAGCCTGAGGAGGATGAGGAGCAGCGTGAAGTTGACGATCTGCGCGATGAGCTGCGGTAGGTTGATGCCAAGGGCATCAATCGCTGTTCCCATGCCATCGCCTCCCTTTCGTGACCCGGCTACGGGCGAGCTAGATGACGAATGCGATGATGATGGCCGTCAGCAGCGCATAGATGCCGATGGCTTCGGCGAAGGCGACGCCGAGGATCATGTTCGTCTGGATGGCGGCGCGGGCTTCCGGGTTACGGCCGAGCGCTTCCATCGCCTTGCCGACCAGGTTGCCGATGCCGATGGCCGGGCCGAGGGCGCCGAGGCCCATCGCCAGGCCGGCGCCGATGGCTTTCGCCCCGTCGACGTCGAGCGCGAGCAGGAAAGGCAGGAATTGAAGTACGTCCATGGTGTTCGAGTCCTCCGTTGCGCCTCCCCCGGCGCATGATTTGAGTGGTGACAGGCCTTAGGTGGCCTGAGCAGCTCCGGTCTGATGGTGTGCGTCTGCCGACGCATCTTCGTCGTGATGGTCTTCGTGGTGCGCGTCTTCCCCGTGGTGTTCCGTCGCCATGACGGCGAACACCAGCGTAAGCAGGGCGAACACGGAGGCCTGGATGAACCCCACGAACAGCTCGAGCCCGTAGATCAGGTCCACGAGCACGAACGGCATGAGGAACGTGAGCATCAAAAGCAGCACTTCGCCAGCGAAAATGTTGCCAAAGAGACGGAAGGTGAAGGATATCACCCGGATGAACTCCGAGAGCAGCTCAAGCAGCCCGACGAACGTGCCGATCGGGGACTTCAAGGGGTTCACGAAAAACTTCCCCAGGTAGCTGACCCCCAGGAACTGGAAACCCCAGAACTCGATCATGACGAACGCGATGAGCCCGAGCGCGAGTGTGTTGTTGACATCGCTGTAAACGCTTCGGAAGAACGGGATGACGAGGGCGAACTTCTTGCTCTCCTCGAAGTTCACACCCGTGACCGTTTGGCCCAGGGCCGGGCTCACCACACCGGCGTGCTTGGCTTCGCTCTCTGGATCGTCGTGGCCCACGTCGGAGGAGACGAGGAGCTGTGGCGCATCCGATGTCGCCGCCAGGAGCGATGCCGCTTCCCGCACTTCCTCAGGGGTGACGGACTCCGCGTGCGAGCCATCGGCCCGCTTGTAGCCCGCGAACGTCTCCGCGAGGAAGACGACGTAGCGGTCCATCGTCTCCCCCGCGCCCGAGCCGGCGGGGATGACGAACTCCGCGTCCTTGGCGTTCGGCCTGGTGAAGATGAGGCTGGTGCCGCCGTCCATAATCCAGCCCGTGAAGTCCTCCTCTTCCGTGAAGACCTTGCCTTCCGCCGCGTGGAGCTCGATCTCGTGGAAGATGTGGTAGCCGACATCCTCCGTCTTGCCGATGGCGTTGAA
>JBJXGC010000086.1:0-20027 GCA_046154545.1 Dehalococcoidia bacterium | reverse complement strand
TCGAAGTGTCGGAGGCCTTCGCCTACGCCCACGAGCTGGGCATGGCCACTGTCCTCTGGTGCTACCTGCGCAACTCCGGGTTCAAAGTCGATGGCGTCAACCATGAAACGTCGGCCGACCTGACCGGCCAGGCGAACCACCTCGGCGTGACGATCCAGGCCGACATCGTGAAGCAGAAGCTCCCGGAGTCGAACGGCGGCTACCGGGCCCTGAATCGCGATGGCGTGACCTTCGGCAAGTTCGACGAGCGGATCTACTCGAAGCTCTCGACGGACCACCCGATCGACCTGACGCGGTACCAGGTGGCGAACGGCTACATGGGCCGGGTCGGCCTGATCAACTCAGGCGGGGCTAGCTCGGGCGAAAGCGACCTCGCCGAGGCGGTGCGCACGGCCGTCATCAACAAGCGGGCGGGCGGGACGGGGCTGATCAGCGGGCGCAAGGCGTTCCAGCGCCCGATGAATGAGGGCATTGGCCTGCTCAACGCCATCCAGGACGTCTACCTCTGCGACGACGTGACGATCGCCTGAGCCGCGGCGCCGGTCACTGCATGTCCTTGGGGTCGAAGTCCGGGTTGGACGTCATCAGGTTCCAGCGGTGACCGAACGGGTCACGGAGCCAGCCTCCGCGGCCGTAAGGGGCGTCCTCGAGGGGGCGTTCCACGGTTGCACCGGCATCGACGGCCCGCTGGAAGGCCGCGTCCACGTCCGGCACCTCGATGACGAACGACGCGGGGTGGGCGAGCGCGTTGTGGTCCGGATATTCGTCGGAGATGTAGAGGGTGGTTTCGCCGATGGTGAACTCGGCGTGCCCGAGGCGGAGGCCATCCGGGTCGGGGATGCGATAGAGCTCTACGGCGCCGAAGGCTTTCGTGTAGAAGGCGATGGCATCGGAGGCGCCGGTGGCGGCGAAATAGGGCGTGACGTGGGTGGCCATGTTCTCTCCTTGTCTATCTGGTGCAGCCGAAGGCAGCCGCTCCGGCATGGGTCGGGCCAGGGGGCCGGGTGGGCGCCGGATTAACCTTTGGCCGCGTCAGCCCTGGTAGCCGCCGGGCTGGTAGCTGCCCACGCTCCACTCGTGGCCTTCAGGGTCGCGCACGGTGAAGCCGTGCCCGCCGTAATCCTTGGCTTCGTATGGATGGACGACGGTCGCCCCGGCCGCCACTGCCCGGTCGTAGAGCGGCTTCACGTCTGCCGTTGCGATGTTGACGTACTGGTGGATCGACGTCCCGCCCGATGGGCTCTCATAACGCCGGTCCGGCATCTCGCTGCTCAACATGACGAACGCATCGCCGAGCTTCAGTTCGGCGTGGGCAACCTCGCCGGCTTCCCCGGGCACAACGAGCACCGCATCGAAGCCAAAGGCGCGTCCCAGCCACTCGATCGCGGCGGGCGCGTCGCGGTAGAACAACCCGGGACTAATCGTGGTCAACGCAGTGGACATCCACTTCCTCCTCTCAGGTTGAGGGCGATACTACCTGTGTCGCGCCGCCAGGTTCTTGTACGGATCGCACCGATCGCAGCAAGGCGGCTCAGGATTCGATGAGCCCCGTACCGTCGGAGAGCCGGTTGCGGAGGTAGGCGCGTGGCGTGAGGCCTGCGAACTCCTTGAACTCGCGGTTGAAGTGAGCCTGGTCGAAGTAGCCGGTCGCCGCGGCGATATCCGCGAGGCAGGTGCCCGGGCCGCGGTCGAGCTGCTTCACGGCGCGGTCGAATCGAATCACCCGGGCCGCCAGCTTCGGCGAGAGGCCGAAGTAATCGCCGAACTGGGTGCAAAGGTGTTTCGTGCTAAAGCCGGTTTCCCCGGCAAGGCGCGCTACGGGGGTCGTGCCGCCCGACTTCGTGAGGCGCGCCCACGCCCACTCGATCGCCGGGGGGAGGGGGCGCGCGGCGGCGAAACGGCGAAGGAAGTAGGCGTCAAGCAGCGCAAATCGCCCCGGCCAATCGGCCGTGCCGTGAAGCACCTGGGCAAGGACGTCGCCTTCCGGGCCGAGGATTTCCGAGAGTTCGAGCGAGCGGTTGAGGAGTTGGTGGAGCGGCTGGCCGAGGAACAGATAGGCGCCCACGGGCGTGAGGTTCACCTGCATCCCGAAGGATGCCTCACCCGACTCCACGAAGACGGCGCGGGTGTGAAGGCCGGCGATGAACGTACCCAGGGACGGTGTCGCGAGAGTACAGGCGTCTTCGACCCGGTAGCGCGACCCGAAGGAGATGATCAGCGGTAGGCCGGGGAAGGGGAGTTCACGGCGGCGGACACATGACGCACCGTACTCCACATAACCTTCGAACTGGCTGATGTACGGTGCGAGCCTCCGGTCGGGCTGGCGGAGGGTGAGGTCCCAGCGCCCGAGTAGGGACTCGTGAGCGATCACGCGTATGGGGCAGTCCACCGCGGCATTATCGCTGACGCGGCAAGAGCGTAAAGGCTCCCAAGGTGCACCCGGCACAAACAGAGAAGCCGCCCGGGTGGGCGGCTCCTTTGTGTCAGAGTCAGAACTAGGCCCGATGGCGTCAGGCGGCGTGCGTCACGCGCCCGGCGCCGTCGCGGGCATGTGAGCGGCGTTCCAGCATATAACCGAAGCCGCGGACGTTGACGATGTAGCTTGGCTCGGAAGGGTCCGCTTCCACCTTGCGGCGGATGCGGCGGATGTAGACCTTCACGATCTCCTGGGCTTCGCGCTCGGAGTAGGTGTAGTCCTGGACGGCGCGGAGGATTTCGACGGGGCTCACGACCTTCCCGGCGTTGCGGGCGAGGTAGGCGAGGATCTTGAACTCGGTGGGCGTGAGCGGGATGACGGCGTCATCGCGGTTCGCCTGGCAGCGGTCGAAGTCGAGCACGAGGTCGCGCACGGTGATGACGGAGGGCGAGTCATCGACGGGCTCACTGACGGGCGCGGTCTTGCGACGGGACAGGGCGCTGAGCTGGGCGGTGATCATCTCGGCGCCATCGGTATCGCGCAGACAGACGTCCGCGCCGGCTTCGAGGGCGGCGCCAAGGCCGTTCGTGTGGGGCCCCGGGGCGAGCACGAGGATGGCGGCCGTCGCCGACCGGGAAAGGTTGCGAATGAGCTGGAGGTCGTTTTCCTGGCGCGGATCGACCGCGAGGACGATGAGGTCCGGGTCGAATTGGGCCAGCAAGCGGTCGGTCTCGCGGTCGTGTGGCCGCTCAGTGGTGGTGAAGCCGTGGCGCGCGAGCGCGGGCAACAGGTCAGCGGAGCGATACTCTCGTGTGTGGGTGACGAACGCCACCTTAGCGTGAAAGCGCTCGTCGATTCGTTCTGGCATGTCCGGATTCTCCCCCGTCTCTGACTCGGGCCCGCTTCCGGGCCAGTCCCCTACCACCCGCATCCGCCCGGTCACCGGCCTGACACCGATGGCCGAACTGATGCTCTCAGAGTTATCTTCGGCAGGGTGGGCCACTTTCGTAGGGTGTCGGTTTGGTGGACGGGTGCGTTGGCTGGGACGAGAACGGCCGGCGACTCTCGCCGCCGGCCGTGGCCGTCTGGATCGTTGCGCAGGGGCCGGATGTTCAGGCCGCTTCGCGGAGAAGGACGCGGCGGAGGCGCTTGACGGCCTGGCCGTGGAGCTGGCTGACGCGCGTTTCCGAGACCGAAAGGACGTTCGCGATGTCTTTCATGGTCAATTTCTCGACATAATATAACGAAACGACAAGGCGCTCGCGCTCGGGCAGGGTGCCCACAGCCTGGACGAGCGACTGGTAGAGTTCGCGCTCTTCGAAGCCGCGGGTAAAGTCAATGTCGTCGTCGGCGGTGGGCATTTCGGCGGCGGGGAAGGAATCGCCGTCTTCGTCCCGCTCCAGCATACGGTCGAGGGAAACGGTTACCCAACGGGAGTTGGACTGGGCATCGCGGTACTGGTCGAGGGTGATGCCTAGATGGGCCGCGGCCTCGCCGTGACTGGGCGACCGGCCGAGGGTGGTCTCCAGTTCGCCCTGGGCGCGCTGCACGTCGCGGGCCTTCTGGCGCATCGTGCGGCTGAGGCGGTCCATGCGGCGGAAGGCGTCGATCATCGAGCCACGGATGCGCCGGACGGCGTAGGCGTGGAAGTTCGTGCCCTTGGCGGGGTCGTAACGGCGGACGGCTTCGACGAGCCCACAGGTGCCATAGCCGACGGCATCTTCGAATTCGAGCAAGCCTGGAATCTCGAGCGGGAGGGAGCGTGCGACGCGCCGCACCAGGGGTGCGTACTGCATCACGATCTGCTGCTGTTCTTCGTGCGTGAGACGCTGGGGCACGCTGGCCTCCTCGGTCTCGCATGCGTTCAGGTCGAACGCGCTGGATTCGATGTTAGACGGCAAGTTCATATTCACTGCTCCCCGGCGAACGGCATGATCGCAACCGCTTCCCCGTGGTTGTCGAACGCCTGTGCCGATTGTTCAGGGTGGGGCGGTGACAATTCAACGCCGGACGGGTGACGATCGGGTCGTGTTTGCGGAACGCGAGCGCGCGAGGAGGCCGCAAAGGGGCTGACAGGACGCTGATCCAGCACATAACTGATATAGTGCGAAGTTCACTCTTGCGAGTCAGCTGGTCAACGGCACCCCGCCAAACCCAGGCGGCCACGGCCACGGTTGCGCTAGCGTACCGCCCGGCGCATAAACCGATCATGACTTCTCCTGTGGTCGTGGCTGAGTCCGGTGGCGCTGTCGCGGTGTTCGAGCGCCGCGAGGGCGCGTGGCAGCGGACCCCGCTCTCGGATGCCGGCGTTTGGCCGGTCTGGCGGCCCGGACGCGCCCAGGCCGCCGTCTCCGTCGTCGAAGCCGGCCGCCCGCCAACGAGCGAGGTCCGGATCGTGGGAGCAACCCCGCCGGTTGAAACGGTGGTGGCCTACCGGTCGGCGCCTGGCGGGCCGGCGGTAATCGCGCCCCGGATCCCGCATTATGTGAACTGGTCGCCGGCTGGCGATGTGCTCTCCGTGGTGGCCCCCGGGGCTGATGGGTTGACGCTGTTCCTCAGCGACCCGGAGGGGTCTTACAGCTCCGACGCCATCGTCAGCGGCGGGCCGCTGTTCTCGGCCTGGGCGGCGGCTGGAGACTGCCTCGCAATCCATAAGGGCAACGAACTCGTCCTTTACTGGCCGAGGGAGCGGCGTTCCGTGCGCGTCACGTCAGAGGCGGTCGGCTTCCGGACGCCTGCCTGCGTCGGCCGCTCGGTGATGTACGCCCGGCCGGGCGGCGACGGCGTGATCCTGGGGCGGCGCGAGCTGGACAGCGAAGACGACCGCGACCTCCTCTCATTCGGCGGCGGAGTGGCGATCGTGGCCCGGCCCGGGGCGCCCCAGGTGGCGGTGGCCGTCGCGGCTGACCCGAACACGGGCCTCTTCAGCCAGCTCTGGCTGGTGGATGTCCTGACGGGCGAGAAGCTGGCGAGCATGCACCGGGGCCCGTTCGTCTCGGCCACCTGGTCGCCGGTGGGCGATTGCCTGGCCCTGACGATCCCCACGCAATCAGGGGACGGGCGGTTCATGATGCTGGTGGTGGGCGACGACGGCCGCTACCGGGCCGCGAGCGACGGCTTCGTACCCGGCCAGGACTTTCGGACGCTGCTCGGGTTCTTCGACCAGTACGCCCAATCGCACCACCTCTGGGCGCCAGACGGCTCGGCCGTGCTGATGGCGGGGCGGATGATGGGAGACGGGGTAGCGGCCTCGTTCAGCGACGGGCCGCGGGATTATGTCCTGTCGTGGGCGACGCATGGGCGGGAGCCGATCGAGGTGGTGGGGCGCGGCGACACGGGCTTCTTCCCACCGCGAGTAAACGCCCGGTAACGGCCAAATTGATGGGGTGGAAAGGCGGACTGTACACTCAGAAGATTCCCGGATGTCCCCTGTGAAAGGTAGCTTGCCACCGCTATGGAAACCTCGCGTGTAGCACCACCACCAAGCGGAGCCGAGCGGGCTGCCCGTTGGGCCGTACTCGGCTTCCTTGCGATCGCCAGTCTGACGCTGGTCCTAGGCCTCGGCTGGTTCCTTGGGGACCGGAACGCGGACACGAGCACGACCGCGCCAGCGGCGGCGCAGTCGGAGGGTGATGCGTCGTCGCCGTCGTCGTCGGCCTCCGGGTCGATCGGAGCGGCCGTGATCGACGAGATCGTGAACGTGCTCGAGTCGCAGCACGTTGACCGCAAGACACTCGATGCGGACGCTCTAAAAGAAGCGGCCATCGACGGGATGATCGCGTCGCTCAATGACCGCGAGACGCATTTCATCTCAGCAGCGGACCTGAAGGCAGGGGCGCTGCAGTTGGCCGCCACCTACCAGGGCATTGGGGCGAGCGTTTCAGACCGGAATGGGGCGATCCAGATCGTGGCGCCCTTCCGGGATTCGCCGGCCGAGAAGGCCGGGATCCAGGCGAGCGACATCGTCCTCGAAGTTGACGGCGAACTGACGGACGGGTGGACGAGCCAACACGCGGTCGACAAGATCCGCGGCGTGGCGGGCACAGTGGTGAAACTCAAGGTGCGCCACGGGGACGGCCAGATCGAAGAGATCGCAGTGACGCGCGGCGACATCGACATCCAGAGCGTGTACGCCGAGCCGAATCTGGAACTCCTCCCCGGGGAGAGCAAGAAGGCGATCGTCGATCGGACCGGGGCTGAGGCGAAGGATATCGCCTACATCGCCATCTCGCAGTTCCACGAGAAGACGTTGAGCGAGTTCAAGGCGGTGGCCAGCGACATCGAAAAAGACGGCTATAAGGGGCTGGTGCTCGACCTCCGGGGGAACCCGGGCGGCGGGCTGCAGGCGACGATCGACGTCGCGGACGAGTTCCTGAACAAGGGCACGATCATCATCGAGGTGGATTCGAACGGAAAGCAGAGCGGCGCCAGTGCGGGCCAGGGCGGGATCCTGACGAAGATCCCGGTCGTGGTGCTGATGGATAAGGGCAGCGCCAGCGGGGCCGAAGTCCTGGCGGCGGCGATCCGGGACAACGGCCGCGGCACGATTGTCGGGACGACGAGTTTCGGCAAGGGGACGGTGAACCGGCTCTTCCCACTGAAGAGCTGCGGCAGCGGGGAGTGCGGCGCTGTTTATGTGGCCGTCGGCCGCTGGTTAACGCCGAAGGGCGACCAGATTGAGGGTATCGGGGTGACCCCGGATGTCGATCTCCCGATGACGGGCACGGAGTACGAAGAGCAGGGTGACATCCAGGTCTTCAAGGCGATCGATATCCTGCGCGGAATCAAGTAGGCGCGTTACACTCTTTCCCAAGGAAGTGTGCGGCCCCGGCCCGCTGTGGCGACCGGGGCCGTCGTGCGTGATGGCTGTAAAGACGGCGAAGAAGGACCCCAACAGCGCGACGATCGCGCAGAATCGCCGTGCCCGCCACGACTACGAGATCCTGCAGCGGTTCGAGTGTGGGATTATGTTAACTGGATCGGAGATCAAGTCGGTCCGCGAACATCGCGTCCAACTCCAGGGCGCGTACGCGCGGGTGAAAGAGGGCGAACTCTGGCTCCAGGACGCGCACATCGCCCCTTACGCGAACGCCGGCTACTCGGGGCACGTCCCTGACCGGGACCGGAAGCTGCTGCTCCACAAGAAGGAGATCCTGCGGATCGCCCAACTGGTGGGCGAACAGGGGCTGACCCTCGTGCCGCTTTCGATGTACTTCAAGGGTGGGCGGGCGAAGGTGGAGGTGGGCGTCGCCCGCGGCCTCAAGCGGTACGACAAGCGGGAGAAGATCGCCGAACGGGACGTCGCCCGCGATGTCCAGCGAGCGCTCCGCCGCAACACCTGACCGTTGCGCCAGACGCCGGGCTATAGCCTGTCACGATACCGCCCATTGACAGCCGTGGGAGGCGACGCCTATCGTCGCTTCACCACTTGGATTGCGAGGCCCCACCATGGTGCAGGCTCCAGACCGCCCCGAACTCGACCTCTTCCGTGACTCTCTCGATACGATTTTCCCAGAGCTGAGCAAGAAGGGGCTTACCCTGGAGGGGATCCAGGTCGGCCCCTACGGCGAAGTGCCCGAATACTCGTCGAACTACACCTCGCGGCCGCGCGGGGCGCTGGTCCGTCCGGAAGCGATCGCGACGACCAGCCAGCAGCCGACGAAGCGCGAAGTGTGGTCCGAATCGTGCGCAATGCTCTACGAGGAGGCCGTCGCACGTCAGTGGTCCTCCGCCACGGACATCCCATGGGAAACGGTCAAGGATCTGCCGGACGACATGGAGACGGCGATGTGCCAGGTCTGCTCGTTCCTGACGCAGATCGAATACATCGCGGCCGAGGTGCCCGGGCGGTGGGTCGCCCGGCTGTCGCCCGACTATTTCGAGGTCGCGGCCTTCCTGCAGAGCCAGGCCATGGACGAAAGCCGCCACATGGACGTCTTCCGGAAGCGGGTACTCGTCAACGGTGGCGGCATGCAGCCGGCCCGGGCGGGCGCGTCGGGCGTCCTCGCCGTCCAGGACTTCACGGAGATGACGACGCTCGTCCACGTTTTGGGCGAAGGGCTCGTCCAGACGCTCTTCCGGACGGGCGAACTGTTCGCGCAGAACGAGGCCGAGAAGAAGATGTTCCGGCTGGCCGCGCAGGACGAGTCGCGCCACGTCGCCTTCGGGGTGACGCATTTGAAGTACCTCCTCGATAGCGAGCCGGAGCGGGCCGAGCAGGTTCACGGCTACTTCGACCGGATGGAAGAGTCCCTGGCGGTTGCCGCGGTGAGCGGCTCGCAGGGCGAGATCGCCGTCGCGGCGACGACATCGGAACCGCTGGCGGTGCTCCTCGGTGGGGGCATCCGGAACGTGGACGAGGGGTACGCGAAGCTCCGGCTCATTCGCAACCGCCAGTACCGCGAGTACCTGCACCGTCTGGACGTGGTCGGCCTGAACCGCCGCGCTCGCGTCAACCCGCTGTTCACGCAGGTGATGGAGACGGCCGACATCGAGTGAGTCCGGGCGGATGGGACCGGGAGGAAGGGATTTTCCATGGGCACTGCACTATCGCCGGAGCTCGACGCGCTTGGCCGCGAGCACGGCTGGCCGGTTGAGTTAATCGAGGGCGCCCTGGCCAACGGCGTCAAGGAACGGACGCTCAAGCACGCGATGCGTGCTGGCCTCTCGGGCGAGAAGGCGCGGCAGCTCGTCGGCGTGGAACCGCTGCCGGCGGGGTGGGCGACGCTCCATCTCGACTGGATGGACACTCCGAACGAGACGGGCGTGCGCGCACGGCCGGGGCCGAACGGCTTGACGCTCGAGGCGATCAACGTCGGCAGTTACGGCGTCGTCCCCGACCGCTGGATGTACGACAACGACACGCCACGGGGTTCGGTGCCGGCGAACGAGGACTACGTCGCCGGGTCGTACACGATCTACGACAAGGCGGACTGCTGGGCCGATTGCGCCGGGCGCCTCTACGAAGAGGGCATTCAGGCGCGCTGGGCACCCGCCAGCGCGGTAGATTGGAACGCCTGCCGGAGCACCGATCCGGCCCTCGAGCGGGCGATGAGCCAGTTCGCAACGAACCTCTCCGAGTTGAATTATGTCCTGTGCCAGGGGATTGCCCGTTGGTATGAGGAGATTTCGTACGGATACCACGAGGTGAAGGCCTACATCGCGAGCCAGGGCTTCGAGCTGATGCGCCACTCCGAGGCCTTCCGCAAGCGCGCCATCTGGAGCGGCTTCGGGATGGGTGTCCAGTCACCGGGGAACTTCAACCGGGAACTGGTCGGGGCCATGCGTTTCCAGGGTGCGGTAGCCCAGATCAACGTGCTGGCGGCCAGCTTCCTGGCGACGCTCTACGACCACGCTGACGTGCTGGCGCCGACTCCCGAAGACGCGAAGCTCATGCGCCTCTGCCGGGCCGACCTCGAGCGGCACATGGAGTTCGGCGTCGATCACCTGCGCTTCCACCTCGACCGCAAGCCGGAAGAACTGCCGCGAGTCACACTCCTCTTCGACATCGGGGAGTCGCGCTGGGCGCGCGATTTCAGCAAGGACGCAGAGTTCAAGGAGTCACTGGTGATGCTCCTGGGGAAGGGCGACCGCGAGGTCGGCCTCCGGGAGCTGGGGGCGATGCGGCGCCAGCAAGTCCTGGACTACCAGGAGCGGCTGCGCCAGATCGGGATCGACAAGACGGTCCGGATCAACCCGCTCTTCCGGGAGTGGCTGGAGGCCTGAGGGTCGCCGCCTCCGCATCGGCGGGTAAGCTCCGGGCGTGGCGGTCCCGGTTCGACGATCGCCCGGATCTCGCGTCAAAGAAATATGCCGAGGCAGATGCTCCGGCCGGGGACGCGGCGTCATAGCCGTTATCCGATAGTTGCGGCCCGAGCGTGTACGCCGGTCATGCGGTGGTTGTCGTCAGTCTCACGGCTGGCGGGGAGAACCAAACGGGTAGACAGCCGAGGCGCAGGAAGCAGCCACGCAACCGGATGCTGCCAGGGACGGGGCCGGGCGAGGGTTAGGCCTTCACGCCCTCGTGGCGGCAGGCTTCACCGTACTCGGCGAGCGCCTTGATCACGGGGTCGTTCGCCCCAAGGTCGAGGGTCACCGAATGGTGGGACAGCTCTTCCCAGACGTGGGCGCTGGCCGCCTTCACGGCCTCTTCGCCGTGCTCGCGGCAGGTCTGGCCGTAGCGGGTGATCGCGCGGACGAGTGGGTCGGAGGCGCTCATGTCCATTGTGACGGAATGGTGGGAAAGGGCCTCCCAGAGGTGCTGGCTGGCTTCCTTGACGGTCATTGGGCTGGTAACGCTGGACATGTCGCAATCTCCATGAAACACGGAATTAATGAGATTGTAACACGGTGGGCGGCCGCCTGCACACCCCGGGCCCCGAAACTGTGGGGCGGCTCCCTAAGGGTACCGGGCCTGAGATTGACCAGGGGTGGCGCACATGGAGGACTTCTATTGCGGAGAGGTGCTGAGCGGCCGGACGCCTGTGGAGGTCGTCCACGAGACCGGGAACGTCCTCGCCTTCGAGCACACGAGGCCGCACTACAAGGATGCCCACGTGGTGGTCATCCCCAAACGGCACATCGCTTCGTTCATCGACTTCGACGATGGCGACGCGGACATCGTCCGCGAAGTGCTGGAGGTGGCGCGCACGGTGGCCAGGATGGTGGCGGAAGAGTGGGGTGGAGCCCACGTCGTGACGAACGTGGGGAAGTACCAGGAGTCGAAGCACCTGCACATCCATGTGGGCGCGGGGTGACGCGGTACCACGCGGAAGCCGCTCCAGCGTGAGGTTCGTGGTCGATGAGTGTACGGGCCGGCGAGTTGCGGCGCCGTAACCGCTACGTCTTGAACGCCGGGATCACTTCCTTCGACCAGGCCTCCAACGCGGCCCAGTCCACGGGCGGCCGGATGGCGATGTTGACGCGGGCGCAGCCGGCGTCGGCGTAGCGGCCGACGAGGTCGATGGCCTGGGCAGGGAGCCCGACGACCACACCGCGTGAGCGCATTGCCTCGGCGGCGGGGCCCCACGTCTCCTGGAACTGCTTCTCGGCGCTATCCAGGTGAGCCGGGGAGGCGGCCATGTGGAAGCTCAGGTTCTCGTTACGCTCGATCGTCCGGGGGTCGCGGCCCTCCCTCTCGCACCAGCCGTCGAGGATGCCGGAGAGGCGCTTGAACTCATCGGCGGACGTGTAGGGCGTGTTCCAGCCGTCGGCGTGGCGAGCAGCGATCCGGAGCGTGCGCTTCTCACCGTTGCCGCCGATCCAGATGCGTGGCCTGACCTGGACTGGTTTCGGGTTGCAGGCCGCGTTCGTGATCTGGAAGTACTTCCCTGCGAAGTCGGCGCGGTCCTCGGTCGTGAGTTTGCGCACAACCTGCACGCCCTCTTCGAGGATGTCGAGCCGTTCCTTGATGGGCAGGAAGGGAATGCCGTAGGCGCGGTACTCGGGCTCGTGCCAGCCGGCGCCCAGGCCTATCTCCAGGCGGCCGCCGCTGAGCTGGTCGATGGTGCAGAGCGCTTTCGCCAGGACGGCCGGGTGGCGGTAGTTCATCCCGAGGACGAGCACACCGATACGGACGTTCACGGTCTCGCAGGCGATCGCGGCCATGCAGGTGGTGGCTTCGAAACAGGAGCCGTTGCCATCGATGTAGGGTGCCTCGTAGAAGTGGTCCCAGACATCGACCCAGTCGAAGCCCGCGGTGTCGGCCCAGCGCCAGAGGCGGCGCATTTCGGCCATCTCGATGTTCTGTTGTCCGATGTGAAGTCCGAATTTCATGCTAACCGCCTCGTGGGCGCCTTCGAGGCGCCGCGGCCGTGATTATGCCAGCTTGGCGCCGAGCGCGGCGCTATTCCAGCCGCTGATCAGGATCTCCGTTGAGGTAGAACAGGACGCCGGCCACCTGATCTGGCCGTCGCGTCTCGGCCATCCGCGAGAGCTTCCGTACGAGGACGCCGACGGGTGTTCGCTGCTTCGTCAGGGCAACGATACCCGCGTGTTGCCGCCCTGTTTCGGCCCAATGAGCGTGTAGCCGCGCGAAATCGCCCCGGTTGAATGTGACGATCGTTCGGCCCTCCGCCGTCGCGAAACGCAACTGGTCCTCGTCGATCGCATGCAGATTCCCGGCTTCTGTGGTGGTGAGGACATCGGGCCTGAGAGCCCGCAAAGCGCGAATGACAGCCACGCGCATTGAGTCTTCGTCGATGTACAGCGCAAGGGTCATCGGGCCTGGGATTGAGTCGAGCGATCCCACGCCGCCTCTTGAGCGCGGACAAGCGCGTCACCCTCACGCTCATCCCGCTCGAAATCGGCGTCCACGGTTGCGCGGTGCTTTTCGTAGTAGGCAAGGGCGGCCATGACCCCGGCCATCGAGGCGTGGGGGAAGTCCTCAAGGATCTCGGCGGGGGTGGCGCCTGAGAGGTAGTCCACCGCGATCGTGTGGACGGTGATGCCTGTGCCTTTCAGGCAGGGACGGCCGTCGCGGAAACCGTCACGAACTTCGAGCAGTTCATTGATATCGACCGTCGCGGAGGCCATGGACTCAGTGTACCAGAGGCTCTCGGGCCTACGCCCAGCCGTCCCAGCCGATGAGGCCTTCGACCGGCAGGCGCTTCGTTGGGCCGAACTTGCCGAGCGGATATCCGACCGGGATCATGGCGAAGGTCATCGCGTCTTCGGGGAGGCCGAGGACGGCGTTGACTTCTGCTTCGTGGAGCGAGTGCAGGGTGGTCAGGGTGGCGCCGAGGCCCTTCGCCCGGCAGGCGAGCAGCAGGTTCTGAACGGCCGGGTAGATGCTGGCCGCGGTGCCACGCATGGCGGCGGCGTTCTCCTGGGCGCGCTTGCTGATCTGCATGCAGGGGAAGATGAGCACGGGCGCCTCGCCGACGTGGTCGCCCTGCCAGCGGACGGCCTTCACCAGCCGCTCCCATTCGTCCTGCGTCTGATGGGGCAGTGGGGCGGTGTTCATCTTTTCGAGGTAGAGATCGACGGCCTTGCGGTAGAGGTCGCCGAGCTTCGCCCGCTTGGCCGCGTCAGTGACGACGACGAAGCGCCAGCCCTGGCCGTTGCCGCCGGAGGGCGCATGCGTGGCGTAACGGATGATGTCGATGATCTCCTCGCGGGGGACAGGGTCGGGCTTGAGTCGGCGCATGGCGCGCATCTCGGACATGGCCTGGAAGACATCCATCGTGGTGCAGCAGCTTTCAGACGCCGGCCGCGAAGTGGCTCGCGGGCGGCGCACGAGTTCAGATACCCGGGAGCGTAGCCCGCGGGCCCCGACGGGTGCAAACGTGGGGCTACGGCGACCGCGTGCCTCAGCCTATTCGAGGCCGTACTTCGGCAAGCGCCCGTTGGCGACCAGGGTGAGACTGCCCTGGCCGACCTCCGAGAGGCCTTCGGTGCTGAGGGTGACGCGAACGGGCTGGATGCGGTGCGGGGGCCGCTCCACGGACCCGCCTGGGAGGACGACATCGGCCGGGTGGGTGACATCCCAGGTGTCCCGCTCCTGGTAGGAGCGCCCGCGGTAGACGCCCAGCCCGAGCCGGTCGTCCCAGCCGTTGTAGCCGAGGCCTGGCATGGCGAAAGACGGGCCTACGGAGTCGAGGATGAGGCTGACGGGCCCTTTGCCTTCCACGCTGGCCTGGATCGTGGCGCGGCGCGGCCGCCGCGTCCCGGGGAGGAACTCAAGGCCGAGTTCGGCATCCTGCACGCTGTATTCGACCCAGCCACCCGGGCCGTTGAACCGTAGGAGGCCCGTGAGATAGGCGCGGGCGCCGTGGCGCTCGGCGATCTGGACGTGGCCGGCGACGGTTGGCGTTGAAAAGAAGAGGAAGCAGAAGAGCGTGCCGGCCGAGCCTGCCGGTGAGCTCTCGCCATTCTGCGGCTGGGGGCCGCCAATCCCCGGGCGGATGCCCCAGGAGTGGTCGCGCGCGCTCCACCAATCGGCGACGGCGACCTGGCGGCCGCCGACGGTCAGTGACCCGGAGACGCGCCCGATCTGATTGAAGCGCTGGTATTCCTCCTGCACGCGGCCGTTGAGGCGCGAGTAGTGGGGCTTCTCTTCCTCGGGGGGAAGGGTCGCCTTCCAGGCGAGGTCGAAGGCGAGGTCGTGGTCCCCCGGCGCGCAGACGAGGCGGAGGTGTTCCATCGGCTTCACGACTTCGACCCGAACCGGCCCGACGCTGGTCTCGAACTGCGGGCGGAGGGCCCGGGACGGGCGCAGGTTGTGCTGGCGGTTGCCGTCCAGGACCATCACGCCCGCGTCGAGCACGTTCGTATTGCTGTAACTGCCCATCGTCACCTGCATGGAGACGCCCTCGTCCGGCGCGTAGATGGCGAACCAGTAGCGGTCGAAGAACCGCGGGTCGCTCGTCCCGACGTGGTCGAAGGTCGTGGGGATCTGGTGCCAGAGCGTGTCGTCGAGTTCAGTGAGCATCTCTACCTACCCTGTCCAGGTTTCCGCCGTGCGGAGTAAGAAGGCCCGTACTGTACGCCGGGCAGTGATCGTTATGTCGCCATCTTCGGCCCGGTCAAGGTCGCGGATGGCCTCGGCAACGAGACCGCGGAGGAGCTGGTGGCGTTCGTTGAGCGCGGCCAGGTCGGTGGGGTCGCCGGCGAAGGCGGCGAGTTCCTTCGAGCCGGCGCCGGAGGTGGCCGCCAGCTCCAGGAGGAACGCTTCCGTCGCCTCGTTCTCGGCCAACAGCCGCGCTGCTGCGACGGGCCAGTCGGACGCGAGCGCGGCCATCCCGTCGCTCACGTGGCGGAGTTGGCCGCGGATGTAGTCATCATCGAAGGTGGCGTCGATGACCCGATTGAGGACGGAACGGAGGGCGCTGAGTTCTTCGGGGGGTGTTGGTCTCATGGCCCTGGCACCAGTTCGAGGAGACGCCGCAGGAATCCGCGGACCATCCGGTAGGAGAACGCCCGCTCAGCGCGGCCCTCACAGGTGGAGCGAATGCCCGTGAGGACGATGGCCGCGAGCTTGAAGTTTGTGAAGACCTGCCAGTAGCGCAACTCAGCGGGATCGACCCGCAAGCCGGTGCGGGCGACGTAGTGGCCGAGCATATCCTCGACCTCCCAGGCGCCGGGGATGGTGTGCTCACGGATGCGGTAGGGGTTGGTGACCCAACCGAGGTCTTCCATGGGGTCGCCGACGTGGGCGATCTCCCAGTCGAGGACGGAGTCGATCTCGCCGGCCGGGCTGAGGAGGACGTTGCCGGGCTTGTAGTCGCCATGGACGAGGACGACGCGCTGCGGCTCGGGCGCGTGGCGGCCGAGCCAGCAGGCGACCTCGACCATCTCCGGCTGCGGTTCGAGTTCCTGGGTCGAAAGGTACGACTGCCACCAGGCCAACTCGCGGCGTGCGCCCGGCGGAAGTTGAGACAGCAAGAGCTGGTCGAGCCCGAGTGCCCGCCAGTCCACCTCGTGGATGTCGGCAAGGGTGTCACAGAGTTCGACGGCGAGTTCCCGGCGGCGTGCCTCGGGAAGCCCCATCGTGCCGCCGGTGAGGACGAAGTAGTCGCAGACGCCGGTGCGGCGCTCCATGACGATCGCCGGCCGGCCGAGGCTGTCACCCGTTTCGTCGAGGAAGAGGACGGCGGGGACGGGGACCTTCGTGCGGCCCAGGGCATCGAGCATCCGGAACTCGACCCGCCGGTCGGTCTCGAGGACGCTGCCGACGGGGTCGCGCCTGAGGAGGAGTGAGCGCCGCTGCTGGCGGCCAGCCTCGTTCCAGGAGAGGTCGAAGGGCCAGTTCTCGCGGGAGACGCCGTGGGTGGCCCGGTGGAGGCCGGTGACCGACAGGTCGCCGGCCTGCGGCATGCAGGCCTGGAGGAATCTCCTGAGGGCGGGCTCCAGGTCGTCGTCGGTAGCCATCGGGCGCGGATAATACGCCGCGCGGGGAGGGGAGGCGAGGAAGTTGACGGGGACTCAGGACTCAGGACGGAGTGGCCGTGCGCGCTTACCAGCCGGGCGCCGTAGACGTACTGGTGCCGTCGGCGAGGACCGACGGGCAGGCCGGCGTTGACGTCCCAGGTGAAGTTCGTGGTCACGCCGCCGGTCGTCCGGCTGGCGTCCTTCCGGGGAAGGACCACCCGAGTAGCTCGCGTAATAGAGACGTAGTTGCTTCTATAATAGTAGCCACCCGAGAACCAAACCACTGCATACCACTAGCACCGCTGACAGAACCCGCGATCGAACGGAATCGCCGAGAATAATGCCAAGCATACCGCCCAAAGAAAGAAAAATACCGTTCGCGATGATTCCTGGCAGAGACCACTTCAAACCGTTCATCAACAGAATTACGCCGACGAAAATCATCATGGTTAGTCCAGTCCACCTAGAGCGAGATTGGTCTGGAAATAGCGGGATCAGGTTACGCTTAGTCATAGGCGAAATCCCTTCTTGCTGGTAACAGCTATAAGCCGCCCGGGCCGCGTCTCCGATAGCACTGCTCCAAGCCTGAAGCCAGGTAAGAATGCCGCTATAGTGATACCTACTCCAACGTAGGTAGAACAGCTGGTATCACGTTCGCACTCAGTCAGGCCGTCGCCGCCGGTATAGATTGCGTAATCTCCTACCTTCCCCCCGAATTGAATGAAGCACTCACTTGCATACGCCTGATTACCACTGCCACCAACGAAGGCGCCAGTACAGGACACGGCCGGGTCCACGTCCGAAGGAAGGACGTCTCGACACGAGCCGGCGTTCACGTCCCACGTGAAGTTCGTGGTCACGCCGCCGGCCGTGCGGCAGGCGCGCAGGCCATCGCCGCGGTAGGCGAAGGTCGTGGCCGTCCCGCCGACTGCGGTGCTGATCATCCGGTCCTCGACGTCCCGGGCGAAGCTGTCGCCACCCCGGGCCGCAAGTCGGGCCTCGTGTTGTAAACGGCTTCCTGAATCTCCGAACTCTTCCGACAGGACAAAGTGATCATAGGAGCGTCGGCACGGTGCAAGCGGATTTGGCCAGGCCCTCGCAATAGAGAGGCGACGCGCGAAAAGCTTCGCGACTCAATCCCGGCGATATCCGCGATCATGACCTGCGTTAAACGTCTCCGTATCGGAATGACGCCATACTTGTGACTCGCAAAATACGGCAAGTGACAGAGCCTGAGGGTTGTGATCACTATGGTTCCATGCTCTACGCGCCACCAATGACCACAGTATCCCGGAACGCTCACAAGTACCCGTTCGTCATCTAGCATTGGGGGCAGAGCCAATCGCTGTCTAAGCCATCTCACTGGTATTCGTCCGTCAAGGGGTCGCCGCAGTCCGAGTCGTACAGCTGTTCAGAATCGCAGTCTGCGCCGCAGGCCGTGGCATTCGGTGGCAGCTCGCGAGCGGTGAGCGGCGGGGTAGCCGTCGCTCACCGTCTTCGAGCCTGGGAAGGCGGCACACGTGAGGGCCGGCCGGGGCTCAGCTCACGAGCGTGCCGAGGATACGCTCGACGGTCTTTGCGTCGCCGGAGGGCATGGAGACGACGGGGAGCTGGACGCCGAGCTGGCGGCGCTCCTCGATGCCGCCAGCGACGGTCTCGAGGTCGCCCCAGATGGCGGTCTCTTCGAGCATCTTGTCGCCCATGGCGGCCATGATTTCGTCGTTCGTCTGGAAGGGCATCGGCCGATGCTCCTCGCCGGCGGCCCGCATCGCCGCCACCTGCTCGCCGAAGCCGTTGCGGGTGAGCATGCGGTGGTAGAAGTCGCCCATGTTCGTGACATACCAGGAGATGGGTCCTGCGGCCTGGCGCTTCGCTTTCGCGACGTCGTCGTCGATGACGGTCGTCAGGGAAGCAACGCACTCGACGGCGCCGGCCGGGCGCCCGGCCGCTGCTGCGCCCTTCGCCAGGGTGGCGAGGCCATCGCGGTAGCGGGACTTCGGCCAGTAGACGGGCATCCAGCCGTCGGCCACTTCGCCGCAGATCTCCATGCTCTTCGGAGCGATGGAGGCGATGTAGATGGGGATATGGTTGCGGACCGGGTTGAAGAGCAGCGTGAAGCCGCGCTGGAGCTTGAAGATTTCGCTTTCGTGGAAGACCTTCTCGCCGGCGATGATCTGGTTGATGATCTGGCAGTACTCCTTGAGGCGCTGCAGCGGCTTCACGAACGGCTCGCCATGCCAGTGTTCGATGACCCGCGCGCCGGAGGTGCCGAGGCCGATGATCATCCGGCCGCCGCTCAACTCGTCGAGCGTCGCGAAGGTCATCGCGAGCACCGCCGGCGAGCGGCCGAAGACGGGAGCGATCCCGGTGCCGAGCTTGATGCGCGAGGTTTCGAGGGCGAGCTGGGTGAGGAGCGAGAACTGGTCCCGGCCCCAGGTCTCAGCGGTGAAGGCGGCCTCGACGCCGACCTCTTCGGCGATCTTGACGCGCTTGATGACCTCCCGGTTTTGCTCAGGCGAACCGGTGAACCCTACGGAGACGGCGAGACGGCGGGGCATGGCATTCCTCCTCTGATGGGCGCAGTCTGCGCCTGTGGGACGCTTTCACTCAACAGCTGGCCGGGATTCGGGGCGATGCACCGCTCAGGCGCGCAGTACCCGGGCCAGCCACTCTTCCATCACCTGGCGGCCGCGGCGGGCGAGGGCGGTCCCCGGCATGATGCCGTCGAAGCCGTGGGGCGCACCGGGGAAGACGTGCAGCTCCGTCGGCACCTCGGCGTGGGTCAGCCGCATGGCGTAATCGACGTCTTCATCGAGGAAGCCGTCGAGGGCGCCGACGACGACCTGGGCGGGCGCGAGGCCACGAAGGTCCGTGGCCCGAGAGGCGGCCGCATAGATCGGCACGTCACCGCCCACGAGTTTGCCGAGATAGGCGGCCCAGCCGCGCTCGTTCGAGCCCGGGGGCCAGATCGGCACCTGCCACTTGCTCGACGGGGTGGTCATGCGGTCATCAATCATCGGGTAGATGAGGAGCTGGAAGGCGAGCGGCACCTCGGCCCGGTCGCGGGCGAGCAGGGCGAGCCCGGCGGCGAGCCCACCGCCGGCGGAGGCGCCGCCGATGCCGAGATGGGCGCGGTCGATGCCGAGGGCCGTGGCGTTGGCGTGGACCCACTTCAGGCCGGCGTAGCAGTCGTCAAGGGGGCCGGGGTAGGGCGTCTCGGGGGAGAGGCGGTACTCGACGGAGACGCCGACGCAGTTGAGCATCGGGCACCACTTATCGAAACGGAGGTCGTCCATCGCGTAGGTGCCCATGACGTAGCCGCCGCCGTGGATGAAGTAGATGCAGGGGAGCGGCCCCGCCGCGCCCTTCGGGCGATGGACCCGGAGCACGACGTCCGGGCTGCCGGCGGGGCCGGGCACGGTATGATCCGTGCGCTCGACCTTGTCCGAGAGCTGGATGGCCCCGAGCTGGAGCATCCGCTGTTCGCGCATGGCCGGGAGCTGTTCGAAGGTGAACGGGCCGAACGAGGGCAGGGCCTTCAGCGCTTCGGCGATTTCCGGGTCGAGCAAGGCTTCGACGTTCATGGGTCCTCCGGTGGGTGGTCTCGCGGCGGATTCTACGCGGCCGGGCGGCGACGCGCGCATGCAGCCGCTGGGCGTCAGGCGGCCCGCCCGCGGGCGCACCGCGGAGGCCATCACTCGGTCGAAATGCGCCGCCGAATGTTCATCGTGGGCCTCGCACG
>JBJXGC010000072.1:0-6396 GCA_046154545.1 Dehalococcoidia bacterium | reverse complement strand
GGCTCCATCGGCCGCCAGGCGCTCGATGTCATCCGTCAGCTCCCCGATCGATTCCAGGCGGTGGCCCTCGCGGCCGGCCGTAACGCCGACCTCCTCGCCCGCCAGGTGGCTGAGTATCGTCCGCGGTACGTCTGCGCCGAAGTCCGCACGCCTGCCCTCGACGACGCCATCGCCGCCGTCGGCGCCCGCTGGCTCGATATGGACGAGATGGCCGTCAGCGAGGATATCGACCTGCTTCTCGTCGGCACGGCCGGCGCCGCCGGGCTGACCCCGACGCTCGGCGCGCTCCGCCTCGGCCGCCCGGTCGCCATCGCCAACCAGGAGGTCCTGGTGATGGCCGGCCACCTCGTCCGCCGTGCGCTGGTCGCGGGTGGTGGCACCCTCCGGCCCGTTGATAGCGAACACTCGGCCATCTGGCAATGCCTCTGGGGCGAAGAAGAGCACGCGATCCGCCGGATCTTGCTCACCGCCAGCGGCGGCGCCTTCCGCGACCTCGACCGCTCTCAACTTGCAGCCGTCACACCTGAACAGGCCCTGAACCACCCGACGTGGAACATGGGGGCGAAGATCACCGTCGATTCCGCCAGTCTCATGAACAAGGGGATGGAGACGATCGAGGCGATGTGGCTCTTCGATGTCCCCATGGAGAAGGTTGAGGTGGTAGTGCACCGCGAATCGATCGTCCACTCGCTCGTCGAGTTCAGCGACGGGAGCATCAAGGCCCAGCTCGGAGTGCCCGACATGCGCCTGCCGATCCAGTGCGCCCTCGCCTACCCCGAACGGATGCCGGTGCCACCGGCCCCGGCCCTCGACCTGGCAGCCATCGGCAGCCTGCACTTCGGCTCGCCTGACATGGACCGCTTCCCCTGCCTGCGCCTCGCGATCGAGTCCGGCCGCGAAGGTGGCACCTACCCCGCCGTCATGGCCGCGGCTGACGAAGTTGCCGTCCACCGCTTTCTGAACCGCGAGGTTGGCTTCCTCGATATTCCGGCGATTGTTGAGGCGACGCTGGAGAAACACGAGTCAACTGCCGATCCTGATCTCGAGGCGGTCATCGCCGCCGATAGCTGGGCCCGCCGGGTGGCCGCCGAAGCGCTCACGGGGGTGCGCAACTAATGTTCCTTGCCGCCTTCGACCCGCTGGCGATCCTGCAGTCCGCCGGCCCCTTCATTTCGCTCCTTGTCGTCCTCGTAGTGATCCACGAATTCGGACACTTCATCGCCGCCAAGGCCTTCAACATCAAGGTCCTTGAGTTCGGCATCGGCTTCCCTCCGCGCATCAAGGGCCTGAGCTGGCGGAAGGGCGAGACCGAGTACACCATCAACTGGCTGCCCCTTGGCGGATTTGTGCGGCTCCTCGGCGAAGAGGACCCCACAGACCCCCGGTCGCTCGCCGCCGCTGCCCGCTGGAAGCGGCTGACGGTCATGTTCGCCGGCGTCTTCATGAACCTCATCCTCGCCGTCGTCCTCATGGCCGTCGGCTTCATGGTCCCGCGCGACCGTTCGCTGTCCGGCGCCCAGGTCGTCGAGGTCGCGTCCGGCTCGCCCGCCTCCGAGGCACAGGTCAGCGGTGAGATGCGCGACGGCAGCACCGTCCTCCAGGGCCTCCAGCCTGGCGACATGGTCCTCCGCGTCCAGGGGCGGGATATCGCGAACACGACCGAGCTGATCTACGCCAACCGCCTCAACCTCGGCGAAACCCAGACCTGGCTCATCAACCGCCAGGGGTCCAGCCTCACCGCAAAGGTGTACGCCCGCTGGCAACCGCCGGAGGGCCAGGGCCCGACCGGCGTGAAGATCGGTGCGCCCGGCTCCTGCGTCGAAGTCGATGACGCCGGGCTTTGTACGAAGTCCCGCCTGCTCTACCCATACACCGAGAGTGTCTCCTACGCCCCGTGGACGGCCTTCCCGAAAGGCTTCAACGCGCTCATCGACACGATGGTCCTGACCAAGAACGAGCTCCAGGTCCGCATCGGCGGCGGCGGGGGTGGCGGTACCGATAATCAGCCCGCCTTCCAGGGCCCCGTCGGCATCGCCGCGGTCACCGGCGACATCATTGAGCAGGCCGGTTGGCGTTCGCTGATCGAGTTCGCCGCCCTCCTCAGCCTCAACCTGGCGATCTTCAACGTCCTCCCCCTTCCCATGCTTGATGGCGGCCGCATCTTCTTCGTCTTCATCGAAATCCTCAGGGGTGGGCGCCGCATCGCCCCTGAGAAGGAGGCCGTCGTCCACTTCGCCGGCTTCATCCTCCTGCTCTGTGGAGTGGCCGTCGTCAGCTGGTTCGACATCGCCCGGATCGTGTCTTAGGGTGCGGCTGTGCTCTTCAACCTCATCTTCGGTGGGCTGCTGGTCGCGGGCTGGCTGACCTGCGCCTTCATCCCCTGGCTCGTGCTTTCGGTCGCGACGCGGGGGAACGCCGGGCTCAAGATCCTGCCCCTCGTGCTGTTCACGGGTCTGGTAGCGGCGCTGGCCGTCCCCATCCTCGGTCTCGACGATGCCACGGGCCTGGGCCTGAGTTTCATCGCGGCAACACTCACACCAGCCTTACTGCTCGCCGTCCATCGCTACGCCCAGGCCGGGAACGCCCGCGCGCACGTCTCAGATCGCTCGGAGCTCGGCCCCCGGAGTTCGGAACTGAAATGAAACCGCTCGCCCTCTCGACGATGTATGCCCAGCAGGTCCGCTTCGCCGACGGCGCCGCCTTCGCGAAGTACGCCGCCGAGGCAGGTTACGACGGCATCGAAATCAGCCACTCGACCGACGCCACCAAGTTTCAGAGCATCATTGAGGCGGGGCATCTGCCTGTGACCTCGGTCCACCAGCCTTCCCCACGCTCCCGCATGAGCGACGGCCGCTGGAATTCGAAGCCGAACCTCGCCTCCCCCGACGAAGCCGAACGCCGTGTGGCCCTCGCGCACGCCACCGAGAGCCTCGCCTGGGCCGCGAAAATCGGGGCGAAACGGAGCGTCTGCCACCTCGGCGCCGTTGGCGACCAGATCGAGATGTTCGACGAGGAACTCGAGATGCGGCGCATGTTCGACTCCGGCCGATCGTCCGAGCCACGCTTCGCCGAACTCCGCGAAGCGGCGATCGCCCGGCGCGCCGCGACGGCCGGGCCCTTCGTCGCTGCCGCGCGCCGGTCGCTGGTCGAGCTGGTGCGCGCCGCCGAACCGCATGGCATCGCCATCGGCATCGAGAACCGCTACCACTTTCACGAGATCCCGCATCCGGCCGAATACGATATCGTCCTCGAAGGTCTCGACCTCGCCCAGGTCGGCTACTGGCACGATGTGGGCCACGCCGAGGTCCTCCACCGCCTCGGCTTCATCGACCGCCATCTCTGGCTCGACCGGCTGGCGAGCCGCTGCATCGGCGCCCACCTTCACGACGTCCTCGGCATCGGTGACCACCGCGCCCCCGGCGACGGCGACGTGGATTGGGGATACGTGGTGGCAGCCATCAAGCATCTCCCGTCCTACACCCTCGAGATTAACCAGCACCAGCCCGACGAGCGGGTGACGGGAGCCCCGGCGTTCCTCCAATCGATTGGCCTCCGCTGACGAGGACGCATCGGTAGTTGCGGCCCACTGCGGTCGCGGGCTGCCGGTGACACGGCCGGCGTGTCCACGCGGCCTCGCCCACGACCGGCGTCGAATTCGCACCGGTACCGCTGAGCCCGCCTACCGCCGCTCCGCCGCCGTCCGCACCAGGCCCTCCTGGGCGATCGTGGCCATCAAAGTCCCATCTTCGCGGTACATGTTCCCGAACATCAGCGCCCGGGCGTTGTGCGCCGCCGGGCTCGCCGTCGTATAGAACACCCAGCCCTCCCAGCGCGGCGGCCGGTGGAACCAGATGGTGTGGTCGAGACTTGCCGCCTGGCGCCGCGCTGAGGCGATGCCGTGCATCGCCCCGACCGTGCTCAGCATCCCCCGGTCGCTTGCGTAGGTGAGCATCGCCGCGTGCAGTACGGGGTCTTCAGGGAGCGCCGCCCGCGGGCGTGTCCAGACTCGCCGCATCGGCTGCCCATCCGCCCCGTGAAACACGCCACCCTCGTCGCAGGCCCGGATCTCGATCGCGCTCGCCTCCACGCGGCGGATGTGGTCCTCGGTCGTGTCGGGGCGAACCAGGTCCCACTCGCCGAGGCCTTCCGGCCCGGGCGCGGCCGGCATCGGCGGCTGGTGGGAGATGCCCTCTTCCGCCCGCGCGAAGCTCGCTTCGAGACTGAAAATTCCCTCGCCGCCCTGGTGTGCCACGACCCGCCGGGTTGTGAACGTCCGCCCGTCCCGGATCCGGTGCACGACGAACTGGATGGGCACCCCATGCTGCCCCGGCCGGATGAAGTACGCGTGCAATGAGTGCACCTCGCCCTCATCCACCGTGCGCGCTGCCGCGACGAGTGACTGGGCCGCAACCATCCCACCGAAGAGCCTGCCCCGCCCCCGTCCCGGATCGCCGAGGAAGAGGTCGCGGTCGAGGCGTTCGACATCGAGGCGGCGAACGAGGCGCGAGAGTGGCGTGGAGGAGGTCTCGGGCATGCCCCCATGCTACGAAGGCGCTGGTTCCGCGCTATCGGTCAAGCGCTGAAGAACTCCAGCAGCGCCGCCAGGGTTGGCCCCGGCGCCTCCTCGGGAAGGAAGTGCCCGGAGGCGATGCCGAGCACCCGCACGTCGTCCGCCCACTCCCGCCAGGTTTCGAGGAATGATGGGTCCAGCCCGCGGCCACGGTCGCCCTGGATCGCGAGCATGGGACAGGCGATCTTCCGCTTGCCGTAGTCCGCGTCGTCGATCGCGAAGTCGATGGTGGCGCCCGCCCGGTAGTCCTCGCAACTGCCGTGGATCGTCCCCGGGTCGCTGTAGCAGCGTTCGTACTCCGCCATCGCCTCGGGTGCGAACGCAAACCCGGCGGCGGACCACTTCGGCAGCAGGTGGTGCAGGTAGAACACGGGGTCTGAGCCGATTAACCGCTCGGGCACCGGCTCGGGCTGGGCGAGGAAGTACCAGTGGTAGGCGCCCATACTCCGGCGCCAGTCGAGGCTGCGCCACTGGGCATGGGTGGGCACGATGTCGAGCGTCGCGAGCCGCGTCACAACCTGGGGATGATCGAGCGCCATCCGGTAGGCCACGCGGCCACCGCGGTCGTGCCCGGCGACGAAGAAGCGCTCGAAGCCGAGGGCCGCCATCACTTCCACCAGGTCCTGGGCCATCACCCGCTTCGAATAGGCCGAGTAGTCGCCGCCGCCCGCCGGCTTCCCGGAGTCGCCATAGCCGCGCAGGTCGGCACAGACGACCGTGAACCGGTCGGCCAGTGGGCCTGCGATCCGGTGCCACATCACGTGTGATTGTGGGAACCCATGGATGAGCAGGAGCGGCGGCCCCTCGCCCTTCATCCGGAGGTTGATCTCCGTGCCGCTAGTCGTAATCCGTCGTTGGCTAAATCCTTCGAACATGGCCTGCATCCTACACGACCAGCCGAGGTGCACGCCCGGCCGCGACTCAGACCGTGATCGTGCCCTTCAGGACCGTCACCGCGGTGCCGGCGATCTGTACGCCCGTGGGCTCGTCGTCCTGGCCCTCGATGAGGACCTCGACCACGCCCGGGCGGCCCATGATGTGGCCCTGCTCGACTGTGTAATGGCCCTCACGGATGAGGCCGTACTTCCAAAGGTAGGCGGCCATCCCGCCGGTCGCGCTCCCCGTGACCGGGTCCTCGAAGCCCTGGCTGGCGAGGAAGTGACGCGAGTGCACCCTGTTGGCCGGGTCGAACGTCTCCAACGCAAAGACATGGATGCTGAAGTACTTGCCCACCCCTTCCAGGTCCCGGAGGTGCGAGTAGTCTGGCCGGATGCGCTTCAGGACGTCCAGCGACTTCAACGGCACCATCGCCTGGGGCGTGCCCGTGCTCACCACCTGGGCCGGTACGTCGGCGAGGACGTCGGATGGCGAGATGCCGAGCGCCGTGGCGAACAGGTTCCGGTCCAACCGCCTGAGGAACTCCGGCTTCGCCTGGGTCATCACGACCCGGACGTTCTTCTCGCTGTCGAGTGCGATATCGACGGGAAGGACGCCGATGTTCAGCTCCTGGGTAACTCGCTTGGCGCCGCCGGAGAGGTCGATCCGGCCCTCTTCGACCAGCGTGTGCATGGTCGCGATCGTCGGGTGCCCCGCCAATGGGATCTCGGTCGCCGGCGTGAAGAAGCGCACCCGGAAGGTGGCCAGCGTCGAAGGGAACACGAAAGCGGTTTCGCTCAGGTTCAGCTCCCGCGCGATGTCCTGCATCTGGCCATCGCTGAGGCCGTCGGCCCGCGTCACCACGCCGCAGGGGTTCCCGGCGTAGCGCCGGGTGGTGAAGGCATCGACGATCTTGACCTGGTAGTCGGGCATGTTTCGAGAATAGCAGA
>JBJXGC010000049.1:0-17817 GCA_046154545.1 Dehalococcoidia bacterium | reverse complement strand
AGCATCACCAAGGACTGGGGCCAGGCGCCGCTCCGCTTCGCCCTCTGCTACCCCGACGCCTACGACATCGGCATGTCGAACATGGGCCTCGGCATCCTCTACGACATTCTCAACACCATCGAGGACGTCACGGCCGAGCGGTGCTACGCCCCCTGGGAGGACATGGAGGCCGAGATGCGCCGTGAGGGCGTCGCCCTCTGGAGCCTCGAGAACCGGCGGCCCCTCCGCGATTTCGACATCGTCGGCTTCACGCTTCAATACGAACTGACGTACACGAACGTCCTCAACATGCTCGAACTCGGCGGCATCCCTGTCTGGGCGCGCGACCGCACGGACGAGCATCCGCTCATCATCGCCGGGGGCAGCGGCGCCTTCAACCCTGAGCCCCTGGCGCCGTTCATCGACGCCTTCGTTCTCGGTGAGGGCGAGGAGGTGGTGGCCGAGCTGGTCGATCGGCTGCGCGAATGGAAGCGCGCCGGCACGCCCCGGGCGGAGCGGCTCCGCTCCCTCCTCGCCATGCCCGGGATCTATGTCCCATCGTTCTACGAGGCCCGCTACGACGCCGACAACCACTTCGCCGCGCTGGATCCGCTCGTGCCCGAAGCGCCTCGCACGATCAAGCGCCGCATCGTCGAGGTACTGCCGCCGGCCCTCGTCAAGCCGATTGTCCCCTTCCTCCAGACCGTCCACGACCGGGCGGCCGTCGAGATCCAGCGGGGCTGCACCCAGGGCTGCCGCTTCTGCCAGGCCGGGATGATCTACCGGCCGACGCGCGAGCGCAGCCCCGAGGAGGTCGTCGAGGCCGCCCGCCAGCTCATGCTCAACACGGGCTACGACGAACTGTCGCTCCTCTCCCTGAGCACGACCGACCACAGCCAGATCGTGCCCATGGTCGATGGCCTCACGACGGCCTTCCCGGACCTGAAGATCAGCATCCCCAGCACGCGCGTGGACAGCTTTTCGGTCGATGTCGCGAACGCGGTCGCGAAGGGGAAGAAGCACACCCTCACGCTCGCCCCCGAGGCGGGCAGCCAGCGGCTGCGCAACGCTATCAACAAGCTGGTGAGCGAAGACGACCTCCTCGGCGCCGCCGAAAACGCCTTCGAACGCGGCTGGACCGGCGTGAAGATGTACTTCATGGTCGGCCTCCCCACAGAGACCATGGACGATGTCGCCGGCATCATCGAGATGGGCAAGAAGGTGAAGGCGATCGGCCGCAAGCACGTCGGCGGCCGCGCCCGTGTCCGCGTGAGCACCAGCAACCACGTGCCCAAGGCCCACACGCCCTTCCAGTGGGCCCGCCAGGACACGGCGGAGGAGCTCTGGCCCAAGCACCAGCTCCTGCGCGAAGGCTGCCGTGCGGCCGGCCTCGAGTTCTCCTGGAACAACCCCGAGGACAGCTTCCTCGAATCCGTCCTCAGCCGCGGCGACCGCCGCGTGGCCGGCGCAATCTACGAAGCCTGGCGGCGCGGGGCGAAGTTCGACGCCTGGAGCGAGTACTTCAACGGCAACACCTGGCGGGAAGCCTGCGAGGTCGCCGGTATCGACGCCCACTGGTTCGCCCACCGTGAATGGGACACCCACGATCCCCTGCCCTGGGACCACATCGATTGCGGCGTCACCAAGAGCTACCTGCGTGGCCAGTGGCAGGCCACCTATGGCACGAAGACGGTCGGCGACTGCCACCACGGCAGCTGCAACGTCTGCGGCATGCAGAGCTTCGATGTCCTCGGCGAGGCGAAGGGCGTCGCGGACTGCGTGGTAAAGCTCGACCGCCTGGTCGAGATGCGCCGCGGCGCGCGGACGTACTCAGGGGAGGTCCTGGAGCTGGTGTGAGGCCTTGGCTGCGGGCGGCGGATACGGTTCAGACGGCGAGCGTGAGCGCTCGCCCGGGTTCCGGTATGGGATCACCGGCGATGAGGCACGACTCGATCCATGCGGCCATCGCCTCGTCCAGGTTCGGGAGCGTCTCCCGACGTAAAGCAGCCCGGTAGTTCAGGAACCTCGCCAAGGTATCCGTCATCAGGGTCGCCGTGGATCACGCGGTGATACGGAAGCCGCAGGCGGCGCTGGACCTCTGATTCTCGCTCATCAGTCGTCACTCGGGTCCTCCTGCGTCATACCAAGGACGAGCCTCACGTACGCGACCTTCACACGATAGTACGCGCTCGGGTCAATGCCAGGCGCCGCCCTGGCTACCTACGGCGCGAAGCGGAAGCGGTTCGGGAATTGGGTCGCCGTGCTCCAGCGAAACCTCGATCCAGGCTTCCATCGCTTCGCGGATCATCGCCGCGGCTTCTTCAGGCGTGTCGCCCTGAGAGATACAGCCCGGCAGCTCGTTGACCGACGCTACCCAGGCGGCGTCGCCGGCAGCGTCCTCATCCCGCACGAGCGTGATGTGGTATGGGAGCCTCATGTAGTCACTCGTCTTCACGTTCAAGCTCCTTCACGCGGTCGATGGCCGCCAGTGCCAACCGTACGTAGGCCGGCTTGAGTGGGCGTTGCTGCGGGATCGACACCCGTTCGGCGAGCTGCGGATGCCGGAAGACCCGATGACTGCCTTTGCCCGGATGCATCTCGAAGCCCCAATCGAGCAGGATCGCCGCCAGCTCCGCGGGCGAGACGCTGTTCTTGCTGTTGCGCATCCGCGCCAGCCGCTTCTCGTCTCGCACCGACCTAATGATACACCTGTCATTCGCCCCGTTGGTGTTCACGCAGCTGGCCGGCGACATAGGTCAGGACTTCCGGGTCGTTCGCTTCGTTTGGCGGATCGGGAGGTCCACCGATACCGATTGGGGCGTTGAGCGTCACTACCCCATCGGTATACCGGATCACGCCCAGCCAGCGGTCTGGAGGTTCGCCTGGACAATCGACCGCTGGTGGGGTCGGCGTTGGGGTGGGTTCGTCTCCCACAACGGCTCCGAACTCCTTCCCGGCGCCCCATCGGATGCGGAAGATCGCGAGTTCCGCCGAACCGATAGGTCTCAACTCCTTCTCCATACAGCGGGCATTGAAGCGGATGTCGATATTCGCGAGCGAGGCGAGAAAGTCGTCCCAACTTCTCCCCGGCCAGTGCTCGATCCTGAGGAGCGCGTCGTTATTCCCGTACAACAGCGCCGCCGCGACGTTGCGTTCGGGGTGGCTGCGCCTCTCCGCGCCGCTCAAAGTCATCGCCGCCAGGCCTCCGCCTGCACTCGCCTGCCTTCCAAGCCAGCGCACTCGAATGTTTCCGGCGGGGTCATCCAGGGCCTTTTGCGTCTCATCGGCCGCGTCGTAGTAGGGGAGGCTCTTGAGATCGAACGTGTCTGGCGGTACGGCGCGTGCGGCGAGGAACTCGCCGTTGTACCTGATCTCGACGACCGTTGCCGGCCTTTCGTTGACAGACGCTTTGATTCCAAGTGGTTCGAATGTGCTCGCATCAACGAAGAACTGTACGACCACGGTGAAGCCAACTCGTTCATCCAGGTCACCCGGTTCAGGCGGCATGGCGTCGGGGTTTGGCGAAACTTCCTTCGTGAAGGTCAGCGCTTGAGCTCGACGCCCGTGAAAATCGAGGTTTCGTTCGACGATCACGCCCGAATCTGGCGGCGCCGTCCCGTGTAACCCGCAGATGAGGCGAGCGACCACCACAGGGGACTTGAAGGGGAGACACGGTGCGAACAGCTCGCTCGACAGGTTCCGGCTCGCCTCCGATTCGTCGCCTGAAACGACGGCTTCTCCGTTGATGACATAGATTGCGCGCTCCGCTATGTCGGCTGCGAATCCGGGATCACGGAGCACAACCCAGCGCGCACGGTCGGTGGCGGCGTCGGTCCAGATCTCATGGCGAAATGTAATGGTGGTTTTCGAGCCTTCCACAACCCGCATTTCCCCAACTGCGTGCCAAACCTGGTCAGATTGCGACAGGCGCGCTGTCACCCGTTGCACAAACTGCTCGGGCGTCAATTCGCCCTCTTTGGCTCCGGAGCCGCAAGCGATCATGACCAGGACAGCGAACGACAAGCCGGTCGCGCGAATCACGTGGCCCAGTCTGACATCGCCGCTCCTCGGAGGCCATCCTCGTGCCACCGTATGTTTCGCTTCACGTAACTCCCGCCACACCCGTACAATGTCCGTCTGCGGTTGCGCTCGAGGGGAATCGGCTTACCGGCCAACCCTCGCACGCCTTCAACCCGCGAGCCCGCCTCCGGCTGCTCGCGGGGGGCCACGACCTTCGAGGCGTGGCCGGGCGCCGGCCTCCCCTTACCGGGGTCAGCCGGTTGATTAGCGGGCCGCGAGAAGGACCGTACCCCTATGCCCCGCATGACCGGCGCCCAGATCACCCTGGAGACCCTCCAGCGTGAAGGCATGGACACGATCTTCGGCTACCCGGGAGGCGTCGTCCTCCCGCTCTACGACACCCTCCCGCAGTTCCCGGGCATCCGCCACATCCTCTGCCGCCACGAACAGGGCGCGGCCCACATGGCTGACGGCTACGCCCGGGCCAGCGGTCGGATGGGCGTCTGTCTCGGCACGAGCGGTCCCGGCGCCACGAACCTCGTGACCGGCATCTGCACCTCGTGGATGGATTCGACGCCCGTCTTCGCCCTCACCGGCAACGTCTCCCGCACCCTGCTCGGCCGGGATGGCTTCCAGGAAGCCGATATCACGGGCATCACCCACTCGATCACGAAGCACAACTACCTGGTGATGAACGCCAGCGAGATCGCCCTCAGCATCCGCGAGGCGGCCCACATCTGCCGCACCGGCCGGCCCGGGCCCGTCCTCGTCGATATCCCCAAGGACGTATTCCAGGAGGAGACGGAGTTCGACTGGCCCGAGACGGTCAGCCTCCGTGGCTACAAGCCGACCACCGAAGGCCACGCCGGCATGATCCGCCGCGCCGCCGAACTCATCGACCAGGCCAAAAAGCCGATCATCATCGCCGGCCACGGCATCAGCTGGGGCGACGCTCAATCGGAGCTGGTTGAGCTGGCGGAAAAGGCCGGCATCCCCGTCATCACGACCTTCCTCGGCCTCGGCGGCTTTCCTGAGTCGCACGTCCTCAGCTACGGCTTCCTCGGCATGCACGGCATGTTCTACGCGAACATGGCGGCGGACGCGGCCGACCTCGTCATCGGCATCGGCATGCGCTTCGACGACCGGGCCATGGGCCGGTTCAAGGACTTCAACCCCGGCGTCAAGATCGTCCACATCGACATCGACCCGGCGGAGATCGGCAAGAACTTCAAGACTGCCGTGCCCATCGTGGGCGACGTCAAGCGGGTGCTTCCGAAGTTGACCGCCGAAGTGAAGCAGCAGTCGCACATCGAGTGGATCCGGTGGATCGACCAGGTGCGCGAAGACCACCCCAGCCTCCACATCCGCGAATCGCGCCGCATGCTGCCCCAGTACGTCGTGCGTTCGCTCTACGAGGAGACTCAGGGCAACGCGACCATCGTCACCGGTGTCGGCCAGCACCAGATGTGGGCGGGCCAGCACTACTTCTACAACCGCACCCGCCAGCTCATCTCCTCCGGCGGTCTCGGCACCATGGGTTTCGAGCTGCCGGCCGCCATCGGTGCCCAGGTGGCCCTCCCAGACGCCGAGACCTGGGCGATCTGTGGCGATGGCAGCTTTCAGATGACCCTCCAGGAGATGGCCGTCCTCGTCGATGAGCAGCTCCCGGTGAAGATGGCCATCTTTAACAATGGCTACCTCGGCATGATTCGCCAGTGGCAGGAACTCTTCTACGGCAAGAACTACAGCAGCAGCGGCATCTCCCAGCCCGACTTCTGCAAGCTGGCCGACGCCTACGGCATCCGCGCCATCCGCGTCGAACACAAGGGCGAAGTGCAGAGCGCGATCCGCGAAGCGCGCGCCTATAAAGGCCCCATCCTCCTCGACTTCCAGATCGATCAGGAAGAGAACGTCTGGCCGATGGTCCCGGCGGGGGCCGCGCTCAGCGAGACGATCGAAGCGCCAGAAGCCGAGCTCGCCCGATGAGCGCCACGGAGGTGAACGGGCATCGTCCGAAGCCGAACAATCACACGGTGGTGGCCATCGTCGAGGACAAGCCGGGCGTGCTGATGCGCGTCTCCAGTCTTTTCCGGCGGCGCGGGTTCAACATCGATTCGCTCACCGTGGGGCGCAGCGAAGAGGCGGGCCTGAGCCGTATCACGATCGTCGTCGATGGCGAAAGCGCGCCCATTGAGCAGGTAGAGAAGCAGCTCTACAAGCTCATCGACGTGATCAAGGTGAGCGACCTCTCCCAGGAAGACATGATCGCCAGGGAGATCGCACTCATCAAGGTGCGGGCGAACAACGTCAACCGCCACGAACTGCTCGACATCGCGGCCGTCTTCCGGGCGGACGTGATCGACATCGCCACGAACTCGCTCATCCTCCAGGTGGTGGGCGACGAGGACAAGATCGACGGCCTCGTCAAGATGCTCGAACCGTACGGCATCCGCGAACTCTCGCGCACCGGCCGCATCGCCATGGTCCGCGGCACCAAGACCACGACCGTGCATGAGCGCGAACCGGAGAAGGTGGCCGAGATCCACAGCCGAGCGGGCCGCCGCATCGAAGGCGTGGACCTCCCCTTCAGCAGCGACTGAGAGCGAAGGTAATGAGGAGTGAGTGATGAGGCATGAGGGCCGCTCGTGCCTTATCGCTTGCGGCCTGACTGTTGAGGCGCGAATGTCGTCCGTGCCCCGGGGGCGGGCGCATACTCCGGGGCATGCGAGAGCTGACGTATACCGTTGTAATCGAGCCTGACGAAGGCGCCTTTCATGCATGTGTGCCGGCGGCGGGCGGTTGCCACATGTTCGGGGATACGGTCGAAGAGGCCACCGCAAACGTGCGGAAGGCCATCGCGCTCCACGTGGAGGGCATGCTCCTCACCGGCGAGGAGGCTCCTGTGGGACACGGTCCGCTTGTCCTGAGCCGCATTTCTGTCCCGCTCGGCGTCATCCTCCACCAGCACCGCCCGCCGGATTGACCGGCCGCGGCGATCCTTGACCAACACCATAGAACTGGCTTGTTCGACAAATCCACATGTTCTATAGTGCCTGTGAGATGATCAACGGCATCTACTCCACAGCGATCATGCGAATCCGGCGCCGCAACGGCCTGCCCATTCGCGGCGGTCGCGAAAGCGTATCCACGGCCTGAGGATTATGTAGAGTCTTTCCTCCAACGCCGTGGCCACAGCCCACGGCGTTTCTGTTTTCCGTGCAGGACGCGGTGGCCCCACCGACGAACGACGCCACGGAAACCCGGAGGATGAAATGACTACCACCCTGCCTCTCGCCGGACCTCAGTCCGCGCTTCGCATCCCGCTCCCGCCGTCCACAGCCTTGCGTGTGACCGGGGCAACCAAAGCGTTCCTTTCAGGCCGTCCCTCGCTGCCGTGGCCGGGACGCCCCGCCCGCGCCCGCAAGCGCGTGGTCGCCGTCGATCAGATCTCGTTCGAGGTTGGACGAGGCGAGATCTTCGGCATCCTCGGGCCGAACGGCACCGGGAAGAGCACCCTCATCCGCCTCGTTTCGACCCTGCTCACGCCGGACGCGGGGAACGTGAGTGTCTTCGGACTCGATGTCGTGAGGGACGAAATGGCCGTCAAGCGGCTCATCAACCGCGTCAGCGCCGAGCCGTCCTTCTTCAAGCGGCTGTCGCCGATGGAGAACCTGCTCTACGGCGCGCGGCTGTACGGCGTGGACCCGTCCGAGGCCCGGGCGAAGGCGGTCGAGATCCTTACACGGCTCGGGGTCGACGGCCGCTCCATCTGGTCGCCGATGGAGGACATGTCCCGGGGGATGCAGCAGAAGGTGGCAATCGCCCGGGCCTTCCTCACTGCGCCCATCCTCCTGCTGTTGGATGAACCGACAACGGGCCTCGACCCGCACTCGCGCCGCGAAGTCCAGACCTTCGTGCGGGAGATTCGCGACCAGCACGACGCGACCATCATCCTCTGTACGCACGACATGTCTGAGGCAGACGGACTGTGTGACCGGATCGCGATCATCGACCACGGCCGAATGATCGCCCTCGACACGCCCGAGAACCTGAAGGCGCTGGTGCGTGACGAACCACTCCCCCATCCGACGCTCGAGGATGTCTTCCTCCGGCTCACCGGGCGCAAGCTCGAAGACGACATTGAGGTGAAACCATGACTATCGCCGCCACCCGCGAACTGAGGGCGAGCTACGCCTTCGTCGAACGAAACATCAACCTGACCAAGCGGTACTGGGCCTGGGAAGTCGTCTGGGTGCTCTACACCATCGCGAACTCGCTGGCCGTGGTGCTCATCGCCCGGAGTGTGAATAGTGCTGTCGGGGGCGAGGCCCTGAGCGGCGCCCAAATCGACGCACTGGTGCTATTCCTGGCGATCGGCGCACTGGTCTGGCACTACCTTGCCGTGGTCTTCGAAACGGTGAGCGACATGATCAGCTGGGAACGGTGGGAAGGGACCATCGAGTACACGTTCATGGCGCCGGTGCGCCGCTCGACCCACATGATCGGGACCGCTCTCTTCTCGCTCGTCTATGGATTCCTGCACACAGCGATCGTGCTGGTGATCATCGTGCTCGCCTTCGACCTGAACATGGGCAACGCTGACTACTTCGCGGCCGCCACGGTGTTGCTGGTGGGGAGCATCAGCCTGGTTGGCATCGGGATTATGGGCGCCGTCCTCCCCTTGCTTTACCCGGAGCGGGGCGCACAGATGACCCACGTCATCCAGGCCACGCTTGTCTTGATCTCCGGCGTCTACGCGGCACCGAAGGACATGCCCGAACCGCTCGCCTCGCTCTCGATAATCAGCCCCGCCACGTACGTGATCGGCGGTATCCGGGACGCGCTCATCCGTGGGGACTCGGTCATCGACCTCCTGCCCGTCCTGGGCGGTCTGTTGGTCGCCGGGATCGGCCTCATCCCCGCCGGCGTCTGGGTGTTCAGCGCGGGTGAACGGTATGCGAAGCGCACGGGGCGGCTGAAGCGGGCCGGATAGGGGCCGCTCATGTCCGCGGCGCACAGAAAAAGAGGCCCCTCAGATGAGGGGCCTCTTCCTTAGGTTATGACGCGTGTCGCGAGCCTACTCGAGGACGTCCACCTCGGCCTCGGCCCCGTCGTCGTCGCCGACGACGAAGTCCTCTTCGCCGCCCTCTTCGCTGAAGCCGATGGCCTCGTCTTCGTCGTCGAGCAAGGCAGGACGGCCCGTGCGGCCGGCAAAGCTGCCGGCTTCGCGTTCAGCGAGCATCCGCTCCAGCTCCTCTTCCTCCTCGAGGAGGAGGGACTCGGGCAGGTCGAGCTCGGCGATATGTTCCCTGCGGGCGACTTCGATGTCCGCCCGGGCCGGGATGAGCTTGCCGATGATGACGTTCTCCTTGAGGCCGCGGAGACTGTCGATCTTGCCGTCGATCGACGCGTTCGTGAGGACGCGAGTCGTCTCCTGGAAGGAAGCGGCGGCCAGCCATGAATCGGTGTTCAACGAGGCCTTAGTGACGCCGAGGAGGACGGGCGCGGCCGTGGCCGGCTCACCCCCTTCGGCGATCTTCATGTTGTTCTTGTCTTCGAACTCGCGCCGATCAACAAGGTCGCCGGGAAGGAACCCGGTGTCGCCAGGGTGATCGACCTTCACGCGACGCAGCATCTGCCGGGTGATGACCTCGATGTGCTTGTCGTTGATGTTCACGCCCTGTGACTTGTAGACCTTCTGGACCTCATCGACCATGTACTTACGTACAGCGTCGCGGCCCTGAATGGAGAGGACGTGCTGAGGGTTCTTAGCGCCTTCCGTGATCTGCGCGCCAGCGTTGACGTACTCGCCCGTTTCGAGGAGCACACGCGCTGCCGCGGGGATCGGGTACTCCCGCTCCTCGCGCTCTTCGTAGACCACCTGGATCTGGTCCCCCCGGACGTGGACCGTACCGGAGATGCGAGAGAGCACCAGCTCCGTGACGGCGTCCGCCTTGCCATTACCCTCGGGCGGTGAAGCCAGGGCCGCACCAGCAGCCACATGATCGCCGTCCTTCACGATGAGCGTACCGTTCTTTGGGACGCGGTAGTCCTCCACCAGCGTATCCACGTTGGCGATGCGGACGATGCGGCGGTCACCGTCAAGGACGATCTCTACGGTGCCGTCGATCTCGCTGATGATCGATTCGCCCTTTGGCGCTCGCGCTTCGAAGAGTTCTTCCACGCGCGGAAGGCCGCTGGTGATGTCCGACTGGCTGGCCACGCCGCCGGTGTGGAAGGTACGCATGGTGAGCTGTGTGCCTGGCTCACCAATCGACTGGGCGGCGATGATGCCGACCGCCGTACGCAGCTTCACGAGGGAGCCGCGGCCAAGGTCACGGCCGTAACAGAGGGCACAGATGCCGCGCTCCGCTTCGCAGGACATCGGCGTCCGGACGAGCACACGCGGGACCTGGCGAGCATCGACTTCGTCGGCCACCAGCTCTGAAATCTCCGAATCGCGGTCGCAGAGGACTTCCCCGGTCGTCTCATCGACCACCGCCATGGCGGCGTAGCGGCCGATGATGCGGTCGCGAAGAGACTCCAGTGAGTCGCCGTGCTCATCCCGTTCGATCCAGAGCCCACCCGTCGTACCGCAATCATCTTCGAGAATGATGACGTCCTGGGCGACATCGATGAGGCGTCGCGTCAGGTAACCCGAGTCCGCCGTCCGAAGGGCAGTGTCGGCGAGGCCCTTGCGGGCGCCGTGCGTGGAGATGAAGTACTCGAGCACCGTGAGCCCTTCGCGGAACGAGCCGCGGATCGGCAGTTCGATGGCCCGGCCGTTGGGGTCGGCCATGAGGCCGCGCATACCGGCCATCTGCCGGATCTGGGTGATGTTGCCCTTCGTACCCGAACTCGCCATGTAGTTCAGCGAACCGTAGTCAGGCATCCGCTCTTTGATCGCGTCTTCGATCTGGCGGGTCGTGTCGTTCCAGACGCGGACCGTGCTCTGGTAGCGTTCATCGTCGGTGATCAGGCCCATCTGGAACTGTTCGAGGAGCTCATCGACCTTGGCGTCGGCTTCTTTCAGGAGCCGCGGCTTGATCTTCGGGACCTGGATTTCGTGGATGGCGATCGTGATCCCGCTCTTGGTGGCGTAGTGGAAGCCAGTGTTCTTGATGCGGTCCACGATCTCAGCCGTCGCTTCGCCACCGAGTTCGCGGTAGCAAAGCGCGACCACTTCGCGAAGGTGGGGGCGGTCCATGCCATCGTTCTGGAACGGCAGTTCGTCCGGCAGGACGTCGTTGAAGATGATACGGCCGACGGAGGTCGCGATAAGGCGCGGGATGGGATGTCCGGCCTCGGTCGTCTTTGGGTAGTCCACCACGCCCGCCGTCTGGACGGCCCGGCCCGTGCGCACCTTGACGGGCGCACGAAGCTCGACGACGCCGAGGTCGTACGCCAGGCGAGCCTCTTCAAAGGAGCCATAGACGCCTTCGTCCGTCCGGCCGACCATCGGCTTGTAGGCGCCCCGCGCGTTCGGGTCGATGTCCGACATATAGAAGCAGCCGAGCACCATGTCGAGCGAGGGCGCCACGATCGGGTTCCCGCTGGCGGGCGAGAGCAGGTTCTTCGTAGACATCAGAATCTGCTTCGCCTCGGCCACGGCTTCGCGGCTGAGGGGCACATGGACGGCCATCTGGTCGCCGTCGAAGTCGGCGTTAAAGGCCGTGCAGACGAGCGGGTGGAGCTGGATCGCCGACCCATCGATGAGCACCGGCTGGAAGGCCTGGATGCCGAGACGGTGAAGCGTCGGGGCGCGGTTGAGGAGCACCGGCCGGTCCCGGATGACTTCGTCGAGGACATCCCAGACTTCCGGCCGGGCACGTTCGACGATGCGCTTGGCGCTCTTAATGTTGTGGGCGAGGCCCTTGGCCACGAGGGAGTGCATGACGAACGGCTTGAACAGCTCGAGCGCCATCCGCTTGGGCAGCCCGCACTGGTTCAGCTTGAGTTCGGGGCCAACGACGATTACCGAACGGCCGGAGTAGTCCACGCGCTTGCCGAGCAGGTTCTGGCGGAAGCGCCCCTGCTTACCCTTGAGCATGTCGCTCAGGCTCTTCAGTTTGTGGTTGCCGCTGCCGCTCACGGCGCGGCCGCGCCGGCCGTTGTCGATCAGGCTGTCCACCGCCTCCTGGAGCATGCGCTTCTCGTTCCGGATGATGATTTCCGGCGCGCCGAGGTCGAGCAGACGCTTGAGTCGGTTGTTGCGGTTGATCACGCGGCGGTAGAGGTCGTTCAGGTCGCTCGTCGCGAAACGGCCACCGTCGAGCTGGACCATCGGGCGGAGGCTGGGCGGAAGCACCGGCAAAACCTGGAGGACCATCCACTCGGGCTTGTTCCCCGAGTCGCGGAGTGACTCCACGACGTCGAGCCGCTTGGTCGCCTTCTTGCGGCGCTGGCCGCTGGCCGTCAGGATTTCGCCCTTGAGCTTCGCCCGCATCGCATCGAGGTCGACCCGGAGGAGGACCTTGAGGACCGCTTCCGCGCCCATCGCCGCCTTGAAGACGTGGCCGAAGAGGTCTGAGAGTTCGCGGTAGCGCGTCTCCGTGAGCAGGACGATGCGGTCGTCGCCGATCGGGTCGGCGAGGTCTTCGAGGTCCTGGAGCCGCTCACGGTACTGCTGCTCGACCTCGTCGCGGATCTGCTTCTCCTTTTCCTGGAGGGGGTGCAGTTCGTCGTAGAGGGCGGCCTTGGCGTCGTCGAGGGCACTGTCGGCGACGAGCGACTCCGCGTGCTTCATCTTCTCGGTCTCTTTGTCGAAGACGATGAGCTTCTTGTCGCCTTCCCGCTGGACCTTCGTGATCGAGGCCTTCGTCACCTTCGTGCCAGCCTCGATGACCGTGTCGCCGAGGTAGGTGATGGTCTTTTCGAGGGGGCCGCCGACCTGGGCGGTGACCTCGGTGACGGCGCGGCCGACCGCGGCTTCGAGGGCGTCCCGGGAGATCTTTCGCTCAGCCTCGATGGTGATGTGGCGCTCGGCAACTTTCGCCTGGAGCTCCGCGTTCGCCTTCTCCAGCTCCTGCTCGAGCTTCTCGCGCTTGGGGCGGACGTCGGCCACGCGCTCATCGACGACGCTCGCGAGTTCGTTGCGCATCCGGTCGAGTTCGTGCTGCTTCGCGCCGGCATCGACCTCGGTGATCATGTACTGGGCGAAGTAGAGGACGCGCTCGAGGTTCCGGGGCGAGATGTCGAGGAGGAGACCGAGCTTGCTCGGCGTGCCCTTGACGAACCAGATGTGGCTGACGGCGCTGGCCAGTTCGATGTGGCCCATGCGCTCGCGGCGCACCTTTTCACGGGCGACTTCGACGCCGCACTTATCGCAGATGATGCCCTTATACCGGACGCGCTTGTACTTGCCGCAGTAGCACTCGAAGTCCTTCGTCGGCCCGAAGATCTTCTCGCAGAAGAGGCCGTCTTTCTCCGGCTTGAGCGTGCGGTAGTTGATCGTCTCTGGTTTGGTCACTTCACCGTAGGACCAGGAGCGGATTTGCTCCGGGCTGGCGAGCGAGATGCGGACCTGGTTGAAGTCGTTAACTTCGAGCATTATTGAAGAGATCCTCCGCTTCGAAACCGGTGAGGTTGATGCCCAGTTCGGGCACGTCGGTGGATGTGTCGTCGATGAAGGAGACCGAGCTACCCTCGTCGTTCGAGACCTCGACCGAGAGGCCGAGGCTCTGGAGTTCCTTCACGAGCACTTTGAATGATTCAGGCACGCCCGGCTCGAGGACATCCTCGCCCTTGACGATGGCTTCGTAGGTCTTCACCCGCCCAACGACATCGTCGGACTTCACGGTGAGCAGCTCCTGGAGGATATGGGCCGCGCCGTAGGCCTCGAGCGCCCACACTTCCATTTCGCCGAAACGCTGGCCACCGAACTGGGCCTTGCCACCGAGCGGTTGCTGGGTGATGAGCGAGTACGGGCCGGTGCTGCGGGCGTGGATCTTGTCCTCGACAAGGTGGATGAGCTTGAGCATGTAGATGTAGCCGACAGTGATCGGCTGGTCGAACGGCTCACCCGTGCGGCCATCGTGGAGCATGGTCTTCCCGAAGAGCGGCGGCGGGATGTTCGTCTCTTTGTAGAACTTCTGGGCGAGATCCTCGAGGTCCTCCATCGTCTTCGCCTTGGTCCGCTTTACGCCGACTTCGTCGAGCCAGATTTCGAGGCAGGCCCGCTTCGCGAGCCCTTCTTCGTGGTGGGTGAAGATCGCGTCACCGTCGTAGCCCTTCTCCTTGAGCCAGGCGATGGCCGTGCCGACCTCGAAGCCGCGGTCGCGCGGGTCGATATAGAAGACCGCGCCGGACTCCTGGGCGATCCAGGCGCGGGCGAGTGCGTCATCGATGTTCAGGTCGGTGGCGCCATCGAAGACGGGGCTTATCGCCCGGAAGCCGAGGGCGTTGGCCGCCCAGCCGAGGTGGGTCTCCAGCACCTGGCCGATGTTCATACGGCTCGGCACGCCGATGGGGTTGAGGATGATATCGACGGGCGAGCCGTCGGGCAGGTAGGGCATATCCTCGCGCGGCAGGATGCGGCTAATGACGCCCTTGTTCCCATGGCGGCCCGCCATCTTGTCGCCTTCGGAGAGCTTGCGGCGCTGGGCGATGCTGACGCGGACGAGCTTGTTGACGCCGGCCGGGAGGTTCTCGTGGTCGTCGCGGCTGAAGACCTTGACGTCGATCACCTTGCCCTTTTCGCCGTGGGGGACGCGAAGGCTGGTGTCCTTCACCTCCCGGGCCTTCTCACCGAAGATGGCCCGGAGGAGCTTCTCCTCCGCCGTCAGCTCCGTTTCACCCTTCGGGGTGATCTTGCCGACGAGGATGTCCCCTTCGCGCACCTCGGCGCCAATCCGGATGATGCCGTCTTCGTCGAGGTCGCTGAGGCTCTCCTCGCCGACGTTCGGGATGTCGCGGGTGATCTCCTCGGGGCCGAGCTTGGTGTCCCGGGCCTCCACTTCGTGCTTCTCGATATGGATCGACGTGAACTTGTCTTCGCGGATCATGTTCTGGGAGAGGATGATCGCGTCTTCGAAGTTGTAGCCTTCCCAGCTCATGAAGGCGCAGAGGACATTCTGACCGAGGGCAAGGTCGCCGCCCTGGGTGCTCGAGCTATCGACCAGGGGCTGCGACTCCTGGACCCGCTCGCCGCGGAAGACGAGCGAGCGCTGGTTCAGGCAGGTGCCCTGGTTGGAGCGCATGAACTTGATGAGCTTGTAGGTCTTTTCGCCGACCTCCGGGTCGTCGTAGCGGATAACGATGCGCGTGCCGCTCGCTTCGAGGACGTCACCGGGGCCTGAGGCGACGATGACGTGGCCGCTATCGACCGCCGTGCGGCGCTCCATCCCGGTGCCGACGAGCGGCACCTCGGGCCGCACCAGCGGCACCGCCTGGCGCTGCATGTTCGAGCCCATCAAGGCGCGGTTCGCGTCGTCGTGCTCGAGGAATGGGATAAGTGCCGTTGCGACCGAGACCATCTGCTTGGGGGAGACGTCGAGGAAATGCACCTCGTCCGGCGCCACCATCCGGAAGTCTTCGTTCTCGCGGACCTCGACGCGCTCTTCGAGGAAGTGGCCATAGCCGTCGAGGAGCGTGTTCGCCTGGCCAACGATGAACTTGTCCTCCTCATCGGCCGTGAGGTAGCGGATCTGGGTGCTGACGAAGGGCTTGATCGGCACCGAACCGCCGTGCACCTTCAGCTTTGCAAGGACGGACGCGTCGATGCTCGCGCCGGCGGCCGCGACGATATTCCCGTTGGTGTCCTGCACATCGAGCCTGACCGTTTGACCGGCGAGGTCGGCGTCAGTCGGCGACATCTCCTTGATGACCTGGCGATACGGCGTCTCGATGAAACCGAAGTCGTTCAGGCGGCCGTAGGTCGCGAGGGAGCCGATGAGCCCAATGTTTGGGCCTTCCGGCGTCTCAATGGGGCAGATGCGGCCGTAATGGCTGTGGTGCACGTCACGGACGTCGAAGCCGGCGCGGTCGCGAGAGAGGCCGCCAGGCCCGAGGGCGCTGAGGCGGCGCTTGTGGGTCAGTTCCGCCAGCGGGTTGGTCTGGTCCATGAACTGCGAGAGCTGGCTGCCACCGAAGAACTCCTTCATGGCGGCGACGACCGGCCGGATGTTAATGAGGGCGCTCGGGGTCGCCTCTTCCGGGTCCGTGATCGTCATGCGCTCGCGGACGACCCGCTCCATGCGCAGGAGCCCCACGCGGAACTGCTGCTGAATGAGCTCGCCCACGGCCCGCACGCGGCGGTTGCCGAGGTGGTCGATGTCGTCGTGGTGGCCGCGGCCGTTGTTGAGGTTCACCAGCTCCCGCATGATCGAGAGCAGGTCGTAGGGGCGCAGCCAGCGCTGGGTCGTCGGGTCGGCGAGTTCGAGCCGCTTGTTCAGCTTGTGGCGCCCGACCCGGCCGAGGTCGTAGCGGCGCGGGTTGAAGAAGAGCGTGTTGATCAGCGTCCGCGCGTTATCCAACGTAGGCGGGTCGCCCGGCCGGATGCGGCGATAGAACTCGAGCAGGGCATCGTGCTTCGTCTTGCTCGGCTCTTTCGAGACCGTCGTTGCCATGTACTGGATGTCGGCGTTGTCGTCGTTCGCCTCGAAGAGGGCGAGGACGCGGTCGTCCGTGCCGAGTTCGTGCTCAAGCTCACGGAGCGCCGAGTCGCGGGCCTTTTCGTCCTCGGGCGCGTGCGATTCGGCGATCCGCCCGATGGCGGCGAAGTACTTGGCGAAGCGGGGGTTGTCCTTGTCGCCGGGGAGCAGGCCGGGGACGTCGATCGCCCGGACCAGGATCGAGACGGGGATCTTGCGCTTGCGATCGACCTTGACGCTGACGACGTTGCGGTTCGAGGTCTCGAATTCGAGCCAGGCCCCGCGGTTCGGGATGAGCTTGCCGTAGGCCAGTTTGCGGCCGCTGGCCGGGTCCGTCTCGAGCGTGTAGTAGACGCCCGGGGAACGCACGAGCTGGCTGACGACGACGCGCTCGGCGCCGTTGATGATGAACGTGCCCCGGTCGGTCATGAGGGGGAAGTCGCCAAAGAAGAGGCGCTGCTCCTTGATCTCGCCCGACTCCTTGATGTGGAGTTCGACATCGACGAAGAGGGGGGCGGCGTAGGTCGTGTCGCGCTCGCGGCACTCTTCCTGGGAGTACTTGGGGGCGCGGAACTCGTACTCCCCGAAGATGAGGTCCATCTTCGACCCGGTGAAGTCCTGGATCGGCGAGATCTCATCGAGCAGTTCCCGCAGACCGTCGCGCTTGAACCAGTCGAACGAGTCGAGCTGGATCTTGATCAGACTCGGGATATCGAGGACGTTTGGGATCTGGCCGTAGGTCTGGACTTCGAGAGGGACGGGCATACCCCGCCGCGTCAGTTCACGCGTGGTCGACATCCTGTGGCAACTCCTTCAGGACCTGTGCAATGGGCGCGAAGATGTAGGGACCGGGTGTTTTCCTTTAGGGGGGACGATGGGCATAGTAAGCCAACCACCATCGTAGCGCCGGACGATGGCGTAGTCAACAAGCGTCAACTCATAAGTATCGGTTGGCTACCAGGTCCCTGAAGGGGGTATTTGGCCGCGAAGTCCGCGAGACGCCCGCCTCACGTTGTCCGAGAGGCGGGCGCCGAACTGTGCGCGAGTGACGATGTCACCGATCAGGCGGGGACCGGCTCCGGCGCCGGTGCGGCGCGGACGGCCTGGATGGCCAACTCGTCGCCCTCGTCCGCAGGCTTGCGGTCGACCATGACCGTGTCGCCCGAGCCGAAGTCGCCTGAGAGGAGCATCTCGCTTAGCCGGTCCTCGATCTTGTCCTGGATGACGC
>JBJXGC010000047.1:0-8605 GCA_046154545.1 Dehalococcoidia bacterium | reverse complement strand
CGGGGCCACCACATGTTGACGGCGCTGTTCGCGCGGGCGGCGGGGGCCTACTCAGAGCCGCTGGCGCTCGTGGAGGTGCAGGCGACGGTGGCCGGGGCCGGGATTACGGACCTCTGCCTGACCTTCGAGGGCGGACGCTGGGCCCTCGTCGAAGTCGAGCTCGAGCCGATGAGGGCTGACGATCGCCTGGAGGCGATCGAGGTGGCGGCGGCGGGGCTCGACATCATGCCGGCGCTCGTGAGGCTCGGGTTGAGCGGCGAGAGTCCGCGCACCGGGTGGGAGGCGGTGTCGTGGTTGGACGTGGCTGAGGCGCTGGACGGCGACCCGGACCCACTGGCGCAGCAGTTCGCCGAGTTCGTGCTGCGAGATGTGCTGGGGCTCGGGCCGGTACCGCTGGAGCAGGCGATCGCGACGAACCGGCTCTACGCGCTGGGGGGCGCGGCCGTGCGGAAGCGGTTCGGGGAGCGGGTGCGCTATGTGAATTCGGCATCGCGGCCGTTGCAGGGCAAGTACCGCTACATCGGGACGACGTTTTCGCTCGATGACGGCGAGATGGAGTACTGGGCGGGCCTGGTGAACGAGACGGTGCCGCTGGGCGAGCACTACCACCTGATGCTGGCGAGCAAACAGCAGCGGGTGGAGCGCCCCGGCGACCATCCGCGGGCGACTGGGGACTGGAAGTGGGCGCACTGGACGGGGGCCGGCCGGGTCGTGCGGCCGGTCACGCTGGAGGCGTATGCCGACCTGCTGACACGGCTGCGGCCGTAGCGGCGGGGCGATCCACATGCCGGGATGAGGCAGCACCGTGGCTTGCATGCGTGTGCGCGGCCGCACGTGCGATCCGCCCGGGGCCTAGCTGAAGGGGGCGGCGGCGAGCAGCCTGGCGTGGGTCCCGGGGTCGAGGACGGAGTCGTCGCGGGACCACTCGCGGTCATGGAGTTGCCAGCCCTGGCGGCGGTCGTCCAGGCACATGGCAAGGAGTTCATCGAGGAGCTGCCGGTGTTCGGGCCGGCGGACGGGGGTGAGCACTTCGATGCGGCCGTCGAGGTTGCGCTTCATGAGGTCAGCGCTGCCGATGAAGTGCTCTGGCTCACCGCCATTCTCGAAGCGATAGACGCGCGAGTGCTCGAGAAAGCGGCCGACGACGCTGACCGCCCGGATCCGCTCGCTCAAGCCCGGCAGACCGGGACGGACGCGGCAGATGCCCCGGACGACAAGATCGACATCGACACCCGCCTGGGACGCTTCATAGAGGAGCCGGCTGAACTCCTGGTCTTCGAGCCCGTTGATTTTGAACGCTATCCGAGCCGGGCGGCCGGCGCGGGCGTGCTCGATTTCGCGGCGGACGCGCGACTGGAGGCCGGTTCGCAGGGTTGTTGGGGCGACCAGCAGCTCACTGGTTTCGGCGTGGTCAGAGAACCCGGTGAGGTGGTTGAAGACGCGGACGAGGTCGCCGCAGATGGCGGGGTCGGCGGTGAAGAGGCCGAGGTCGGTGTAGATGCGCGCCGTGCGGGAGTTGTAGTTGCCCGTCCCGATGTGGGCATACATCGTGACGCCGCCGGGCTCTTCGCGGACGACGAGGCAGATCTTGCTGTGAATCTTGAGGTCGGGATGGCCGTAAGCGACGTGGACGCCGGCGTCTTCCAGGCGGCGGGCCCACTGAATGTTGTTCGCCTCGTCGAAACGGGCGGTGAGTTCGACCAGGACCGCCACCTGCTTGCCGCGACCGGCCGCGTCGATTAGCGAGGCGAGGATGGGCGAGTCTGGAGATGTGCGGTAGAGGGTCTGTTTGATGGCGAGGACGGCAGGGTCATCCGCCGCTTCGTCGATGAAGCGGACGACGGTGGCGTCGAAGGACTCGTAGGGATGGTGGACGAGGATGTCGCGCCGGCGAATCTCGGAGAAGAACGAAGCGGTGTCGCCGCCGGTGACGAACGACGACGGGACGGCAGACAGGAACGGCGGGTCGGCCAGTTCGGCGACGGATAGCAGGCCAAGCTGCATGAGGTCGTCCAGCCCGACGATACCCGGGCTTACGTAGACGTCGGTTTCGTCCAGCTCCAGCTCTTCGAGCAAGAGGTCGAGCCGCGACGGCATCAAGTCGCCACTGACGCAGAGGGATACCGCCTCGTTGAGACGGCGCCTGCGGAGTTCGCTTTCGATGACTTCGAGGAGGTCGCTGGCGTCCTCGCCGGGGCTGTCGAGTTCGGCGCTGCGGATGACCCGAAGGGCGTGCCAGTCGGTGACCTCCATGCCAGGGAAGAGCATGTGGGCATGGGCCGCGATCACGTCCTCCAGGGGCACGAAGCGGAGGTCGCCGGCATCGACGAAGCGGGGACGATTCTGGGGCACTTTCACACGCGCGAACCGGTCCTGGCCGGTCCGCGGATGACGGACGTTGAGCGTGAGGGAGAGGCTGCCGCTCGAAATGAAGGGGAAGGGATGAGACGGGTCCACGACGAGGGGCGTGAGCGTGGGGAAGATGGCGTTGCGGAAGTAGCTGGTGATGTGTTCGCGGGACTCTTGATCGAGTTCGTCGAAGCGGACGACGCGAATCCCGGCGGCCGCCAGCTCGGGGGTGAGCTCGGCCGCCCAGCAGTGGTCCATCTGGCGGCGGAGTGATTCGCAGGCCGCGAGCACCTCGCGGAGCTGATCGGTCACGGTCATGCCATCGACGGTCATCATCAAGGGGTCGGTCGTACAGAGCTTTTTGAGCCAGCCGACGCGCTTCGCGAAGAACTCGTCGAGGTTGCTGGCCGTGATGGCGAGGAACTTGACGCGTTCGAGCAGCCGGTTACGGGGGTCGCGGGCCTCGGCGAGGACGCGCCGGTTGAAGTCCAGGAGGCTCAGTTCGCGGTTGGCGTAGATGGCGGGGTCGTCGAGGTCCCAGGTTGGCGACGGGTCCGGGCCTGGCGGCGCGGCAAGACCAGGTTCGGCGCCAGGGTCTCCGTCGATCAGGCTCACCATGCGGTCAGTCTAGCGGGCTGGACAGCAGGCGTGTTAACGAACGGACACCGGCGGAGCCGCGCCTGCGCCTCAGACCGGGAAGATCGTGCCCGCGCCCGCGTAGCGGCGGAGGGCGCCATCGACCCTGCCATCGACAATCTGGGCGGGCACGCCGAGGCGCACGGCGTGGAGGCAGGCCTCGACTTTCGGGATCATGCCGCCCGCGATGACACCGGCGGCGATCAGGCGCTCGGCTTCGTCGCGGGCGAGCGAGCGGATGACCTGCTCGTCCGGGCCGCGGACGCCGGCGACATCGGTGAGGAATACGAGCCGGGTGGCGTTGAGGGCGGCGGCGATGTTCCCGGCGACGGTGTCGGCGTTGACGTTTACGAGCTGGTCGGCAGCGGGACCGGGGACGTACCCAATCGGGCTGATGACCGGGATGATGCCTGCCGCCAGCAGCGCCCGGATGGCCTCCGGATGGACGGCTACGGGCTCGCCGACGAAGCCGAGTTCGGGGGCAGCCAGGCGGCATTCGAGGGTCCGCCCATCGGCGCCGGAGAATCCCAGGGCGCGGGCCCCGGCGGCGTTGATGGCGGCCACGATCCGCTTGTTGACGAGGCCGGCGAAGACGGCAACGACGACGGGCAGGACGGCTTCGTCCGTGACGCGGAGGCCGCGTTCGAAGCGGGACGGGATGGCCATGCGCTCCAGCCAGGAGGTCGCCTCGGCGCCGCCCCCATGAACGACCACTGGGACCTCGCCAGCGGCGGCGAGGGCGGCCACGTCGCGGAAGCTGCTATCGGTTGAGCCGAGCGTGCTGCCGCCAATTTTGACGACGAGCGGGCCGTCGTTCACGTGGTGTAGTCCGCATTGAGGTGGACGTACTCGGGCGTGAGGTCGCAGCCCCAGGCGGTCGCGCTGGCCTGACCGGCGCCGAGGTTGACGGCGATGGGTACTTCGTCGGACTTCATCGCCTGGCTTACGACGGCGGCGTCGAAATCTGTCGGGCGGGACTTCTCGAAGACGCGGACGCCACAGAGGTCGATGGTCACGCCGGCCTCGTCGAAGCGCGTCCCGGAGCGGCCGATGATCGCCGAGATGCGACCCCAGTTGGGGTCGGCGCCGTGGACCGCACTCTTCAAGAGGTAGGAGGTGGTGAGGAGGCGAGCGAGCGACCTGGCATCGGCCTCGCTGGCGGCGCCGGTCACGGTCGCTTCGATCATGCGGGTAGCGCCCTCACCGTCGCGGGCGATCTCGCGGGCGAGATGGGTGGTCATCGTCAGGAGGGCGTTGCGGAACTCCTGTTCGAGCGGAGCGCCGGCCCGGATCACGCCGGGCGCCGCGCCGGGTTCGCGGGCGAAGAGGAGGACGGTGTCGCTGGGGCTCGTGTCGTTGTCGATCGAGACCATGTTGAACGAGCGATCGACGGCCTCACGGAGTTCATCGCGAAGGAACGCCGGGTCAACCGGCGCATCCGTGGTGAGATAGGCGAGCATCGTGGCCATGTTCGGGTGGATCATGGCGGCACCCTTGCAGCAGCCGGCCAGAACGTAGGGGCCGAAGTGGACTGAGCCGTGCTTTGTGCGCGTGTCCGTGGTGGTGATCGCGCGGCTGAAGGTTTCGCCACCCGAGGGCGAGAGTTCGATGGCGGCAACGCCGGCCGCGATCTTCGGCATGGGCAGGAACTGGCCGATGACACCGGTGCTGCCGACGAGTACATCTTCGGGCGCCCAGCCGAAGCGGGCGGCGGCGAGGGCGGCCATCTCGCGGGCGTCGGCGATGCCCTGTTCTCCCGTGCTGGAGTTCGCACAGCCGGAGTTCACGATGACGGCGCGGGCCTTGCCATCGGCCAGGTGGGCGAGGTTGAGATCGACCGCAGCGGAGCGGAAGCGGTTCTTCGTGAAGGTGGCGGCGACCACGCAGGGGTAGTCGGCGGCGAGGATGCCAAGGTCGAGCTTGCCCTCGCCGGGGGTCTTGATGCCCGTGTAGACGCCGCCCGCCCGGAACCCCGGCGTGTCGGTGACGTTGCCGGACGGGTCGAGGCCGCTCATGGGTAGACCGCCGGGAGGTCGAGCCCGGCCTTCTGGTCGAGCCCGAGCATGAGGTTCATGTTCTCGATGGCCTGGCCGGCGGCGCCTTTGACGAGGTTGTCGAGGACGCCGATGGCGACGAGCATGCCGTTCCGCTCGTCCACCGTGGGATGGACGAGGCACATATTGTTCCCCTGCGTGTGCTTGGTGTGGGGCGGGGCCGTTGTGACGCGGGTGAACGGGGCATCGGCGTAGAAGTCCCGGTAGATGGCGTTGACCTCGGCGGGCGTGACGGGGCGGGTGAGCTGGGCGTAGCAGGTGGCGTGAATGCCGCGCGTCATGGGCACCAGGTGGGGGACGAACGTGACCTTCGGGGCCGGGCGTTCGCCGCCGAGGAGCGCGAGTTCCTGGGCGATCTCGGGCTGGTGGTTGTGGTTCGCCACTTTGTAGGCGGAGACGTCCTCGTTCACCTCGCTGTAGCCGTAGCTCGTGCCGGAGCCGCGGCCGGCCCCGGAGATGCCCGACTTGGCATCGACGACGACGTGTTCGGCGAGCAGCCCGGCGGCCATGGCGGGGGCGAGGGCGAGGATGGAGGCGGCCGGGTAACAGCCCGGGTTGGCGACCAGTTTCGCGCCGCGGATCGCGTCGCGGTTCAGTTCGGGGAGGCCGTAGACAGCGCCGGAGAGGAGCTCGGGGGCGGGGTGAGGCTGGCCGAACCAGGCCTCGAAGGCGGCCGGGTCCTTGAGGCGGAAATCGGCGGCGATGTCGATCACAGGTACGCCGGCGCGGACGAAGGGCGCGCAGGCGGCAGCGCTGGCGGCCGTGGGCAGGGCCGACATGACAATATCGACTTCGGCGTCAATCTCTTCTGAGATCAAGAGGTCACCGTAGGGGGCGAGGTGGGGGAAGGCCTCGCCCAGCCGTTGACCGGCGAGCGACCGTCCGGTGATCGCGGTGATGCGGGCGGCCGGGTGGTTCCAGAGGAGGCGAGCGGCCTCCATGCCAGCGAATCCGGTTACGTTGATGATCCCGACGCGATATGCCACGGGCGCATTGTCAGGGGTTGGGCTTGAGTGATCCACACGGGAGAAGTGAGATACGCTTCACATTCCCGATCTACCGATCGATATACAATACGAAGCGACCACATGCACGACCTCAACCTCACGTTCATTGGGAGCGGGAACGCGTTTTCCCCGGCTGGCCTTTGTTGCAACGGCTTTTTGCTGAACAACACGGTGCTGTTTGACGCGCCGCCCCAGGCCCTCAGTTCGCTGAACCACCTGCAGATCGACCCCAACGGGATCGATGCGGTGGTGATCAGCCACCATCACGGCGATCACTTCCTCGGTCTGCCGTTCATCCTCCTCCACTGGCGCTGGAAGGGACGAAAGACGCCAGCCCGGATCGTCGGACCGCGGGGGACCGAGGCGCTGGCCAAGGACATCGCCGAGAAGGTCTTCCCGGGCGTCCTGAAGGGCCTGGGTTACGACCTGGAGTGGACGGACGCGGAGCCCGGCGAACTCCTGCGCATCGGCGACCTCGAGATCGAGCCGCATCAGATGGAGCACGACCCGGGGTTGGACACCTGCCTCGGGTTCCAATGCCGGCTGGGCCGCCGGCGGTTCGCCTATACCGGCGATACGCGGCTCTGCCCTTCGGTCTTCGACCTGGCGAAGGGGACGGAACTGCTGGTGAGTGAATGCGCCTCACGGAGCGACATCGTCCCTGTGCATATGAACCTCACGGACGATATCCCCCAGGTGCGGGCGGCGATGGCGCCGACGGCGAAGCTGATCCTCACCCACCTGGCGCCGGATGTGGACGCGAACGGCCTCCCGAACACGGTGATCGCCGAGGACTTCAAGACCTACCGCATCTGACTTGCGCACCCACCTGCCCCCGCCAGTAGAATCAGGCCGGAGGGACGGTGGTATGGGACATCCAATGCGCGGCGCGACCGCAATCAGTGGCTTCGGCATCACCCCGATGGGGCGGATCTTCGGCAAGTCTTCGACCGAGCTGGCGGCGGACGCCGTGCGGATGGCGATCGCGGACTCTGGCCTGAAGAAGGACGACATCGACGGGTTGCTGGTGAACGCCGGCATCACCGGCGTGACCGGCGGCGGCATCAGCCTGAACATGCAGAACTACCTCGGCATGCGGGACCTGCGGCTCATGAACCACATGAACGCGGCCGGTTCGACGGCTTCGCAGATGGTGCAGTACGCGAGCCTGGCGATCGCGGCGGGGATGGCGAAGCACGTGGTCTGCGTGTTCGCGGACGCGCCCCTGAGCGACGGCAAGTCGGCGGGCGCGGCCTACGGCGGCGCCTCGCGGCTCCCCGGACGCCCGAAGGGGATGGCGGGGTTGTACCCGGCCGCCGGCTACTTCGGGGCGAACACCTCATACGCGCTCGCGGCGAGCCGCCACATGGCGATGTACGGCACGACGAACGAACACTTCGGCGCGGTGGCGGTGGCCCAGCGACAGTGGGCGACGATGAACCCGATGGCCCAGATGCGGGACCCGATCACCATGGAGGACTACCACAACTCGCGCTGGATCGTGGAGCCGCTGCACCTGCTCGACTGCTGCCTGGTCTCGAACGGCGCGGTCGCGGTGATCGTGAGCAGCGCGGCGGACGCGAAAGAGATGAAGCAGCCGCCGGTCTACATCCACGGCATGGGCCAGGGACACCCGGGCGACCCTCTGCGCGCGGGGGCGGATCCGGAAACGGAGACGGGCGGCATCATCGCGGCCAAGACGGCCTACGCGATGGCCGGCATCGGCCCCAAAGACGTGACGGCCTGCGAGCTGTACGACTGCTACACCTACACGGTGCTCGTGACGCTCGAGGACTACGGCTTCTGCAAGAAGGGCGAGGGCGGACCGTTCGTGGCCTCGGGTGTGCTCGGCCCGGGCGGGGCACTGCCGACGAATACCGGCGGCGGTGAACTCTCGGCCTACTACATGTGGGGCATGACACCGCTGAGCGAGGCCGTGATCCAGGGCCGCGGCCACGGAGGGGAGCGCCAGGTGAAGAACGACGTCATCCTGTGTACGGGCAACGGGGGCACCCTGAGCTGGCACGGCTGCCTCATCCTCAGCCCCCACGCGAGCCTCTCATGACCAGCGAAGAGAAGATTTCGAAACCGATCCCGGAGCCAGATGAGGCGTCGCGCCCGTTCTTCGAGGGCGGCATGCAGGGCAAGCTCATGCTGACCAGGTGCAGCGATTGCGGCGCCCACCGCATGCCGGGCCGGATGCACTGCGACGTCTGCCTATCGACGGACTCGGCCTGGGTACAGGCGAGCGGCCGGGGGACGGTGCGCCAGTTCGGGGTGATGCACCAGAAGTACCACCCCGGATTCTTCGGGGAGATGCCGTACAACCTGGCGCTGATCGAGCTGGAGGAGGGGCCGCGGCTCGTCTCGAACCTGGTTGGTGTTGCCAACGAGCAGATCCGGGTGGACATGCCGGTGCGGGTGGATTTCGAGGTGCATGAGGACTCCGCGATCCCGAAGTTCCGGCCGATCTGAGCGTGATGTCGCGTTATGACGAGTTGTGGTCTTAGCACTTGACGCGACATTATCGGCCTGGTGCGCGGCTGAGGGATGTCCGTC
>JBJXGC010000043.1:0-18467 GCA_046154545.1 Dehalococcoidia bacterium | reverse complement strand
GATCGGGGAGCTTGCGGCGGCGATGAAAGAGGCGCGCGAGTCCGGGGCCCGGGTCACGGTGCTCGCATCGGGGGTGCCCGGCCACTGGTTCGAACACGCCTGGCTCCAGGACCTCGCTGACGGGATCGAGGGCAAGCCCACGACGGCGCCGGGGCTTGCCTGGTTCAACGCGCTCCAGGAGATAGGGAAGACCCCGGTCGTGACCATCGCCGCCGTCTCCGGGGACTGTTCCGGGGGTGGGGCCGAGCTGGGCTGGGCCTGCGACATGCGGATCGCCGAAGAGCAGGCGCTGTTCGGACAGCCCGAGGTCCAGATCGCCCTCACGACCGGGATCGGCGGCACGAGCCGGGTCGCGCGCATCATCGGCCGCACGGCCGCCGCGGAGCTGGTGATGCTGGGGCGGCCGATGACGGCCCGGCGCATCTACGAACTCGGCGGCGTGAACGAGGTCGTGCCCGCCGGGAAGTCGGTCGAGGTTGCCCTCCAGTGGGCGGGAATGATGGCCGCCCAGCCAGCGAAAGCCCTGGCGGCGCTCAAGCAGATCCTGATGGACAACGACGACCTGAACCTGACGGACGCGCTTGCGAACGAGCAGCGGCTCTTCCAGTCGGTGGCGACCACGCCTGAGGCGATCGCGACGATGCGCGCCATCCAGGCCCGGTTCGATGGCGGCGAGAGCATCCGCAGTGTCTATGGCGGGCCGCGTGAATAGGGCCGAGTGCACTGAGCGCGGCCCGTCCGGTAACATCCCCGGCCATGACTGATACGTCGCCGCTCAACGGTATCCGTGTGCTCGAAATCGGTGGCCTGACCGCCGCCTTCGCCGGCAAGCTCCTGGCGGAGGCAGGGGCCGACGTGGTCCGGGTCGTGCCCCCTGCGGGCGACCCGCTGGCGGCCGAACCCCCGTTTTTCGGCGATTCTGGCGTTTCCATCCAGGAGACGTGGTACAACCTCGGCAAGCGGGTCACGACGATCGACCTGGGTTCTGCGGCGGGACGGGGAGCGCTCCTGGGCCTGGTCGCGGGCACGGACGTCCTCCTGGAGGAGTGGGTCGCTGGTAGCGAGCCGGCCACCCCGGCGGAGCTTGAGTCGAGCCGCCCGGGCCTGACGCGCGTCTCCCTCACGCACGGCGGACGGGGCGCAGCGCCCCTGGTGACCAACGACCTGGTGGCGAACGCGCTCTCCGGCGCGGCCTCGGTCACGGGAGACCAGGACACGCCGCCGCTCAGCGGCTACGGGAACCAGACGCACCACACGGCCGGGCTCTACGGCGCCATCTGTGCGCTGGCGTCGCTGCGGGCGGCGCAGATGACGGGACGTTCGCAGCACGTCGATTTGTCGGTGCACGAAGCGCTCGTCTCCTGCACGGAACAGGTGCTGATGCAGTGGTTCTTCGATGGGCCCTGGCCGAAAGTGGCCCAGCGCCAGGGAAGCCTCCACTGGAGCCGCGCCTACGCGGTCTACCCGGACAAACATGGCCAGGGCTTCCATGTGACGGCGGCGCTGCGGTTCCCCGACGCCGTACTGCCATGGTTGGTGGCCGATGGCGCCGCCCAGGACCTCGGAGACGCGGCGAAGTACCCGGACATCATCGCGATCGTCAAGGACCTGCCCCACGTCATGCAGGTGCTAAAGGATTGGGTGGGTACCAAAGAGTCGGCGACGCTCTTTCCCGAAGCGCAGGCGAAGCGGCTCCCCTGGGGCCCGGCCTACGGCTTCCCTGAGGTGCTCGCGAGCCCGCAGATCGCAGCGCGCGCGTTCATCGAGCCACGGGCCGTCCCGGGCGTGGGCGACGCCGCCCTGCCGGGGCGGCTGTTCCGGACCGACGCCGACGGCCGAGTGCCCGGACCCGCGGTCCGGGTGAGTGCCACTGGCCTGGGCTGGGACGAGCGGCCGCCAGCCGTCGAAAACGATGCGGTGCCTCCGGCGCGGCCCCTGGAGGGCGTGCGCATCCTCGACTTCACCCACGTCCTCGCCGGGCCGTTCGGCACGCGGGTCCTCGCCGACCTCGGGGCGGATGTGCTGAAGCTTGGCTCGGCGGCCAGGTCGGGAGCGGCGAACAGCCCGGCGCACCCGTACTACATCTCGTGGAACCGGAACAAACGGAGCCTGATGGTGGATATGGCCACGGCGAAGGGCAAGGCGCTCGCCCGCCGCCTGGCCGAACGCAGTGACGCCGTCATCGAGAACTTCAGCGCGGGCGTGTTGAAGCGCTGGGGCATGGACCGCACCGCCCTGGCGGCGAGCAACCCGCGGGTCACGGTCGTGTCGATGGGCGGCATGGGCCAGGAGGGTCCGTGGCGCGACTTCGTGACGTTCGCGCCGACGATCCACGCCCTCGTCGGGCTGACGGAGATGACGAACTTCGCCCCCGGCCAGCTCGCCGGCTACGGATTCTCGCTGACCGACCACCTGAGCGGGCTGGGCGGCGCTCTCGCCATCCTGGAAGGGGTGGAACATGCGCGGCGCACGGGCCAGGGGCTCGAAGTCGATCTCTCCCAGTACGAGCTCGGACTCGCCCTGATGGCGCCCGGACTCATCGACCGTCTGGCGAACGGCGTTGACCGGCCGCCAGCGGGCAACCGCCATCCGTTCGGCGCCTGGGCGCCGCACGGGATCTATCGGGCCGCCGGTGAAGACCGGTGGGTCGCGATCGCGGCCAGCGGGGAGAAGCAGTGGCCGGCACTCTGCGCAGCGATGGAGCGGCGCGAACTCGCCAGCGACCCGCGATTCGCGACCCATGCCGACCGCCTGGCCAACCAGGACGCACTCGACGCCGCGATCGAGGACTGGACGAAGCCGCTCGACCGCTATGACGTGATGGCGCGCTGCCAGCGGGCGGGGGTGGCGGCCGGGGCAGTCCAGGACGCAACGGACCTCACATCCGGCGACGAATGGCTGCGGAACCGGCAGTTCTTCGGCCAGACCGAGGAGTCGGGCGGTTCGCCCGGGTACCCGCACGACCGCTTCCCGGCGACGGTCAACGGCGCCCGGCCGCCGACGTACCGGGCGTCACACCAGCTCGGCGCGGACACGTTCGACATCCTTTCCGAGGTGCTGGAAATGGCAGACGACGAGGTCGCGGAACTCATGGCCGAAGGGGTGCTCACCTGAGTCGCGGTGGAGCGAGGCCATCTGGTAGGCTCGCAGCAACAGGAGGAGGAACTCTGTGACGTTGCGCTTGTTCTCGACGCTGGGCCACGAGGTGCGGGAGTTCAAGCCGTTGGTGGCCGGTGAGGTGCGGATCTACGTCTGCGGCGTCACGCCGTACTTCGTCACGCACCTCGGGCACGCCTTCTCGTACGTCCAGTTCGACGCCCTCCGGCGCTACCTGCAGTCCTCCGGGTACAACGTGCGGTATGTGCAGAACGTCACAGACATCGACGACGACATGATCCGCGTATCGCGCGAACAGGGCCGCCCAATCCCGGAGATCCGGGACGAGAACGACGCGCTCTTCCGCAAGGACCTGGACAACCTGAACGTGCTCCGCCCCACGGCCTACCCGTTCGCGACTGACCACATCCCCCAGATCATCGAGACGACGGCGAAGCTCGTCGAACTGGGGCACGCGTACGAAGCCGAGGGCGACGTCTTCTTCGAAGCGACCACCTTTGCGCGGTACGGGGAGTTGAAGGCGACCTCGCTGGACGGCCTGGCCAAGCTCGAGAACCCGGAGTCGAAGCGGGCGCATAAGAAGCGCGGGCACCTCGACTTCCTCCTCTGGCAGACGGTCGATCCCGGGGACCCCTCATGGGAGAGCCCCTGGGGCCCGGGCCGCCCGGGGTGGAGTATCGAGTGCACAGCGATGTCGATGGACCACCTGGGTGCCCAGATCGACATTCACGGCGGCGGCTCCGACCTCGTCTACCCCCACCACACGAACGAGATCGCCCAGGCCGAGTGTGCGAGCGGCCTCAGCCCCTTCTGTGGCACCTGGATGCACAACGGCATGCTGCAGTCCAAAGGCCGGAAGATGGCGAAATCGAAGCCGGAAACGCTGGTTTTCGCGCGGGACCTGATGGCCAAGGTGGAGCCGGGCCAGCTTCGCCTCTACTTGCTCGGCCAGCACTACCGGGCCGACGCGAACTTCCATGCCGGCGATCTCGAAGCGCTGAGCGAGCGCTATGGACGGCTCAAGGCCGCCGTCCGGCCGGGCGGCGGCGCCGGGGAAGCCGCGGGGCACGCGACGGCGGCCGCCTTCCGGGACCGGATGGACGACGACCTCGACACGCCCGGCGCGCTTGATGTCCTCGATGCCGCGGCCGTGCGCATCCTCGCGGGGACCGCTACCGAGGGTGAGCAGGCGGCCCTGACCGGCGCCCTGGCGACGCTCGGGTTCGCCTTCGCGGGGGGCCGCGGGCCGGCCACGGCGCACCTCGAACCGGTCGCGTAAGCGCTAACCACAGTAGGGGGAGTGTTCATGGACGCACGTCATCTGATGAAGGTCCGCTTCACGCGGCTCCACGCCCGGATCTGGTCGCTTGGCAAGGGCCGTATCGGCGGAACCATGCGCGGCGGGCCTGTGTTGCTCCTCAAAACGACGGGCCGGACGAGTGGTAAGACGCGCGAACTCCCGCTCATCTACATCGAAGACGGCGAGAACCTGGTCGTCGTAGCGTCGAATGGCGGCGCGCCCGACCATCCGTCCTGGTTCAAGAACCTCGTCGCGAACCCGGTGGCCAACGCCCGGACACGGGCGGGGGAGCGCGCGGTCACGGCGCGCGTGGCCAGCGATGCCGAGAGGGACCGCCTCTGGCCGCGCCTGGACGCCATGTACGCTGGCTACAGCGCGTATCGCGCGAAAACGGGCCGCGAGATCCCGATCGTGGTCCTCGAACCGCGACCTTAAACCCGGCGCCCCTACGCCGGCTTCGTCACGACGCCCGCGGCGAGCAACTCAGCGACGCGCGAAGGGGCAATCCCGGCCGCGAGGAGGATCGCCTCGGTGTCGGCGCCGAGGTCGGGCGGTGGGTCACCGACGCGGCCGGGCGTCTCGCTGAGCTGGACATGGAGGCCGACCACCTTCTCAGTGCCGAACCTGGGGTGATCCCGTTCGATGACATAGCCGTTGGCCCGAGCCTGTTCGTCGCCGCTCAGGTCGGCATATCCGCGGACGACTGAGGCGGGGTGGCCGTATTCTCGCAGGCGTGCAAGCCAGTGGGCCGACGGCTGGCTCTGGAACGCGGCAGCGATGCTGCCTTCGAGCGCAACGCGGTTCACGAAGCGGGCGTATCCGCGGGCGAAACGGGGGTCATCGACCAGGTGGTCGAGGCCAAGCGCCCCGGCGAGCCGGGGCCAGAACTTCTGGTCGATCCCGACGACCATGATCCAGCGGCCATCGGCGCACTCGTAATGGCCGACCGTTGGGGCGGCGCGAAACTCGCGTTCGCGCTCGGCGCCGGTGTGAAAGGTGTGCTGGATCTCGGGTGCCTGGAGGGCCAACTGGGTGCCGAGGAGTGAGACCTCGACGCGCTGACCGAGGCCCGTGCGCTCGCGGGCGAAGAGGGCCGTGACGATCCCGAAGGCGAGGTTCATCGCGCCGGACTGGTCGGCGACGCCGGGGATGGGGATTTCGGGGCGCGTGCCCGGACCGCCACCGGCGTGCTGGGCGAAACCGCTGTAGGCCTGGGCGACCTGGTCGAACGATGGTTCGGTCGCAAGCGGGCCCTTCGTCCCCCAGCCGGTGGCCTGGGCGTAGATGATGCGGGGGTTCCGGCGTTTGAACTCGTCGTAGCCGAGGCCCCACGCGTCCATCGTCCCGGGACGGAAGTTCTCGACGACGACATCGCAAAGGCGCGCAAGTTCGAGGGCGAGTTCGGCGCCTTCCGGCCGGCGGAGGTCGATACAGACCGACTTCTTCCCCCGGTTGAGCACCTCCCAGAAGGCGCTGTAGCCGTCTGGCTCGCGCCACATGCGGCGGCCGTAATCGCCGGAACCGGGGTCTTCGACCTTCCAGACTTCGGCGCCCATGTCGCCGAGCATGACGGTTGCGAACGGCCCTTGTTGGTAGCGTGTGAAGTCGAGAATCCGAATACCCGCGAGTGCTCCATCCATAGGCCCGAAGTTTACGGGGAAACGTCTCTAGATGGGCCGAAACGGCGGAAGGTGGGCCCGGCGGCGTTTCAGATTCGCGTGCGCCGGTCGATACACAGGGTGTCATGTCCCTTCGCCCGCCACGGCCCTCACTACCGGGGATCTACATCGCGGCCATATTCCTCCTGGGTTGCGCGTCGTTCGCCGTCTCACTCTGGCTGACACCGATCAGCGACCCCCTGGGCCTGTTCGTCGTGGTTGCTCTGACAGCGGGCGCCGAGGCGCTGGCCGTGAGACTCCACCAGGAGGGCCGCGTTTCGGTTTCCTTGGTGGGCATGATCGTCGCGGCCGTCAGCTTTGGATTCCCGGGCGCGGCGATCGTGGCAGCGGCGACGACGCTCACGGGATGGCTCTGCTTTTCCCGCCGTGAGCCGCAGAAGTTGCTCTTCAACTTCGGCCAGCACAACACGGGCGCGTTTCTGACGACGGCTGCCTTGACCTGGCTGGCGGCCCCGTATGTCCACGCGTACGCGATCGTCGGCCTCGTGGCCGGGCTGCTGGCATCGGTCATCCTGTTCCTGACTTCGAGCCTCAGCGTCTCTGTGATCATGGCCCTCACCTCGCATCGGCCCTGGCTCGCAGGCTATCGTGCCAACTTCCCGTGGCTGCTCCCGCACCATCTCGCCCTCGGAGCCGTGGGAGGCGGCATCGCCGTGGGTTACGAGTTCGCCGGGGTGATTGGCATTGTTGTGTTCTCTCTGCCGTTACTCGTGAGCCGGTACTCGATCAAGCAGGTAATCGACCAGACCCGTGAAAGCGTGTCGCGGCTCGAGATGTCCAACCTTCGCCTGGAGGTCGCGAACGTCCAGGTGCGGGGCATGTCAGAAGAGTTGCGGGTGGCCTACACGGGGACGCTGGAGTCGTTGGTGACGGCCCTCGATGTCCGCGACCAGGAGACGAAGGGCCACTCGATGCGGGTCGCCATGCACTCGCTCGACCTCGCCAAGCTCCTCGGCATCTGCGAAGACGAGGCCCTCGAGACTATCTACCGCGGAGCGCTCATGCACGACGTGGGCAAGATCGGCGTACGCGACGACATCCTGCTCAAGCCCGGCAAGCTCACGGAAGAGGAGTGGGTGTTCATGCGGAAGCATTCGGAAATGGGCTACGAGATCCTGGCGCAGGTGCCGTATCTGAGGCCCACAGCACGGATCGTCCTGGCCCACCATGAGCGCTGGGATGGGGCTGGCTACCCTCGGCAGCTGAAGGGCGAAAGCATCCCCCTTGGCGCCCGAATCTTCGCGATCTGCGATACATACGATGCAATCATCTCGGACCGCCCGTACCGGGCCGGCCAGACGCCGGAAGCGGCCCTCACGGAGATCCTCCGCTGCGCTGGCTCGCAGTTCGACCCGAAGGTGATCGAGGCCTTCGAAGCGGCCTTCCCGCGGTGGCGGGGCGAGGCGCACGACGAAGCGGAGACAACGAAGAAGCTCTTTCTGCCCGCCTGGCACCTGGATGACGACGAGGAACTCCGCCTGGCGAGCTGAGGCGCCGCGTTGTCCCAGACGCGGCCGACCCGGGCCAAGGGCTCAGGCACGAAAAAGCGGGCCCCTCGCAGGGCCCGCTTTTCCGTTTGCCTTGCTCGCTACCAGCTGATGATGAGAGCAGGCGTCACCCACGAGATAATGGCGACAGCACCGAGTGCACCAAAGGCCAGGAGCGTACGGGTCTTCTTCACAAGACACCTCCAGCATTTTCCAGCCACTGCTGGCCGGTTAGAACAGTTGTACTCATGGTGGACATTCCGTGTCAATTAGGGATCGTGCTGAAAGTGTGCGATTCGCTGGAAACGGCGGCTACGCACGCCCGGTCTACACGCGCCCCGGCTCCTCGCGCCGGTGGATACTGAGGCCAAGCTGGAGCGTTTCCATCGCGGTCTCGGCGCGATCCCGCTCATCGGCCGCCGGGGTTCGCCCCCGCCACGCCTCGTTCGAGGTTTCGGCGACGGGGCCAGCGCCGTAGGAACGTTCCGCCTCCGAGAGCTGCTCACTCATCGCCGCCTGGTGGAGGACGACCCGCTCGCGCGTTATCTCCCGGATCTTCTCGCGGACGGCGGCCACGGCCTGACGTTCGGTGAGGGGGGGCAACCGGCGATTCGCCAGCCACTGGCGGCGCGCCTCGATGGCGTCGTCGATCGCGAACTCGCCGCCGGGGTGGGCCCAGCGCCGGAACACCTCGCGGTCGATCGCATGCGTGAACAGATGCTCGGGGACGCTCGCGAACTCAGGCCGGAGCTCGGGGTAGCGGACGAGGAAGGCGAGCAGCGCCTCTTCGTGGCCGCCTTCCGCCTTCTCCTCGGCCAGGCCCTGTCGCCGGGGCGCCGCCGACGCGCCCTGGCGCAGGCGCTCCACCACGGCGGCCTCTGCCACGCCGAGCTGGCGGGCGATGCGCTGGACGTACATGGCCCGCTCGACGGGGTCGGCGACAGCGAGGAGGACGGGCCGCAGGCGATCGACCACGCGGCGGGCCTCAACGGGGCCCTCGACGGGCGGGCCCATGAGCCGCTTGAGCAGGAATTCGGCGTAGGGCAAAGCGCCGCTGATCGCCTCGCGCCAGCCCTCCGGGTCTTCGCGGGCAAGCTGGTCGGGGTCCTTGCCTGCGGGGAGGGGCGCTACCCGCAGGTCGATGTCGGTCCCCGCTGTGAGCGTCTGTGCTGACCGTGCTGACCGGGCGGCGCCTTCGGGGGAGTCCAGCCCCATGACGAGGGCGCCGGCCCGCTCAGCGGCGTTCAGCCCGGCGTTGTCCGGGTCCATGGCGAGGACAATCCGCCGCCCGAAGCGGCGGAGGAGTGCGACGTGATGCTCCGTCAGCGACGTGCCCATCGTTGCGACGACGTTCGTGAACCCGGCCTGCCAGGGCCCCATGACATCCATGTAGCCTTCGACGACGACGACCGTGCCCGTCTCGCGGATTGCGGGAATGGCGCTGTGGAGGGCGAACAGGGTGCGCCCTTTATCGAAGATGTCGGTCTGCGGTGAGTTGAGGTACTTCGGTTCTTCGCTGTGGATGCCCCGGCCGCCCATGGCCACATACTGGCCTCGCTCATCGGCGATGGGGATGATGACGCGGCCGCGGAAGCGGTCGTAGGGCTGGCCCCCGCTCTCGCTCTCGACGAGGAGCCCGGCCGCCACGGCGTCGCGTTCATCGTAGCCGCGTCCAGAAAGGTGGTCGCGGAGGAGGCGCCATTCGGCGGGCGCCCAGCCGACGCGGAAGGTCTCCACCACGGCGGGCGAAAGGCCGCGCGTTTCGAAAACATAGGCGCGCGCTTCTTCGCCCCCCGCTTCCCGGAAGCAGCGCTGGTAGAAGTCGACGGCGGCCGACATGATCCCCGAGAGGTGGTCGGCGCGGCTTCGTTTCGCACTCGACTCGGCCGTGAGCTGGACGCCGGCCTCCGCTGCCAGGACGCGCAACGCCCCGCGGAAGTCCAGGCTTTCGCGCTTCTGGACGAAGGAGAAGAGGTCCCCGCCTTCGCCACAGCTGCCGAAGCAGCGCCAGCTGCCACGGTCGGGGAAGACGTAGAACGAGGGGGTCTTCTCGGTGTGGAAGGGGCAGAGCCCGCGGAAGCCGCGCCCGGCCTTCTGGAGACGGGTGACGCGGCCGATGAAATCGACCAGTTCAACCTTGCGCTTGATCTCTTCGACAACGTCCATGCGGCTTCGATGGTAGAGCGCCCGGGGCGACAGGAGTTGACGCGTCCGGAACCTGAATATCGTCGCACTCTTACGTCACCCGGTGGACGAGGGGCCGCTATTGGCCCGGAGTCGCCGTCGCCGAAGCGGCGGGCGAACTGGCCGGCGTCGCGGCACCGCCACCCGCCACCTCGATGTTGGCGGACGCGGTCGGGACACCGTTGATCGAGACCTCAACGCGCCCGGTACCGGTGGCGAACTTCTGGAAGGTGAAGCTGCTGACCTCGTTGGCCGCGAACGACTGGCTCTTCACGATGGAGGCGTCAGCGCTGCCGATCGTTACCTTGACGCGGATCTCAGAGGTGGTCAGTGCCCCGCCGTTGTTCTGGACGTTGACCGTGATGGTGCCTGACGGGCCTGGCTGAACCTGGACGCTCGCGATCACGATGTCCGACGGGTCGGCCGGGGGTGCGACGCCTTTGAAGGTGGTGGTGTTGTTGTCCTTGCTCGTCTCGCGGACGGCGTTGGCGGGGTCCACCCGGACGGTGACGTCGATCCTGGCGCCGGGCTGCGCGGTGGCTTCGAAATCGACCGTCGCCGTGCGCCCGCTGGCGATGTTGACGTCGAAGGCGAGTTGAGCGGGGACGAGCCCCGCCGGCGTCGTGACCACGCCGATGACCAGCGGCCCGGCGTAGGCCGCGCCTTCGTTCCGGATGGAGATCCGGAGGCTGACCCGGCCGGGTCCATTGAGCACAAACTTGGCATCGACGGGCGTCAGGTCGGCCAGGTTCGCGGTGGCGCTGGGCGACGGCGTTACGGAGCCTGTGGGGCTGGCGGTGGGGCCGGTAAACGGAGTCGCGGTGGGGACGGTCTCGCGGACGGGGACGAGGGCGAGTGAGTCATCCTCCTGGACGCCAGTGCGTTTCACCCAGCGGCCGGTCTCGATATCGAGCAAGAGCCACTCGTTGTCACGTGTGCGCCCGATGATGCTTACGGCCGTCCCGGGCTGGAGCGTGCCCGCCTCGGCGAAGTTCTCGCCGGCGCCGGTGCGGAGGGTGACGGTGGCGAGGACGCGGCCGGTGACCTTCACCGGGCGATCGCCCGGCTCCTCAATGGCGCTCAGCGTGATGCGGCCGGTGTCCTTCGACTGACCGGAACTGGCCACGGCCTTCACGAACAGGGCGTAGTCCCCTCGCCGGTCGAAGGTCGTTTTCAGGGTGGCGTTGTAGGCCTGGCCGACGGCCGGCACGTTGGCCTGGACCTGGTCCACGAGACGGTCGGCCACATACAGTTCGAAGCGAGTGATCGGCTCCGAGAACTCGGCCCGGACGACGACCTCGATGGGTTCGCCCGTCTTCTGCCGGTCACCGTTCTTCGGTGAGACCAGTTCGATCTTGAACTGACCAGGACTGACGGCGGCTGGGAGACCACTGTCATCGTCGTCGCCACCCCGGACCAGCGCGAAGAGGACGAAGATCGCGGCCGCACCAGCGAGGACACCGAGGACGGCGAGCACGTAGAAGAGCGGGTTGTGGGCCGGCGCTGGTTCGTAATATGGCTCGACTTCGTCGCCGTAGGCGTAGCCCTCCTCCGCGTACCCATCGTCGAAGTCGTCGTAGTCCTCGCCGTTGTCGTACTCCGAGGACTCGAGGGTTGCGAGAGGCGGATAGTCAGCGCCGATAACTGGCTCATCGGGAGGATCGAAGCCGAGACGTTCACTCATAGAAAAGAGACTTCAGCCACTGCGGCAATTATCTGTTCCCGATGCGGCTGACAGCAAACGCAGCGAGGTGCGGTGTATACGGCGTGCTTACGCAGGCCAGCCAAGGGCGTCCTCGCAACCGAGCTGGCGGGCGACGGCGAGGGCGTAGCGGTCGGTCATCCCGCTCACGAAGTCCGCGGCGCGGCGTTCGGGCGGGTCGGCCGGCAAGCAGAAGGATGAATCGATGGAATCAGCGTTCCGGGCGAAGTGGTCGAAGAGGAAGGTTACAACCCGCGTCCCCCGCTCGGCCTCGCGCCGGGTGGTGTCGAAGAGATAGACGCGGGTGAACATGAATTCGCGGAGTTCGTTGGCGGCGGCCGATATCGCCGGGCTAAAGCGGATGACGGGCTGCTGCTCGTCTGCAACATCGCCGGTGGCTGCCCAGCTCGCTTCGACGATGTCGCAGACGAGGGTGTTGAGGCGCTCGCCGTGTGACCGGCCGATGCGGCGCCGGGCGGTGTCGGGCAGGTCGTCCTCGGTGATCAGGCCCGCCCGGATGGCATCGAGGATGTCGTGGTTGACGTAGGCGATTGCGTCCGCCGTTTTCACCACCTGACCCTCAAGCGTCGCGGGGACGCCCCAGCCCTCGGCGAAGATGTCCTCCCGCGTCTTGCTCGACTTCTCGACGGCGTCGAGCACTTCGAAGGTCAGATTCAAGCCCTGGCCATCGCGCTCGAGACGGTCGAGGACGCGCACGGACTGGTAGTTGTGACGGAAGCCCTCGGGAAGACAGGCGGCGAGGGCTTCCTCCCCGGCGTGCCCGAAGGGCCCGTGGCCGATGTCGTGGCCGAGGGCGGCCGCCTCGGCCAGGTCCTCGTTCAGATTCAGCGCCCGGGCGATGGTGCGGGCCACCTGGGCGACTTCGAGCGTGTGTGTGAGGCGCGTGACGAAGTGGTCGAGCTGGGGGGCGATGAAGACCTGTGTCTTGTGCTTCAGCCGGCGGAACGCCTTGGTGTGGAGGATACGGTCGCGGTCGCGCTGGTAGGCGGTGCGGACGGGCGAAGGTTCTTCCGGCGTCTGGCGGCCGCGGCTGTTCGCGGTGGTGGCGGCGAAGGGGCTGAGTAGCGCTTCGGCCGCCTCGAGCCGGCGGCGGACGAGGTGGAGATCCATATCGGGGGATTGTAGTTCGGAGTCGGCTTAACCGGTCCCACGCTCACCCTTGAACGCCTCACGCGGCCGGGCGATGCCGGCCGCGATGGCAAAAGGAGTTCGGTGCCTTGCGCCGATCGCGCGCCTTGCGCCGATCGCGCGCCTGCCGCCCGGTTGGCGGCTCAACCCATCAAGTGTTCCGTGGCGCGAACCGACTCTCTCCCTAAGAGGTACTCCGTGAAACTGTTCTCGCGTCCCACGAAAGAGCACGACTGCGAGTGGCGCACCCTGGCGGCGTCCCTCAGTGAGGAATTGGAGCGCCTCTGCACCGTCGCCCCATTTGAAGACCCGGACACCTCGCTCTGCAATGCCGCCTTGCTGCGACGTGAAACGATAAAGCTTGCGGCGAAGCACGCGCGTTGCGGCGCGGCCTTCGCCCTGGCGGTCGCCGATGTCCAGCACTCGCTGGACCCTGCTTCGGAGGAGATCGGGGACGTCCGCATCAAGGTCGCGCAGGCCTTGCTTTCGGTGATGCGCATCGAGGACTCGATTGGACTGCTGAGCACCGACCACTATGCCTTCCTCCTCGGGGAGTGCGGACGCGAAGGGGCCCTCGCCTTCACCGGGCGCGTTGGCCGTGCCCTCGGCAGCCTGGAGACCCGCGTCAACGGTTCCCTGGTCTTCATATCGGCCAATGTGGGTGTCGCCCAGTGGACGGATGGCATGCGTGACTTCGCCGACCTTGAAGCCGCTGCCCGCCAGCAACTCAATGCGTTCACGGCAGAGCGCGGTATGGATCGTTCCGCATGGGAATCACGCCCGGCCTCGCCGGTGGCCTGAGCCGCCACTGAGCATCGCCGACGCAGATGCGTGCCGGCGGTGCGCCTGCCGGTCCGGCCTTCGCGAGGGGCGCGCCGCGTGCTTTACCCTTCCCGGGAAGGTAACTGCTGGGGCGTCCGGCCGAGCTTCGCCTCGGCGTTGGCGATGATCTCGCGGGTGCGGTCGATCATGTCGGGGCTCACGCTGACGCTCGTCATGCCCCACTCGACCAGCTTCTCCGTCACCTCGGGGTAGACACTCGGGGCCTGGCCGCAGATCGAGACGGTGATGCCGCGGCGGCGGGCCGTCGTGACAGCGGTCTGGATGGCGAGCATGACGGCCTCGTTCCGCTCGTCGAACGACTCGGCCAGCTTCTCGCTGTCGCGGTCGATGCCGAGGACGAGCTGGGTGAGGTCGTTCGAGCCGATCGAGATGCCGTCGATGCCGACATCGATGAACTTGTCGAGGATGATCACGTTGGAGGGCACCTCGACCATCATCCAGAGCTTGAAGTCCTCGCCGCGGACTAAGCCCTGCTCGGCGAGGAGCCGCTTCACCCCGCGGAGCTCGCTCGGGGTGCGGACGAAGGGCACCATCACATAGAGGTTCGTGTACTCGGCCCGGACCTGCTTGATGGCATCGAGTTCGAGCTGGAAGACGTCGGGTTCAGCGACATAACGGCTGGCGCCACGGAAGCCGATCATCGGGTTCTCTTCGTTCGCCTCGTACTTCGTCCCGCCGCGGAGGTTGGCGTACTCGTTCGTCTTGAAGTCGGTCAGGCGGTAGACCACGGGCCGCGGCGTGAAGGCGCGGCAGAACTCACGGATACCCGAGGCCAATTGCCGTGTGTACTCCTCGGGGTGGCCTTCCTCCATGAACTGACGGGGGTGGACGCCGATCTGAGCGACGATGAACTCGGCTCGAAGGAGCCCGACGCCATCGACGTGGCGGGAGGCGATACGCTCGGCCAGCTCCGGCTCCGCCAAGTTCACGTAGAGCCGGGTGTTGGTCATGAGGGTGGCGGCGTGGGCGTACTTCTGCTTCTGGTGCTCGGCCCAGGCGAGGCGGGCCTCGGCGCGGCCGTCGTAGACGTTGCCGAGCGTGCCATCGACGGTCACTTCGCGTCCGACGGCGAGCGCTGTCGTGGCCTTGCCGACGCCGACGACGCAGGGGATGCCGAGTTCGCGGCTGACGATGGCGGCGTGACAGGTGCGCCCGCCGCGCTCGGTGACGATGGCCGAGGCCCGTTTCATCGCGGGGACGAAGTCGGGGGTGGTCATCTCGGCGACGAGGACGTCACCCTGCTTCACGATGTCGATGTTGTGGGGGTCGAGGACGATCCGCACGGGTCCGATACCGACGCCGGGGCTGGCCGGCTGACCGGTCACCAGTATCGGTGCGGTTTCGACCTCGCCCTCGTCCTCGTCCTGGCCGCCGGCCCGCATGGTGGTGACCGGGCGAGCCTGGGTGAGGTAGAACTTGCCGCCTTCGTAGGCCCATTCGATGTCCTGAGGGCCGCCATAGTGGGCCTCGACGTCGCGGCCAATGCGGGCGAGTTCCTTGATGTCCTCGGTACTGAGCTTCTGCCGATCGACGAGGTCATCCGGGACCGGCTGCCAGGAGTTCGCGTCCTCGTGAGCACCATCGGAGGCGGCGGAGCGGGCGATCATCCGGTCCTGGGGGACCACCGTGGCGTCGATGAGCTGGAGGGACTCCTTCTGGACCATGTAGAGGTCGGGGGAGATCTCGCCGGAGACGATCCCCTCTCCGAGGCCGTAGACGGCCTCGATGACGATCTTCGAGGCGTCCGACGTCACGGGTTCGACGGTGAACATCACGCCCGACTTTTCGGACTGGACCATGCGCTGGACGGGGACGGCGAGGCCGACCTTGAGGTGGTCGTACCCGGCCTCTTCGCGGTAGAAGATGGCCCGGCCTTCGAAGAGCGACGCCCAACAGGCCTGGACGGCCCGGACAACGTTGTCGGCGCCGACGACGTTGAGGAACGTGCTCTGCTGGCCGGCGAAGCTCGCTTCGGGGAGGTCTTCGGCCGTGGCCGAGCTGCGGACGGCGACTGCGCCCTCGCCCAGTTCGCGGTAGGCCTCGCGGATATCGGCCGCGATGTGGGGCGGCATGGCGGCTTCGATGATGCGTTGGCGGATGCGCAGCGCCCGCTCGTTCAGCTCACGGGAGCTGTGGACATTGAGCCCGAAGAGTTCCTTCTTGATGAGCGGCTCGAGGCCGTTCTCCTCGATGAAGTGAAAGTAGGTATCGGCGGTGACGACAAAGCCGGGAGGTACAGGGATGGAGGCCCGGGTGAGCTCGCCAAGGTTCGCACCCTTACCGCCCACAAGGCCAATGTCGTCGCGGCCGACTTCTCGGAACCAGACGACGCACTTACTCACGCTAACCACGAACGCTATACCTCCACGGGCCCAGCATAGGTGCTGACGATGGCTCAGCGGGATTATACCCCGCCCGATCCGCTGCCGGACAACGGCCGAACGGCCGCGCCAGCCGCGCTGCCTGGTTCATTCTACGGTGACCGTCTTGGCGAGGTTACGGGGCTGGTCAACGTCGCACCCGCGATGGACGGCGATGTAGTAGGCGAGACACTGGACAGGCACGGTCGCGACGATCGGTTCGAGCAGGGCCGGCACTTCGGGGACACTGACCGTCTCGGCCGCCAGGGCCGCGATTTCGCTGTCCCCTTCGGTGACGACGGCGATGACGGGGCCGCCCCGGGCCTGGACCTGCTCAATGTTCGAGATGAGCTTCGACCGGAGCGCGTGTTTCGTGGCAACGGCCACGGTTGGAAACGAGCGGTCGACCAGGGCGATGGGGCCGTGCTTCATCTCGCCCGCGGCGTAACCTTCGGCATGGATATAGCTGATCTCCTTCATCTTGAGCGCGCCCTCCATGGCGACCGGAAAGGCGAGCCCGCGCCCAAGGAAAAGCATATGGGTGGAGTCGGAGAACCGGGTCGCCAGGCGTTGGTACGGCTTTGTATCGGCAAGGACGCGGGCGACGGCGTCGGGGAGCCGGGCGAGGGCGGCGATACCGTCGTCTATGGCGTCGCGCGAGGCCCCCTTCGCCTCTCCGAGCCGCAGCGCCAGGCAGTAGAGCGCGGCCAGGGCGGTCACGAAGCACTTCGTGCTGGCGACGCCGCGCTCGAGGCCGGCCCGGGTATAGACCGTGCCATCAGCCACCCGGGTGGTCTGGCCACCTTCGGTGTTGCAGATGGTCACCTGGAGCGCACCCGCCCGCTTCGCCACCGCCATCGCCTCGAGCACGTCCACGGTCTCGCCCGATTGGCTGACAGAGATCAGGAGGGTGTCGGTGTCGAGGATCGGTTCGCGGTAGCGGAACTCGCTGGCGTTATCGACTTCCGCGGGGACGCCGGCGAGCGCCTCGACGTAGCGCCTGCCGACCATCGCCGCATGGAGAGAGGTGCCCATGCCGACCAGGACGACGCGCTTCACCCGCGCCAATTCGGCATCGACCGGGCCGAGGTCGTCCAGGTGGAGCGACGGCGGCTCGAAGGTGACGAGGCTGCGGATGGTATCGGCCAGCGCTTCCGGCTGCTCCATGATCTCCTTGAGCATGAAATGCTGGTACTGGCCTTTGAGTGCGCTCACCGGGTCATGGGGGATGGTGCGGACGGCCGGCGTGAGGGGTGAGCCGTCCAGGCGCGTGAAGGCGGCGCCATCGTGATCAACGCGCACCAGCTCCCGGTCAGCGAGGAAGGCGACCCGCCGGGTATGGGGGACGATGGCGGCGAGGTCGCTGGCCAGGTACATCTCCCCTTCGCCGTAGCCGATCACAATGCCACCGGCGTTGCCGAGCCGGGCGCCCACGATGACGCCCGGTTCACTGGCGCTCATCGCGAGGACGGCCTGGGACCCTTCCAGTTCGGCGCAGGTCTGTCGCAGGGCCTCGAAGAGGGAGGCGCCGCCGCCGAGGGCGTCCTCCAGGAGGTGGGCGATGGTCTCGGTGTCCGTCTCGCTGGCGAAGGTGTGGCCGCCCGTCCGCAGCCGGGCGCGCAGCTCGGCGTAGTTTTCGACGATGCCGTTGTGGATCACAACGACTTCGCCGTGGCAGCTGAGGTGAGGATGGGCGTTGGCGTCATTGGGCTTGCCGTGCGTGGCCCAGCGCGTGTGTCCGATGCCGGTCGTCCCGGTGAGGGGAGAGCCTTCAGAGAGGCGCGCCTCGAGGTTGGCAATCTTGCCTTCACGCTTGGCGACGATGATGCGGTCGCCGGCGGTCGCGAGGACCGCGATCCCGGCGGAGTCGTAGCCCCGGTATTCGAGGTCGTGCAGGGCGCTGAGGAGGACCGGCGCAGCCGGGTTCGGGCCCGTGTATCCCACGATGCCACACATATCAGATGCTCCTGGGCCCGCCGCCGAGCGCGGTCATACGCCGCGAGGACGGGCCAACTGTTCGGGCGAAGCTGGTCGTGTGTGAGCGGGAAGGGAGGCGTAATCCCTGGCACCTGGCGCACCTTTGTCAGCCGGTTACCCGTGCTGGTTTGTGTGCTGCCTGCGGCCGTGCCTGCCGGGGGGCCATCCGCCGAGTGGTTCGATCCTGCCCCCGCCTCGTCATCCTTCCCGCTGGAGTGTGGGAAGGACCTGGCGCTTGAAGTTGGTGCTCACGATTGATGTCGCGGAATCGCTGCGCTGGCATCACCTCAGGGTTGGGTCACTCCAGTCTCAGTTGGGGGCGATCTCCCGTCAATCGGCCCGGGGTGCGCCGCTCGAGGGGCTGAATCGCCAAGAGGCGGAGGGCGCCAAGTAGGCGCCAAGGTGTGTGTAACAGACGAACCGCGCGCGGCTGACGGCCGACGGCCCTCGTCAGCTTTCGGCCCGGGCGATGCCGGCGAAGCCGAGGAAGTCGTCTTCCCATTGAAGCACCGCGTTGATCAGGGGAGCTTCGATGGCGTTCGGATTCCCGGAGATGCCGCGCAGGCGAAACTCTTCCTCGAGGAGGCGGGCGATTTCCGGGAGGGGCCGCCCCTGAATGGCGAGTTCGCGCTCGGTCTGGAGGACCAGCTCGACGAGCTCGCCGGAGAG